>SHVW01000070.1 GCA_009694085.1 Alphaproteobacteria bacterium
CCCTTCCCGCTCACCCCCGCCTCGGCAAACGTCGCCATGCCCGTATGGCAGGCGACTGCGCCCTTCAGGATCAGCAGCGCCAACGTCGCGCCCGAGGCCTCGCCCAGCCGCATGCCCAGATCGAGTAGAGCCGGCTTGCCGATTCGCTCCAGCAATTTGATATGGCCGGGTTCGGCCGAGCGGTGAGCGACCAGGCAATGATCCAGCGCGCGGCGGTCGATGGCATGGAGCACGGCGGCGGCGGCCGTGCAGGCGAAACCGTCGAGCACCACGGGGATGCGGGCGAGGCGGGCGGCGATTACGGCGCCTGAAATGGCGGCGAGTTCGACGCCGCCGAGCCGGCGCATGATCTCCAAGGGATCGCCGAACGCCGCGCGATGGAGCGCGAGCGCGCGATCGATCACGGCGGCCTTGTGGCGGAGCTGGTCGCCGGCAATGCCGGTACCCGGCCCGGCCCAATCGGCGCCGCTGCCGCCGAACAGCGCGGCGCACAGCGCCGAGGCCGAACTGGTGTTGGCGATGCCCATTTCGCCCAGCGCCAGCACGTCGATACCGGGTTCCACCGCCATCATGCCGTAGGCGAAGGCGCGCGCGCAGTCCTCGTCGGTCATGGCGGGGCCAGCGGTGAAATCCTGGGTCGGTTGGTCCAGATTCATCTCATAGACGCGCAGATCGGCGTCAACAGTGCGGCAGAGCTGATTGACCGCGGCGCCGCCATTCTGGAAGTTCAACACCATCTGGGCCGTGACCGCGCTGGGAAAGGCCGAGACGCCCTGGGCGGCGACGCCGTGATTGCCGGCGAACACCGCCGTGCGCGGATGGTCGAGCCGCGGCGGGTGGCGGCCCTGCCAGGTGGCGAGCCAGCTTGTCAATTCCTCCAAGCGGCCGAGGGCGCCCGCCGGCTTGGTCAATTGGCCCTCGCGCGCCGCCGCCACCGTGGCGGCGTCCAGATCGGGGCCGGGCAGTTCTTTCATAACCGCGCGAATCTCGGCGAGCGAGGCGACGGGTTTACGCGCGGGCATGGCGGAACTCCAATGGCGTGAGGCGCGCAACTGTCATATAACTGCGGCCATCCCGCCACTGGTTTCACGCCGACATGACCGGTTCCTCGAGCGACGACAATTTCACCTGGTTCGACCGGCTGCGAACCGCCACCATGTTCTACACGCGGCTGCCGATTCCCGGCGCAGGCGGCGGCCCGACCCTGGCCCAATCGAGCACGGCCGTGCCGGTCGTCGGCGCGGTTGTCGGCGCGGCCGGCGGCATCGTGTTCGCGCTCGCGCTCAGCCTTTACGTACCCTCCTCGGTGGCCGCTCTATTGGCGATTGGCACGACACTCGGATTGACCGGCGCGCTGCACGAGGACGGCTTGGCCGACACCGCCGACGGGCTCGGCGCCATGTTGGCCGGTGGGCGCGACCGCGAGGCCGGGCTTTCCATTATGCGCGATAGCCGGATCGGCAGTTTCGGCGTCCTTGCTTTGATCCTAAGCGTCGGCTTGCGTGCCGCTGCCCTGTCCGCGCTGCCCGCTTGGGCCGGCGCGGCTGCCTTGATCGCCGCCCATGCCGGTGCGCGCGGATTGCTGCCCATGGTCATGGTGCGCTTGGTGCCGGCGCGGGCCGATGGGCTGGCCGTGCGGGCCGGCCGGCCCGAAAGCGATACGGCACTGGTTGCCGCCGTTATTGGCACCGCGATTGCGTTGGCGGCGCTTGGCTTGACTGCCGGTGCCGTCGCCATGTTGGCGGCGGCAGGCGCGGCTTGGGCCATCGCCGCCCTGGCGCGCCGGTTGATCGGCGGCTATACCGGCGACGTGCTCGGCGCCATCGAACAAGCGGAAGAGATTGCAGTGCTTATTATTGCCGCGACCCTGTCATGACTACGACACGCTGGTGGTGGATTCGCCACGCCCCTGTGACCAGCCGGGTGGGCTGGTGCTATGGCCAAGAGGATTGGCCGGCCGATTGCTCCGATGGCACGGCCTTCGCCGCGTTAGCCGGTTTGTTGCCCAGGGATGCGCTCTGGGTGACCACGCCGTTACAGCGCACCCGCCAAACCGCCGAGGCCATCGGCACCGCCGGCTATCCCCTGCCCCAGCCCTTCCTGGTCGAACCCGAGCTGATGGAGCAAAGCTTCGGCGAATGGCAGAGCAAGCGCCATGACGAGCTGCGCGCAGCGCCGGACAGCGTGCATACCAATTTCTGGCTTGCCCCGGCGCGCCACAAGCCGCCGGGCGGCGAGAGCTTCGTCGAGGTCACCGAGCGCGTCGCCCGCGCCATCGGCCGCCTGACCCGCAGTCATGGCGGCCGCGATATCGTAGCGGTCACCCATGGCGGCACCATCCGCGCCGCCATCGGGGTCGCCCTCGGCCTCGATCCCGAAACCGCGCTCGGCTTCCAGGTGGAAAACCTGTCGCTCACCCGACTCGACCATATCCGGGATGGCGGTTTTGCCGGCGGCGATGCCTGGCGCGTGGCGCGGGTCAACCAGCCGCCGCGGTAGGGACGGCCAAATCGTCCAGCAAGACGACGCGGCGGCCGTAAAGGGTCGGTTTAAGCCGGTCCACCAATTTTCGGTCGGCGGTAAACAGCGTGCCGTCGGCGTCCACGGCCAGATAGAGGCATTCCGGCACGGACCGGCCGACCCGGCGCGCCAGTTCGACCGCGACAGCCAGCAATTCGGTCGCCGGCCGCAACCGGATAGCGCCACCGGTTAGAACCGCGATGGCCCCGGGCTGGTCGAGCGGCGCCACGCCGACCTGCCGCTCGCGCCGCCACAAGGCATTAACCACTTCGGTCGCGATCAAATCGGGGGCCAAGAGGGGATGGGGGTCATCCAGCAGGCTGAGCGCGACCTGGGACAGCCGATCCGGCACGAACCATTGGATGGCGACGCTGGACCACCACCCAGGTCATGGCTCGCGGCCCGTGCGCAAGAAGTCGAGAGTATCGACCGGTCGCTCCGCCGCCAACTGTCCGCGCAACCCGGCAGCGACGTCCCTGAGCCGCGCGCGCGCCGGCTGGGCCGCCTCGATCAGGATCAAACGCAGCTCCTGCTCCAGCGACCGGTTAGCGCCGGCTGCCCGCGCCCGAAGCAGCTCGACGACCGAATCTGGTAATTTTCCAACAAGAACTTGAGCCATGTCTTTTTGATTAGATACGCTATCTCATGATGGCACATGAGTAGTTCCATAGGAATCCCGACAAATGCTATGGATTCTCTGTTGCCCTGGCGAGCACCTCGGAGCCGTGCTAGGGTTCGGCCCGCGTGTCGAGACAGGGAAGTTCGGTACGGCGGAGACCCCGCCAAACCCGGCGCTGCCCCCGCAACTGTGAACGGCGAGATCGCGGCAGGGACCACTAGCCAAGCCCATCGATTCGAGCGGGCAAGGTCGGGAAGGTGCCGCGGTCGATGACCCCGAGCCAGGAGACCTCCTCGACATCCGCATGGGCGCGTTAACCATCCTCGGAGGGAGGATTCCAGCCTTGACGACGAGCGAGCCGCTTGCGGGCGTGACATTGGTGCTGGGCGGCGCGCGCTCTGGCAAAAGCGCCTATGCCGAGGCCTTGGTCGCGCGCGCTGACACGCCGGTCTATCTGGCGACGGCGGAGGCGGGCGATGGCGAGATGGCAGAACGCATCCGCCTGCATCGGGCTCGCCGGGGGCCGCATTGGACCACGGTCGAAGAGCCCTTGGACCTGGCCGGGCGCCTGGCCGCTCTGGCAGCCCCCGGCCGTGCCGTTCTGGTCGATTGCCTGACGCTCTGGCTGAGCAATTTGATCGGTGCCGGGCGCAACCTTGACGCCGCGGGCACGGGCCTTGTGCGTGCGCTCCCCGCACTTATCGGGCCCGTCGTATTCGTGGCTAACGAGGTCGGGCTTGGCATCGTGCCCGACAATGCTCTGGCCCGCGCCTTCCGCGACGCTGCGGGACGGCTCAATCAGGAAATTGCCGCGGCAGCCGACCGGGTCGTGTTCGTGGCTGCCGGCCTACCGCTTACTCTCAAATAGAAAGATCGAACGCACCCATGGCCCGCAAAATCCCCGCCACAATCGTCACAGGCTTCCTCGGCGCCGGCAAAACGAGTCTGATCCGCCATCTCATCGAAACCGCGAGGGGCCGCCGGCTCGCCTTTGTCATCAACGAGTTCGGCGAGCTTGGCATGGACCGCGAGATCATCGCCGGCTGCGGCCTCAAGGATTGCCGGGAAGACGACATTGTCGAGCTAGCCAATGGCTGTATCTGCTGCACCGTCGCCGACGATTTCCTACCGACCATCGAAAAGCTGCTCAACCGGCCCGATCCGCCCGAACACATCATCATCGAAACCTCCGGCCTCGCTCTACCCAAGCCCTTGGTCCAGGCCTTCAACTGGCCAGAGGTCAAGGCTCGGGTCACGGTCGATGGGGTGATCGCCGTGGTCGATGCCGCTGCCGTGGCCGCCGGCCGCTTCGCCGACGATCCCACTGCACTCGCCGCCCAGCGCGCCGCCGATCCCAGCCTGGATCACGACAATCCCCTGGAAGAAGTGTTCGAGGACCAGATCGCCTGCGCCGATCTGGTCGTTCTTAACAAGACCGATTTGGTCGACGCAGCCGGACGCGGCGAAGCCGGACGGCTGGTAGCCGCCGCACTTGGACGCGGGGCCAAGCAGATCGAAACCGCCCATGGCCGGATCGACGCCAGCGTGCTGCTCGGCCTCGGCGCCGGGGCAGAGGACGATCTGGCCAACCGACCCTCTCACCACGATGCAGAAGGCGGCGAACACGACCACGACGATTTCGAAAGCTTCGCCATCGATCTCGGCCCCGTCGCCGATCCCGAGGCGCTGGAGGCGCGGCTGATCCGCACGGTCGCAGCCCACGATATCTTGCGCATCAAAGGCTTCCTTGACGTACCCGGACGGGCGCGCCGCCATGTTGTCCAGGGCGTGGGTGCCCGGTTTCAGCGCTATTACGACCGCGACTGGCGCAAAGACGAGACCCGGCGTAGCGCCCTCGTCGTGATCGGCCTAAAGGGGCTGGATCGCCCGGGGATCGCGGCCATGATTGCAGGCGCTTAAGCCGCGTCATGCATCTACTTGCCGCCACTGCGGGAGTCATCGCTGACGGCGGCGCAGCGATCGATCTAGCCCAGAGCCCAGGCGACATCGTGGCGCTCAGCGCAGCCGACAGCGAGATCGCCTGCCTCGCCGCTGCCTATCGCCGCCTCAAGGACAGCCACCCCGATATACCAAGCCTGCGCTTGGCCAGCTTGCTCCAGCTTGGTCACAATTTATCGGTCGACCTCTACATCGAAAAGGTGATCGCCAAGGCGCAGCTTGTAGTCGTTCGCCTATTGGGCGGGCGCGGTTATTGGCCCTATGGCGTCGAACGCTTGGCGGCCAGCGGATGCGCCATTGCGTTCCTGCCCGGCGACGACAAGCCAGATCCGGAGCTTTTGTCCCTGTCCACCGTGCCGGCCGAGATGTGGCACCGGCTCTGGCAATATTGCGTCCATGGCGGAATCGACAACGCCGCCGGCTTCATCGGCGTGGCATCGGGGCTGATCGGCCGCGATATCCCCTGGCAAGAACCGGCACCGCTGCTGCGTGCCGGCCTCTACTGGCCCGAAGAGCCGGCGCCCGACCTTGACGCCGTAGGCCGCCATTGGCGGCAGGGCCGATCGGTCGCGGCGCTCGTGTTCTATCGCGCATTGGTGCAGGCGGGAAACTTGGCGCCGATCGATGGCCTTATCCACGCCCTCGCCGCGCGCGGCTTGAATGTATTGCCCATCTACGTCGCCAGCTTGAAGGATTCGGTGGCGGTGGCAACCCTGGAGCGTCTGTTTTCCCAGGCGCCGCCCGATATCGCGCTCAATGCCACCGCCTTCGCCGTGTCGGAACCGGGCGCGGTCCATCGACCCGGTGTGATCGAGTCCAGCCAAGCGCCGGTGTTGCAAGTAGTCTTCGCCGGTTCCGACGAGGCCGGCTGGCGCGTGGGCACGCGCGGGTTGGGGCCGCGCGATGTCGCCATGCATGTGGCGCTGCCCGAGCTGGACGGCCGGATTCTGGCACGCGCCGTATCGTTCAAGGGCCGCACCCGGCGCGATGAGATGACCGAGGCCGATCTGGTCGTCTATCAGCCCGTGGCGGATCGGATCGATTTCACCGCCGACCTCGCCGCCGCCTGGGCCGGGTTGCGCGCCAAACCCAGGGCCGAGCGGCGCATTGCCCTAGTGCTCGCCAACTACCCAAATCGCGATGGGCGGATCGGCAATGGCGTCGGCCTGGACACGCCGGCCTCGGCTTCCGTCATCCTCGATGCGCTCGCCGAGGCCGGCTATGGCGTGACCGATCGTCCGCGCGATGGCGCCGAGTTGCTGGCGCGTCTGCTGGCCGGACCGACCAATGATCATCGCGCGCGCGACCGGCAGGAGAACGAGTCGCTGCCGCTGGCCGACTACAGCGTGTTTTTCGCCACCCTCCCGGCATCCGTGCGCGCGGCCGTGACCGAGCATTGGGGCACTCCCGAATCCGATCCGTTCTATCGTGCGGGATCGCTCGATTGCGGACGCTTCCTCGTGCCGGCGATCCGGCTCGGCAACGTCGCCGTCGCGATCCAGCCGGCGCGCGGCTACAATATCGACCCCGCTACCAGTTATCACGCGCCCGATCTGGTGCCGCCGCACAACTACCTCGCCGTCTATGCCTGGCTGCGCCAGAGTTTCCGCGCCGATGCCATCGTGCATCTGGGCAAGCATGGCAATCTGGAATGGCTGCCGGGCAAGGCCCTTGCGCTGTCGGCCGATTGCTTTCCCGAAGCGGTATTGGGACCGCTGCCCCATCTCTATCCCTTCATCGTCAACGACCCCGGCGAGGGTGCCCAGGCCAAGCGCCGCACTCAGGCCGTCATCATCGATCACTTGACCCCGCCGCTGACCCGGGCAGAGAGCTATGGACCGCTCAAGGATCTGGAGGCGTTGGTCGACGAATATTACGAAGCCGCCGCCATCGATCCCCGGCGCATCGCCCATCTGGGCAAACAGATTCTCGAACAAGCCGAACGCACCGGAATTGCCGGGGATTGCGGTATCGCGCCCGATGCCAGTGAATCCGACGCGCTGGCGCGGCTCGATGGCTATCTGTGCGAACTTAAGGAACTGCAAATTCGCGACGGTCTTCACATCTTCGGCCTGGCACCGCGCGACCGTTTGCTGATCGACCTATTGGCCGCGCTCGCTCGCGTGCCTCGCGGCAAGGGCGAGGGCGCGGATGCCTCGCTAACGCGCGCGCTGGCGGCCGATCTGGCTCTCGGTTTCGATCCGCTGGATTGCATCATGGCGGAGCCCTGGCGCGGGCCGCGACCGGCTGCGCTGGAGATTATCGAAGCGCCCTGGCGCAGCACGGGCGATACGGTCGAGCGGCTGGAGACCTTGGCGGCCGATTTGATCGCTGGTACGCGCACTGCCGATCCGGCTTGGTCGCGTATCAGGCAAGTGCTCGACTGGATCGCCCGATCCCTCGGTCCAGCCGTCGAAGCGTGCGGCGCGGCCGAGATTGCCGGTCTGCTCGCCGGCCTGGACGGGCGTTTCGTGCCGCCCGGCCCATCCGGTGCGCCGACGCGCGGCCGACCCGATGTTCTGCCCACCGGCCGTAATTTTTATTCCCTCGACACCCGCGCCGTGCCGACGCCGGCGGCTTGGCATTTGGGTTGGCAATCGGCGAGCCTGTTGCTGGAACGCCATGCCCAGGAGCATGGCGATTGGCCGCGTCATGTGGCCCTTTCCGCGTGGGGCACCAGCAACATGCGCACCGGCGGCGACGACATCGCCCAGGCGCTGGCGCTGATGGGCGTGCGACCCTGCTGGGATAATGCATCCCGCCGGGTTACCGGGTTCGAGATCATGCCCTTATCCGTGTTGGCCCGGCCGCGGGTGGATGTGACCTTGCGCGTCTCCGGCTTTTTTCGCGACGCCTTCGCCAATCTGATCGATCTGTTCGACTCTGCCGTTCGCGCAGTCGCGGCCTTGGACGAAAGCGAAGCCGACAACCCATTGGCTACGCGCGTGCGCGCGGAGCGGGCGGCGCTGATTGCCGCCGGGTTGTCGGCGGATGAAGCCGAACGCCGCGCCGGCTACCGCGTCTTCGGGTCCAAGCCCGGCGCCTATGGCGCGGGCCTACAGGCACTGATCGACGAGGGCGGTTGGGCCGACCGCGGCGATCTCGCTCAGGCCTATCTCGCCTGGGGCGGTTATGCCTATGGCGCCGGGGCCGAGGGCGTGGTGGCACGGACCGATTTGGAAACCCGGCTCGCCCGGGTCGAGGCCGTGCTGCACAACCAGGACAATCGCGAACACGATCTGCTCGACAGCGATGACTACTATCAGTTCGAGGGCGGTCTCGCCGCTGCCGTCGCCCATATTCGAGGCGCGGCGCCCACGGTCTATCACAACGACCATTCCCGGCCCGAACGGCCGCGCATCCTCACGCTGGAGGAAGAGGTCGCCCGGGTCGTGCGTTCGCGCGCGGCGAATCCCAAATGGATCGCCGGCGTGATGCGCCATGGCTATAAGGGCGCCTTCGAGATCGCGGCGACCGTGGATTATCTGTTTGCCTTTGCGGCTACGACAGATGCGGTGCGCGATCACCATTTCGAGGCGCTCTACGACGCCTATCTGGGCGATCCCGCCGTGCGCGACTTCATGGCAACCCACAATCCGGCAGCGCTGGCCGAGACGGCGCGGCGCTTCCAGGAGGCGCAACGGCGCGGCTTGTGGCGCCCGCGCGCCAACGATACTTATATCCTGCTGGCGCGGCTGGCGGGCGGAGCGGAGGTTGCGGCATGACCGATGAAATCGATCTCGGCGAAGAGGAGCGCGACCGCCGCCACGCGGAGAAGAAGGCGAAGCAAAAGGCCGCGCGCGCCAAGATTCTGGCGACCAAGACCGAAGAACGCGGCCTGCTGATCGTCCACACCGGCAAAGGCAAGGGCAAATCCACCGCTGCCTTCGGCCTGGTGCTGCGCGCGTTGGGCCATGGCATGCGCATCGGCATCGTGCAATTCGTCAAGGGCGCCTGGCAAACCGGCGAACGCCACGTGCTCGCCCGGTTTCCCGATCTCGTCACCATGCATGCCATGGGCGAAGGCTTTACTTGGGAAACCCAGGACCGCCAGCGCGATATCGCAGCTGCCCGCGCGGCCTGGGACAAGGCCAAGGCGATGATCGCCGATCCGGCCTACAAGCTCATCCTTTTGGACGAACTCAACATCGTCTTGAGGTATGATTACCTGCCGGTTGCCGAGGTTGTGGCGGCGCTGACCGCCCGGCCGCGCGATCTGCACGTGGTCGTCACCGGCCGCAATGCGCGGGACGAATTGATCGAAGCCGCCGATCTAGTGACCGAGATGACCATGATCAAGCATCCCTTCCGGTCTGGTGTGAAAGCCCAGGCCGGCATCGAATTCTAATGTGGAGAGTACCCATGTTTCGCATCGTCCTGTTTGTCCTCGCGCTTACACTGCTGGTGCCCACATCCAACGCGCGCGCCCAGGCGGCCGATCAGCAGGTGCTGGTGGAGAAAGCGGCGACCTCGTTCCGCGCGGTGGCGCAGCTCAAAGAGGCCGAACCCTATATTAAGCGGGCCAAGGCGCTGCTGATCGTTCCGTCCTACGTCAAGGCCGGGTTCTTCCTGGGTGGGGAGGGCGGTTCGGGCGTGTTGGTCGTGCGTGGTCAACGCGGCTGGTCGGACCCGGCGTTCTACACGGTCGCTGGCGGCAGCATCGGTATCCAGATCGGCGTCGAGGCCAAAGAGATAGTATTCGCCTTGATGACGGACAAAGCGGTGAACGCCGTTATGTCGAACCAAGTTAAGGTCGGTGCCGACGTGTCCATGGCAGTCGGCACCGTGGGCGCGGGTGCCGAGGCATCCACGGTTGGCTCGCGCAATGTCGATATCTATGCCTTCTCGCGCGGCGTGGGTCTGTTCGGCGGGGCCGCACTCGATGGCGCCCTGATCGCGCCACGGCACGAGTGGAACAGCCAGTATTACGGCCGCCAGATCCAGCCGCGCCAGATCGTGCTGGAGGGCCAAGTTCGCTCGGCCGGGTCCCGCGTGCTGCACGACGCGCTCGCCGCCTACTGACATGACGAATCCGGCCCGAACCCCGGCGCTGATGTTGCAGGGCACGGGTTCGGATGTCGGCAAATCGCTGCTGGTCGCGGGGTTGGCGCGCGCCTATACGCGCCGCGGTCTGACGGTTCGGCCGTTCAAACCGCAAAACATGTCGAATAATGCCGCTGTTACCGCCGATGGCGGCGAAATCGGCCGCGCCCAAGCGCTCCAGGCACGCGCCTGCGGCGTGGCGCCGACGACCGACATGAACCCCGTCCTGCTCAAGCCGCAGGGCGGCAACGGCGCGCAAATCGTGGTCCAGGGTCGCGTTGTGGGGCAAGCCAGCGGGCGCGACTATCAGGCAATGAAGCCGAAGCTGTTGCCTGTCGTGCTCGAAAGTTTTGCTCGCCTATCGGCCCAGGCCGATCTGGTGCTGATAGAAGGTGCGGGCAGTGCGGCCGAGGTCAATCTGCGCGCCGGCGACATCGCCAATATGGGCTTCGCCGAAGCGGCCGATCTGCCGGTGGCGCTGGTCGGCGACATCGACCGCGGTGGCGTGATCGCCAGTTTGGTTGGAACCCACGCGCTGCTGCCGCCGGCCGAGCGCGCGCGGATCAAAGGGTATCTGATCAACAAATTCCGTGGCGACGTGTCCCTGTTCACGCCGGCGATTAGCCTACTGCGCGAGCGTACCGGCATCGAATGCCTTGGCATCGTGCCCTGGTTCGCGGCGGCCGGCTCCCTGCCGGCGGAAGATTCCATGGCGCTCGATCGAGCGCCTATCGCGGCAGGTCGAGGTCGCATCAAGATTGCCGTGCCGCGCCTGCCGCACATCGCCAATTTCGACGACCTCGATCCCCTTGGGGCCGAACCCGATATCGTCGTCGACATGGTAGCGCCCGGTCGTGCCTTACCGGCAGATGCTGCGCTTGTTCTGCTGCCCGGCAGCAAGGCAACGCGCGCTGACCTAGCTGCGCTCAGGGATCAGGGCTGGGACATCGATATCCGCGCCCATATCAGGCGGGGCGGGCGCGTGCTCGGCCTGTGCGGGGGTTATCAGATGCTCGGACGGTCTGTCGCCGATCCCGACGGCATCGAGGGCCCGCCGGGCGAGTCCGAAGGCCTCGGTCTGCTCGATGTCGCAACCGTTCTGGCCGGCGACAAGACGCTGCGGCAATCGACCGGCATCCACATACCGAGCGGCCGGCCCGTTCAAGGCTACGAAATCCATATCGGGCGCACGGAAGGACCGGACTGCGCCCGCCCGCTGCTGCGCTTGGATGCGCGCTCGGATGGCGCGATGGGCGCCGATGGCCGCGTCGCCGGCTGCTATCTGCACGGCCTATTCGCCGCCGATGCATTCCGCACCGCGTTTCTCGCTGGGCTAGGGGCCGCAGCGAGCGATCTGGATTTCGAGTCTCGTGTCGAGACGACACTCGATGGTCTGGCCGATCACGTCGCCGCCGCTATCGATCTCGACCGTTTCATGGCGATCGCCCGTGACCGCGGGTGATCGACCCAGGACTTCAAGCCTTCAGCCGCGCTGCCAGCAGCACGGCGATGACGCCCCAATGCATCAGACATGCGATGGCGAACAGCGCGAGCGAGCGACGGATGTCGTCCGCCGTGGCCTGGGTGCGGCCATTGCCCATCCAGGCGTCGTTCACGATGCTGCTGGCATAGACGCGCGGACCCGCGAGCGCCAAGCCGAGCGCGCCAGCCATGGCAGCCTCGGGCCAACCGGCGTTAGGCGAGCGATGCTTGCCGGCATCGCGCCACATGGCTGCCAGCGCGGCCCAAGGCTTGGCGGTCGGTGCAAAACAGGCCGCGATCACGATGAACAGGCCAGACAAGCGCGCGGGCACAAGGTTGAGGAGATCGTCAAACCGGGCCGCCGCCTTGCCGAAATCCTCATAGCGCGGGTTGCGATGGCCGATCATGCTGTCGGCGGTGTTGACGATCTTGTACACGATCAAGCCGGGCAGGCCGAACAACACGTACCAGAAGGCCGGCGCGACCACGCCGTCGCTGAAATTCTCCGCGCAGGATTCGATCGCCGCCCGCGCCACGCCGGGCTCATCCAGGCTGGCGGGATCGCGCCCGACGATATGGGCAACCGCTTTGCGCCCAGCCCACAGCCCATCCTCGGCCAGCGAGCGGCCGACCCGTGCGACATGATCGTACAGGCTGCGCTGCGCCACCAGGGTCACCGCCACCAGCAACTCGACCACCCAACCCATGGGGTAATGCCGGCCAAACCAGGTGAGGGCCGCACCGAGCGCCGCACCCGCCAGACACAACGCTGCCACGCTCAGCGCGCCGCGCAGCCTTCGCGCTTGAGCGCTGCGCTCGGTGCGATTGAGCCGCGCGTCGAACCAGCCGATAGCACGACCGATCAGCACGACCGGATGAGGTGCGGCGCGGAACAGGAACGACATCTCACCGACATAGGCGTCGACGGCGAGCGCCACCAGCAACAGAAGCAGCGGATCGAGGCCCGATGGGCTCGACCATCCCAACGCGATCATGGCCGGACCATGCCCGCGCTCGGTTTGATCGTCAATCCGGGTCCGCCGTGATGCCCGATTTTGGCACGAAGGGGAACCTTATCCTGGGCGCGTTTGCTCTGGTCGTCGGGTTGTGGCTCGCGTTTGTGGTCGTGCGCGCGCTGCTACCGGCCGACCTGCTGCGCCGCCTGCTGACCAGCGAAGAGATCGCGGAGAAGCCGCCGGCAGCCAAACTGCATCCGCGCAAGCCGCCGCAGCCGACGCCGGACATGCCGCCGCTGCAGCCCGCCACTTTGGAGCATCCAGATCCCGGCCCAGCCCCACCATCGCCCAGCGATGCCTTACCAGAGGCGGCCTGGGCGAACCTTGCCGCGATCAATCGGGTGCGGCCGGGCGCGCCCGAAACCCAAGCCGATCGCCTAAAGCGCATGACCGAGGTTTTCCTGGGCATCGTTGGCGGATTGAGCATCGAAGGGCGCGACGATACGGCCTACGGCCACGCCCGGACCAAAGTGCTGGCATCCGTCGGATCCGGCCAGTTCGAGCGCGCCCAAGCGCTGCCGGAAGCGGCGAGCGCGAAAGACGCTATGCTTGGCCGACGCAATCCCGCCCGGTTATCCGGCGTTCTGAGCGAAGCGTCGAGCACGCGCGCCATGATCGGCGACCTAAAATCCACGCAGTTGCAGCCGGCCGATTCCCTGCGCTTCTACCGCGAAGCGGTGGCGTTGGTGCCGACCGACAATCCTGGATTGCTTCTGCACACGCTCGACCGCTGGAGCCAGGCGGCGATAGAGGCCGGCGATCCGGCCACCGCCATGGCGCCATTGCAACGTGCGCTTGAGCTGCGCGAGGCCGCGCTTAGACCGGGCCATCGCGAAACCATGGCCAGCCGCGACCGGCTGATCGGCCTATACATCGAACTCGGCGACCTCGCTGCGGCGGAAGAGCTCGCACACCGATCGCAGAGTGTGGAGCAGGACGGGATGGAGACCCATTGGGGTCAGGAATTGACTAAGCGCTTCAGCCAGATCGCCAAGGCCTATGCTAAAGCCGGCAAGGTCAAAGAAATTATGGGGCCGCTTATTACTTGCATCGAGCGCATGCAGCAATCCAACAGCGATCCGAACGAACTCGGCGCACACCACCGGTTCATGGGTCAGACCGCGAAGAAGCTCGACCAGCTAAGCGTCGCCGAAGACCAGTTCGACCGTGCCGTCGAGGTTTATCGAAAGCTTTACGGCCCCAAGGATATCAAGCTGGTGCCCCATATCGACGCCCTGGCCTTCTGTTACTTCGATCAGCGCAAATACGCCGACGCTCTCGGCTCCATGCGCGAGGCCGAGGCGATCGAGCGTGAGACCTATGGCGCCTTTCATACCCAGATCGCCTCGCGCTTGTTCTCGATCGGTCGCTGCCAGCACGCGCTCAGCGATATCGCCGATGCAGAGAAGAGCTACAAGCAAGGCGTCGAGATGTGCGAGACTATCAGCGGCGGCAATCACGCCGATGTGGCGACCGGCCTGAGCCTGCTCGGTGCGCTCTATATGGGCACCGGGCGGCCCGCCGAGGCAGTTCCGGTGGTTGAGCGTGCGGTCGGCATTATTGAGTTCGCCTATGGGCTCGATCATCCCCACATGGTGCCCTGCCTATCGCTGTTGGGGGATGTCTATCGCCAGGTCGGGCGCGTCCAGGATGCCGACAAGATCGAGCATCGCGCGCGCGACATTGCCACCGTACACTCGGTAAAGATGGCACCTGCTGCCTGAGCACGAGTGGCAACTCTTCGTAGGATCCATATTGCGCCGCCCCCGGCGATGATAGAGAGTGCAGTCTCCCGATTCGGAGGCTCTAACATGACAGGCAGTACAGCCGTCTTCGTCTGCGGCCATGGTAGCCGCGATGTCGACGCCACCCACGAGTTCGACCTTGTGGCACGCGGCATCAAGGCGCGGTTGCCGCACTACGATGTTGGCAGCGGCTATCTTGAGTTTGCCCGGCCAACCATCGGCGAGGGGTTGGGCGCGCTGGTCGAGCGCGGTGCGCGGCGTATCCTGGCTGTGCCCGGCATGCTGTTCGCCGCCGGCCACGTCAAGAACGACCTGCCCTGGGAACTCAACACCTTTGCTGCGCAGAACCCCGGCATCACCCTGCGCTTCGGCCGCGACCTGGCGATCGATCCCAAGCTCCTGAAAGCCGCGCGCGATCGCATCGCCGAGGCCGAGCGGCGCGAAGCAATTACCGTCGCGCGCGAGGACACGCTTCTGGTCGTGGTCGGTCGCGGCACAAACGATCCCGACGCCAACTCCAACATCGCCAAGGTTGCGCGCATGTTGTGGGAAGGCATGGGCTTCGGCTGGGCCGAAATTGCGTTCAGCGGCGTCGCGCATCCTCGCGTCGACGCGGCGCTTCGACGTGCCGCTCGGCTTGGATTCCGGCGCATCATCGTGTTTCCCTATTTCCTGTTCACCGGCGTTCTGGTCAAGCGCATCTACAACCAAACCGATCAGATCGCCGCCGAGTTTCCTGACATCGCTTTTCTCAAGGCTGACTACCTGAAGGATCACCCGCTCGTGCTCGACACTTTCGCCGAGCGGGTCAACGAAATCCTAGGCGGCGACACGAACATGAACTGCCAGCTCTGCAAATACCGCGAGCAGATCGTGGGATACGAGACATCCGTTGGACAGCCCCAAGCCGGGCACCATCTGCATGTTGCCGGCATCGGCACGGATGCGGATCACGCCCATGGACATGGTCATCATGACCATAGTCATGAGCACGGTCACGGCCATCAACACAGCCATGAGCACGGCCACAAGCATCGTCACGATTGACCGCGGACGCCTAGTCAGAGCTCGGCACTAGGCACTGGCGGCCTATCATGGCCGATCGATTTGTCGGCGGCACCGCGCCCGGCCTCATTCTCGCCGCACCGGCATCAGGCAGCGGCAAAACCTTGGTCACGCTCGCTCTGCTGCGTCATTACGCCCAGAGCGGAATGGCGGTGGCGGGGGCCAAGGCCGGGCCAGACTATATCGACCCCGCCTTTCATGCTGCGGCAAGCAGCCGACCGTCGTTCAATCTTGACCCCTGGGCAATGCGGCCGGAGACTCTGGCGGCCTTGGTCGCCGCAACGGGCCAAGGCGCCGATCTCGTGCTGTGCGAAGGCGTGATGGGTCTGTTCGACGGCATCGGTGCCAGAGGCGTGGGGTCAACTGCCGATTTAGCGGCCCTCACCGGTTGGCCGGTCGTATTGATCGTCGATGTACGCGGCCAAGCGACATCGGCGGCGGCCACGATTGCCGGATTCGCGCGCCATCGTGCCGATGTGCCCTTGGCCGGCGTCATTTTCAATCGGATTGGCGGAACGCGCCACCGCGACCTCCTGGTGGAAGCGGTGGCTGCCGCCTGCCCCGGGCTCGCCGTGCTCGGTGCCTTACCGCGGAACGACGCGTTGCGCATGCCTGAGCGCCATTTGGGCCTAGTTCAGGCCCGCGAACACGGCGATCTGAGCGCCTTTCTCGACCGGGCCGCCGGTTTCATCGCCACCCATTGCGACACAGCCGCGCTTGCCAGGTGCGGCCGACCGACGCGTTTGCCGGGTTCACAGACCGCGGTACCCGTGGCTCCACTCGGCCAGCGTATTGCCATTGCCGAGGATGACGCCTTCGCTTTTGCCTACCCGGCGGTACGCGCAGGCTGGCGCCAAGCTGGCGCGACGCTGTTGCCCTTCTCTCCACTCGCCGATCAGCCACCCGCGTCGGACGCCGACGCCGTCTATCTACCCGGCGGATATCCCGAACTCCATGCCGGCCGGCTCGCCGGCAACATGCGCTTTCTCGACGGGCTGCGGTCGCGCGTTGACGCCGGGGCGGCGGTGTTCGGCGAGTGCGGCGGCTATATGGTGTTGGGTGCGGGGTTGGTCGACGCGGCCGGCCAGCGACACGCCATGGCCGGTCTGTTGCCACTGGAAGCCAGTTTCGCCGCCCGCAATCTGCATCTCGGCTATCGTCGGGCGCGTCTGCTGGTCGATACGCCATATGGCCCCAAGGGCGCCGCCTTCCGCGGTCATGAATTCCACTATGCCAGCATCCTGACCGAAGGCCCGGGCCAGCCGTTATTCGAGGTCAGCGGCGCACAAGGGTTGGATGTAGCGGCGTTGGGGCGCGTGCGTGGCCGCCTGGCCGGATCGTTCATTCATCTGATCGATCGGGAAACGGCTTGATCCGGAGGCCCCCAAAAGCTTAGGATTCCTTGTCTTTCGCGAGGAGCTCCAGCCGACATGACCACGCCCGCCACCGCCACGCGCCTCAAGGGCGTCCTTGCCGCCGGACTGACCCTGTTGAACGAGGATCTATCGATCGACGCCGATGCCACGATTCAACATACGCGCTGGTTGCTTAGCCATGGCTGCGACAGCGTTTTGATTTTCGGCACGACCGGCGAGGCTAACTCTTTCACCATCCGGGAACGGCTGGCGCTGATCGATGCGATCGGACGCTCGAACTTACCGAAAAATCGCTTGATGATCGGCACCGGGTGCTGCGCCGTGCCCGACACTGTCGAGTTGACGAAACGCACTCTTGATATCGGCACCGTGAACGCGCTGGCCTTGCCGCCGTTCTATTACAAGAACGTCAGCGACGATGGTTTGTTCGCCGCGCTTGCCCGGGCGATCGATGGTATCGGCGATACACGCCTCAATCTCTACCTCTATCACTTCCCCGCGCTGACCGGCGTGCCCTATGGGCATGGCGTAATCGAACGCCTGCTTAAGGCCTATCCCGGCACGGTTGCGGGCATCAAGGATTCTTCCGGCGACTTCGACAATATGAAGGCAATGATCGCGCGCTTCCCCGGGTTCGACGTGTTCTCGGGCACGGAGGAATATCTGCTCGACGTTCTGCGTCTAGGCGGGGTAGGTACGATTTCGGCGACCTGCAATGTAACCTGCGCTGCGGCACGGGACGTCTATACCAACTGGAAGGGCGCAGATGCCGACCGATTGCAAGCGACCTTGACCGCCCAGCGCAAGGCTTTCGCTAACGTCCCCGTGCCACCGAGTTGCAAGGCGATCCTGGTCCGCCACGGCGGTCGCAAGAGCTGGCTTGCCGTGCGCCCACCTTTCATGCGGGCGGAGCCGGCCGCGATCGATGCCTTGATGGCTCGACTTCAAGCGGCAAGCTTCACGCTGCCCGCCCCGGCCGCTTGACCGGCTCAACCTGACGACTGGAGGAAAAATCGATGTCCACGATCGCCGGCACCACGGGAAACGACACGCTGTTCGGTACGTCCAGTGCAGACCTAATGTCTGCACTGGAGGGCGACGACACGGTCGGCGTCGTCGTCGATACGATCTACGGCAATTTAGGCGACGACACGATCTATGGCGGAGCGGGGATCGATTCGATTTCCGGCGGCGCCGGAAACGACTCCATTTCCAGCGGAGGCGGTTCAGATATCCTCGTCTTTGCGTCCGATTTTGGCCAAGACTCAATCGTGGATTATGACGATGGCAGCGATCGATTCGACGCACGCAACTCAGGCGTGTCTAGCTTTTCGGCACTGACTGTCGCGCAATCCGGCTCTGACACTGTCATCACTTTTACCGCCGGTAACACCATCACGTTGATTGGCGTGGACAAAGCGTTGATTGGGTCTAGCGATTTTACATTCTCCTAGCGCTGCACGGCCGCAACGCGAAGCGGAATCGATAGAAACCCGA
>SHVW01000071.1 GCA_009694085.1 Alphaproteobacteria bacterium
CGGTCCTTCAGGCCGCCATATTCCTTGCGCCAGCGATAATACGTCTGCTCGGTCACCGCGATCCGGCGGCACGCATCCCCCGTCGTCCCGCCTTGCGCCAGCACAATCTCCGCCGCGCGCAGCTTGCCGATGATCTCCTCAGGCCCGTGCTTCTTGCCCTTTGTCCGTCTCCTTCGAGGTCCAGTCTAAATTAACCGATGGACCACTCCGAAGGAGGCAGATCACTAAGCTGCGCTCCCAGATGCGGCTCGAGTTGAAGCAGCTACGAAGCCGGATGCGTACGACATCGATCTACGTCACCCATGATCAGGTCGAGGCCATGACCTTGGGCGATCGCGTTGTCGTCATGCGCGACGGCGTGATTCAACAGACTGGCCGGCCCAACGAAATCTATGGCGCGCCGGCCAACATCTTCGTCGCCGGCTTCATCGGGTCGCCGGCGATGAATTTCATCCGCGCGCTGCTTATCGCGGAGGGGGACGATCTCTACGCGACCGCCCCAGGCATCCGGCTGCGCGCACCGGATTTTCTCCGGAATAGTCCGATCCTGAAGGCCGGCAAGGGCGTATCGCTCGGTATCAGGCCAGAATTCATTTCCGTGCAACAGCCGAATTCCGCGGCTGGCGGCGACAACGCAGGCCATGTGGACATCGTCGATCAAATGGGCGCGGAGATCATCCTTCAAGTTCGGATTGGCGAGACGGTACTTGCAGTGTCCCGTGTCGATCCGGATTCCCCGATCGCCGTGGGCGACCGAGTTATTTTGACTCCTAACCCGCAGAAGCTGCACTTTTTCGATGTTGATAGCGGTGCCGCGATCGTCCGTTGAGACGCGCGAATAAATCTCCGGCGGCGTCCGGCTAAATCCGCACCCCGCGCTTGAGCGACTGCCAGATCTCGCGCCGCAATTCCACGAAGGCCGGGCTTGATTTGATTTCCTCGGTGCGCGGCCGCGCGAACGGTACGTCGAGGACGAGCTCCAGGCGCGCCGGGCGGGGCGTGAAGATCAGCACCCGGTCGGCCAGGTAGATCGCCTCTTCGATCGAATGTGTGACGAACAGAACGGTCTTGCGCTTGCGTTGCCAGATCGCCAGCAACTCGTCCTGCAGCAGATCGCGGGTCTGCACGTCGAGTGACCCGAACGGCTCGTCCATCAGCAGAACTTCCGGTTCGATCGCCAGCGCCCGGGCAATGCCGACGCGCTGCTGCATGCCGCCCGAAAGCTGGTGCGGGTAGGAATGCTCGAACCCGGTCAGGCCGACCAACTCGATCCAGCCCTGGGCCCGGTCGCGGCGTTCCTGGCGCGGCACGCCCATCATCTCCAGCCCGAACTCCACATTGCCAAGCGCGGTGCGCCAGGGAAACAGATCGAAGCTCTGGAACACCATGCCACGGCCGTGACCGGGTCCGGTGACGGCGCGGCCGTTCAGCCGCACTTCGCCGCTATCCGGTTCGATCAGACCGTCGACGATGCGCAGGAAGGTGGATTTGCCGCAGCCGCTTGGCCCGACGATAGCCACGAATTCGAGGTCGGCGACCGCGAACGACACATTCTCCAATACCGGGACGATGTCGCCGCGGCCGCGCACGAACCCCTTGGTGAGTTGGCTGATCTCAAGCTTCGGCTGCGCCACGCGGTTAGCCCCCGAGCTCGGCGGCCGCCTGCTTGGCCAGCGAGGTCTCGACGATCTGGTCGGGCCTCACCTTTCCCTGGATCGCCTCGGCCTGGCGGTAGACCGGGACCAAGTCGTTCCAATACTCCATCTTCATGTCGATCGTGTGCGGCCAGGCGCCGATACTCTTGGACAGGCCCTCCCAGATCGGTTTCAGGCTTTCCTGGGTCGCATCCTTCGCCGTGGGCAGGGTGACGTGCTTGCGATAGTTCTCGGTGTACCAGGCCAGATCGGCGTTCGCCTTGCGGAACGCGATCATCTGCGCCTTGATCAAATCGATGACGGCGCGTTCGTTCTCCTTTTTCTTCAACCACGCACCGCTGCACGCCCATACCTCGTTGATCCAAGCCTTGTATTCCTTCCACGGCTCCAGCAGCACCTTGAAATTGCCCCGCTTGGCTAACTCCGCGGCTTGGTCGAAGTGAACTGGCACGGCCTGGACGCGGCCGGATTGCAAGGCCTGCATGCGTGCGCCGGAGCCGCCGATTTCGACGATGTTGACCTTCTTCACGTCGACGCCGCGTTGCAGCAGCGGGCCGAACAGCATGACATGGGTGATGTCGCCCTTGCCGTTCACGGCGACAACATTCTCCGGTTTTTCCAGATCCTTGAACTCGCGCACCTTGTCGGCATTGGCAACGAAGACCAGGCTTGTGTGCATGTACCAGAGGCTGACGATCTTGAGGTCGGCGCCGGCTTCGACCGCGCTCATAACCGTGATCGAGTCGGTCTCGCCGATCTCGGCGGCACCGGCGATCAGGGTTTGGGTCAGGGTGCGAATTTGGTCCATGCGCTGGATGGTCGGCGCATAGCCCATGGTTGGCATGATGTCGACCAGCGCGGCCGTGGTCGGCACATGGATGCCAAGCGCAAAGCCGAGCTGATTGACTTTCAAGGGCCGCGCGCCTTGGGCCCGCGCCGGTACGAGCGGCAGCAACCCAGCTACGGCTCCGGTTTTCAATGCCTGTCGTCGCGTTAGCAACATGGCGTGTGCTCCTTGCCTGCGGTTGTTATATCCGTTGTGCCCCTGTCGATGCCGTGCGCTCTTCATACCAGGGCGCCAGCCAGCGACCCGTCACGCGCAATACCTCGTTCGCCGCGATGCTCACCAGCATCAGGGTTACCAGCAATGCCAGCAACGGCGCTGTTGAAATCGCATAACCTGCCCGATAGATCATCCCGCCATAGCCTAGAATGATGAACATCTCCGCCACCACCATAGCGCGGATGGCGTGGACCAGACCAATTCGCATGGCGGCAACGATGTAGGGATAAAGCGCGGGCAGCAGGATGGTCCAGAAGGCCTGTAGGCGCCCGGCGCTGAACGACCGGCCGACATCGATAAAGCGCGGCTCGATGCCGCGCGCGCCCTGATAGACGGTCAGCATGACGTACCAGACCGAGGCCACGAACACGATGGCGGCGCGAAACCAGAACCCGGTGCCGAAGACCAGCACGAATAGCGGCACCAGCGCGGCGACGGAGGTGACGACGAACATGCTGAGCCAGGGATGGAACAGGGCATCGACGAGGGATGAGCGACCCATGGCAACCCCTGCGGGCAACCCGATCAAGCAGGCCAATCCGAAGCCGACCAGCATTTGGCGCAGCGAGGCCGCGAGTTCGACGAAGATCTGCCCGTTGCGCGCCAATTGGGCGAACTCCACCAGGACCAGGGTGGGCGGTGCGAATAGATTGGCGCCAACCCATCGGCCGGCCAATTCCCACAAGGCCAGGGCGGTCGCAATGCCGAGTAAATTGTAACCAAGCCGCTTCATGACGATGGCCGCACATGCCAGGGCAGCAGCCGCGATTCCAGCGCCTTCAACCCTTCCTGCGCCGCGAGACCGAGAAGACAGAGCAGCACGACGAGGGACAGCAGGCCGGCCATGTCGAAACGCTGGGCGCTCTGCTTCATCAACGCGCCCAAATTCACCGCGGCCAGGAACAATTCTGCCGTGATCATGGCGTTGATGGCGCGCACCAAGCCGACGCGCAGCGCCGTGAACACAAAGGGCAGGGAAGCGGGGAGCATGACCACTGTGACCAGGCGGAAGCGGTTTGCGCCAAACGATCGGCCGACCTGAAGCAGCATGGGATCGACATTGCGCGCGCCCACGGTCACGGTGACCAATATCTCGAAGACCGACATCAGGAACACCAGGGCGACCCGCGCCTCGTAGAACAGGCCGAACCAGATGATGAGGAACGGCACCATCGCCACCGGCGGCACCGCGTAGATTGCGTTCATCACGGGCTCGACCATCGCCGCGACGGGGGGGCTGCGCCCAATGGCGAAACCCAAGGGCAAGGCGACCGCGACCGCCAACAAAAATCCGACGGCGAGATGGGCCAGCGATCCCAGGAGCGCCATCGGCAAGACGCCGGATAGGGTGTCTTGAGCAAGGCGCGCCAGCACCACCGAGGGCGGCGCGAAGATGACGCCGGAAACCCCGGACGCCGCCATTTCCCAAAGGATCATGCCGCCGACCATCGAAGCGGCCATCAGGGGCAGCCCATGCCCGAGACGGGTCATGTCATGCCGCCTCGGCCAGGCCCGGCCGTAACAGCCGGAGAAGCGGCGTCAGGTCGGGCAACGTTTCCAGGCGATCGACCATGGCCGCGATCTCCTTGGCACGCTCGGCGCCGAACACGGGGCTGGCGAGCGCGCGGAACTTATCTTGCGCCTCGGCGGAACTAGCCGCCGGCGGATTGTCCGAGTCCAGCACCACGCGGTCGCCATTGCGTAGCGATACCGTAATACGATGGGGCCAGAATCGTGGAAGCTTGGCGTCCAGGTCGGGATCGTGGCGCACGCGCACCCGCGCGGCCAATTCGCGCGTCGTGTCGTCGATCGCGTCGAGATCGCGTGGCAGGACCGGCCGGCCGAGCAGCGCCAAGGCGGCCGCGAGCTGGTGGCTGAGGATCAGTTCGGTGCGCGTTTGCGGATCGGGTCGGTCGGACACATCGACCGAGGCGCGGAAGGTCGCGATCTCGACCGCCTCGACCTGACGATGATCGAGCTTGGCCGCGCGCAAAGCCGCGACGGGGCCATGGGTGAAGCGACAGGAGGCGTAGGGTTTCAAGGCGGTGGCGGCGAACTCCCAGCGCCGCCCGAGATCGGCCGTTAGAGCATCGGCCGTGCCGCCGGCCATGATGCGCACCAATCCCCAGCGCCCATCCAATACGCCGGCAGGGCCGGACACGCCGCTTGCCGCCATCTCCGCCGCCGCCACGCCCAGTTCCGCGCCGCGCGCACCGTTGAGCGCGCTGTCGAGCATGGAACCATCGACTTGGTGTTGGCGGGTGCCGGCCGCCGCCTCGGCAGCCAGCCCGATGGCAGCAACCATGTGCTGTGCATCGAAACCGCGTGCCCGCGAAGCCGCCATCGCGGCACCGACGGGCGCGCACGTGCCGGTGGGGTGGAAGCCCGCTCCATAATGCCCCGGACCGAGTGCCGCGGACAGGCGCGTTGCAGCTTCATATCCCGCCAACAGTGCGGCGAGCAGTACGCTACCGGATGCATGAGCCGTCTCCGCGGCGGCGAGCGCACCGGCGACCACAGCATTGCCGGGATGAGATGGGCCGACCTCGTGGGTGTCGTCGAATGTATGGATGCGCGCGTGCAACGCGTTCAGAAACGCGGCTTTGGGCGCGGGGAGGCGGACATCGAGCCCGATAACGCCGGCTTCGGCGATGCCACCCCAGCGCCGTACTGCCGCCACGACGGCGCGCACCGGCGGCTCGTTCAGCCCGGCACAAGCGACCCCGACCGTGTCGAGCAAATGATCTTTCGCCTTTTGCACCAAAGACGGATCGACCCGCTTCGGATCGAGGGCAACGGCGAATGCCGCCAAGTGTTCGCTAGCGGTTGTCATGCCGCGACCTGCAGACCGACGACACCGCGCATCGCCGGCAAAACCGCCATGAGGTTGCCGTCGCGATCGATACTTGCCGACGTCCCCGGGCCAATCACCACCGTCGATTCCGGTTCTTCGATCACGGCCGGGCCGCGCAGCTTGCCACCCGGCTTTAGGGCAAAACGGTCATAGACCGGACATTTCACGAAGCGGCCGGCCTCGGGAAAATAGACGGGCCGGGTTCCCTTGCGTGCCGCGAGCATGGTCTGCCCGGGCGGCGCGATAGTGAGCGTGGGCCGCGGCCCGGTGACGCAGGCGCGCCAACTCACCAGTTCCACCGGCACATCCGGGTTGAGCCGGTGATAACGGGCGCGATAGGCGCGGATGAAATGATCGTGCAGCCGTTTGAGGCTGGCGCGCGTGACACGCCCGGCCGGCAACGTCACGGGCATGGCATAGCTTTGCCCGGCGAAGCGCAGGGCAGCCTCGCGCCGCACCCGGCATTGCTTAGGCGGCACGCCAGCGGCGCGGACGAGTTCGCCTGACTCGGCCACGAGCTGGTCTAAAATGCGGTTGCTCCGGTCGGGATCGACCGCATCGAGCAGGCAGATATCGGCGCGCATGCGCTCGAAGGCGGTCGGCGCCGCCAGAAAACCGAGCGCCGAGATGACGCCGGCGCGCTGGGGAAACATGACGCGCCGGATGCCCAGTGCCGCGGCGACGCGGCCGGCATGAACCGGCCCGGCGCCGCCATAGGCGAACAGCACATAGTCGCGCGGGTCTTTGCCCCGCTCCAGACAATGAACCTTGGCCGCGCGCGCCATATTGTCGTTGACCACGGCATGGATGCCCCAGGCGGCGCGCGTCAGGCTCAAGCCCAAGGGCTCGGCAACGTGGCGCTGAATGGCGTCGGAAGCGCGCCGGCGGTCAAGCTTCATGGCGCCGCCCAGGAAGAAATCGGCGTCGAGATAGCCGAGGTAGAGATCGGCATCGCTAACCGTGGGCCGCTCGCCACCCAAACCGTAACAAGCCGGGCCGGGAGCGGCGGCGGCACTCTCCGGCCCCACGCGCAGCAGGCCCAGTTCGTCCATGCCGGCGATCGAGCCGCCGCCGGCGCCGATTTCGATCATCTCGATCACCGGCACTTTCAAGGGCAGGCCGCTGCCCCTGGCGAAGCGATGGACCCGCGCGACCTCGAATTGATCGGAGCGTTCGGGCTCGCCGCCGTCGATGACGCAGACCTTGGCCGTGGTCCCACCCATGTCGAAGGCAATGAGATCGGTCACCCCGGCGCGGGCACCGAGAAACGAGGCCGCCAGCGCGCCGCCGGCCGGCCCGGATTCCACCAGGCGCACGGGATAGCGCAACGCGGCGGCCCGGTTGATCGTGCCGGCATCCGAGCCGATCAACATGAGTTCGCCAGGGATGCCCGCCGTCGCCAATCCGCCCGCCAGTCGGTCGAGATAGGAACGCATCACCGGCTGCACATAGGCATTGGCGACCGTGGTGCTGGCCCGCTCGTACTCGCGCAAATCCGGCATCACGTCCGACGACAGCGAAATCGTGATATCGGGTGCGATGCGGTTGAGTTCTTTGGCAACGGCCAGTTCGTGGCCGGGATTGCGAAAACTGTGGAGAAGGCAGATCGCCACGGATCGAACCCCTTCTGCATTTACTGCATCCGCGATGCCCGCGATCTCGCCCAGCGCCAGCTTCTCGACCACGGCACCACTGGCATCAAGGCGCTCGGTCACTTCGAAGACCAGGCGGCGCGGCACCAAGGGCTGAGGTATTTCAAGATCGATATCAAAAATATCGTAACGACTTTCCCGTGCCATCTCGAGCAGGTCGCGGAAGCCGCGGGTAACGATCAATGCCGTGCGCGCGCCGCGCCGCTCGATCAACGCGTTGGTAGCGAGCGTGGTGCCGTGGACGATCTTGGTGACGGCTGCACCCGCCACACCATGGCGCGCGAGCAGGTCAGCAACGCCGCGCAGAACGCCAACAGCAAGATCGGTATAGTTGGTCAATACCTTGCCCGCCATCAGCGCGCCCGTCCGTTGCTCCAGCAGCACGAGATCGGTGAACGTACCGCCGATATCGACGCCAAGCGCATAGGTCGGCTGAGCTTTACTCCGCCGCATCGCGCAACTCCGGGGCGTGGCCGTAGTCGCGGGCGGCGGCCTCGCGCGTGACCAAGCCGTTGGCGATGTCGCGGGCGAGCGCCTGGGGATCGCGGCCCGCCGGTGGGTTCATCCCGCCGGCGCCGGGGATTTCCAGGCGCAATACGTCGCCGCGCTCAAGGCGAAGCGGCAGCTTGTCCGGCACGGGCTTGCCGTTGAGGAACAGGCCGCCAGCAGCGCCGGCCAAGCCGCCACGCAAGCCGCGTGGTGCGGTGCTGAGCTTGCCATGTTCGGCGCGCAGGGTGATCGGCTGGTCCGATACGGATTCCAACTCATAGATCTGGCCGCAGCCGCCGCGATATTTGCCCGCTCCGCCCGAGTCGGGACGCAGGGCACGCCGGCGCACGCGCACCGGCAAACCCTGTTCCAGGACTTCGACCGGCATGCTCGACGAGTTGGCCGGGAAGCTCATGCAATGCAGTCCGTCCCGGCCGGCGCGCGCGCCCATGCCGCCCATGACGAACATCAGGTCGGAATAGGGGCGGTCGCGCTCGTCGCGGCCGGCCATGTAGACCAGAAACTTGTTGCCGGATTCGGCGAGCATGCGGTCGGGCACGGCATCGGCGAGCGCGTTCAGGATTGCGATCGGAACGTAGTGGCCGCTGCTCGGCTTCATCTTGACCGGCGCGGGGAAACGCGGATTGAGGAACGAGCCCTCGGGCGCGCTGACGCTGATCGGCGCGAACGTGCCCTCGTTGTTCGGCAAGCCGGGCGCCGCCAGGCATTTCATCGTGTAGGTGGCCCAGACATTGGTATAGACCCAGGTGCAATTGATCCCCAGGCTGGATTGGGGCGAACTGCCGGAGAAATCGATGGCGACCTTGCCGCCGCGCGCCGCCACGCGGGCGCAGATGTGAAGCGGCGTGTCGAAGCCATCCACCGTGGTCTCGCCGTGATAGATCCCATCGGGGATCGTCTTCGCCAGGGCCTGGCGCATGGTGCGCTCCGACCGGGCGCGGATCGTGGCGCCCAAATCATCGAGATCGGCGAGGTCGTGGCGGCTGAGAAATTCCGACAGCTTGCGCCCCATGACCGCGCAACCCGCCACTAGCGCCCGCACGTCGCCCGCCACCTGGCGAGGCACGCGCACATTGGCTTCGAGCATGGCGAAGAAGGTGGCGTTCTCGCGTCCGCGGTCGAGAATCTTGAGCGGCGGAATGATCAAGCCTTCCTCGAACACTTCGCGGGGGGAGCCGGAGAGCGAACCGCCGATATCGGCCATATGCGCCATGCACTCGGCGAAGCCGACGAGCTTGCCGCGATGGAACAGCGGCGCCACGATGGCGATATCGTTGAGGTGGCCCATGATCCACCAGGGATTGTTGGTCGCCACCATGTCGCCGGGCCGCAAGCTTTCGGCGGGGAAATGCTTCAGCAATTCCCGAACTGCGATTGAGATCGTGCCGGTCTTGGACGCGACGCTGACATCGGCCGCCAGCAGCCGCCCCTTCGGGTCGAATAGGAGCGCACCGAAATCGCGGCCCTCGGTCACGACTTTCGACATCGAGGTCCGAATGATGGAATAGGCCGCCTCGTCGACGGTCAGCACCAGCCGGTTCCAGAGGATCTCCAGGTCGATCGGATCGAAGATGCGGCGGCCGCGCTTCATATGGGAATCTCGACATCCAACAGAGGCGCGTGTTGCTGCGCGCCGTAGACATCGGTATCGCCGACGTCGCCGGACGCAACGAGGCGCGGGATCGTTGCCTTGAACGCCCGCCCCGCCGGGTATTCCGTGAACTGCACGTCCTCCAGCCGCACCTTATAGAGGCGCGCGAACAGCGCGGGGCAAATCACGCCGGTCTCGCGCACGCGCTCGAACAGCTTGAGATCGTCGAACACGACGTCGATGGTGAGTTCGAACGGGCCGGCGTTCTTGCTCTTGCAGGCCTTGGCGATATCGCGGATCAGGGCCATGGCTCAGACCGTTTCGTGTTCGATCGGGAACAACGCGCAGGGATCGTCGATCGCCACGGTGTGGAAGACCGAGAAGCGATAGGCCGGCGCGGTCTCGATATCCGAGGGCGAATAGGGGAACGCCATATTGCCTTCCTTGCAGAGTCGGTTGGGAAAATCGACGTGCAGCATTTGCACCCGCGCGATCGCCAGCACGGCATTCGCCAATTCCTGGGTTTCGGCGATTACCTCGACGACGAAGCCGAGTTCGTGGGATTGCGTGCGCTGGATCGGCTCCCAACCCGACATCACGCCATTGGCGCCATAGGTGCGGATGACGAGCTTGTAGGCCTCCGGCTTGACGCCGAACGCGGCCGCTTTGACCGACACGTTTTCCCGCACCGAACCGAGGAAGGCATCGACCGTCGAGATCAGCATGGGATCGCGCGTGCCGCAAATCGTGATAGCGCGATAGCCGACGAGCTCGGCGCCCTCGAGCTTCACCGTATAGGGCTGCTGGGTCCAGCGCATGCCGCTAACGCGCACGGCCCGCTCGCTGACCGCTTCGAACACGCAATCCGAGGTGTCGAGCAAGCCGCCCGGCTCGATATGGAAGCACGGGCTGGCATTCTCGTGCAGGCTGTGATTGGCGACGGAGAACGGCGTGCACAGGCGGATCGGATTCATGGCTTCCAGCACCACGCCGTCGCGGTCGACGCTGGTCAGCAGGCAGTCATGGCCTTTGGGCAGAGCGGCAGTGGCGCCACATTCCAGCATCTTCCCCGCATACCATGACGGCGCCGGCGGCAGTTGGGCGCGCGTGGCGCAGCCGGCCCAGGGCGCGGGGTCGCTGGAGCGGCCGGCCAGGATGACGTCGGCGCCGTCGTCGAGCGCGCGCTGAAACGGTTCGGGCCCCATCATACCGACGATCCGCGTGGCGCGGTCGATGGTGGCGTCGTCCAATTCCTTGACGTTGCGGAGCGCCTTGATCTTCCCGGACTTCAACTGCTTCTTAATCCAGCCCTTATCCTGCTCGGCATGAATGACGGCCAGACGGAAATGCATGGCATCTTCGCGCGCGATCTCGCGCACGATGCCGACCACGGTTTGCAGATGGGGCTCGCCTCCGGCACCGCCGCAACTGCCGATGACCAGGGGAATCTTTTGCTTGCGCGCAGCGCGCAGCATCAGCTTCAGATCGCGCTTCATCGCCATGCGCGAATTCACGCATTTGCCCGATCCCAGGTAATAGGGGCCGGGATCGGTGGACCCGCCATCGACGCCGATCATGTGAGGCTGGCGCGCCATCCCCGCGTTCAGGGACTCCTCGGGAAAGCCGTATCCGAGCAACCCGCTGGTGGACAGCAGCCGGTATTCCTGCATGACGTTTCCTCCCTCGTCTCTATGCCCCGTGGCGGGCGCCGGACAGAAACTTGTTGTCCCCAGCTTGGATTTGAGGCTACCTGTATAGACAACCATACGTCAAGATGGCGATGCCAGCCCCGACCACACCTTTGTACTACCGGATTCAGGAGATGCTGCGCGCGCAGATCGCCTCGCGCAAGCTCGCCGAGGGCGAGCGCCTGCCTTCGGAAAGCGAGTTGGCCGAGAGCTTCGAGACGACGCGCGGCACCGTGCGCCAAGCCTTGGCGCAACTGACCTTCGAAGGCCTGATCGTGCGGCGCATGGGGCTGGGCACCTTCGTCGCGGGCAAGCGCGTGGAAAGCCGCATCGAGGCACAGCGCTTTCGCTCCTTCGAAGAGCAGATGGAAGACACGGGCGCCCATGTCGGCTTTCGACTCCTCGGATTCGATCGGGAGACCGCGTCGGCGGCAGTGGCCGCTTCGCTGGAGCTAACCGCGGGCGCGCCGATCTACCGCATGCGTCGTCTGCGCATGGTGGAGGGCGAGATCATCGGTTTGGAGGATCGATCCATGCCCGAGCGGATTGGCGCCGCCATTCCCGCGTCCGCGCTAGTCTCCCGGCCCGCGACGGTGATGGTCGAGGCCGCGCTGGGCACGCCGCTCGGCGGCATCACCGTCACGGTCGGCGCGATCGCGGCCGAGCCCGAGACCGCGCGCGAGCTGGGCGTGCGACGGGGCAGCCCCATCCTGGTGCGCGCCCACATCTTTTTCGACCAAGCGGGCAAGCCGGTGCTGACGGGTGAGTCGATCTATCGCGGCGACAAATATCGCTTCACCTATCGCTACGGTCAGGGCGGCCCATGAGCGTCGATGCGGTCACACTCGCCCTGATCGCGGAAACGCTGACTTCCTTTGTGCGCGAGATGCGCACTGCTGTGATCCGCACCTCGTTCTCGCCGATGATCCATGAAGGTCATGATTTTTCCTGCGCTATCATGAACCCCATGGGCGAGTTGGTTGCGGCCTCGGAGGTCGATCAACCCACCCATCTCTCGGCCCTGCCCTGGTGCACGCGAAGTGTGCTGGCGCGCTATGGCGATAGCCTGGCCGAAGGCGACCTTTTCCTGATCAACGATCCCTATGCCGGCGGCACTCATTTGAACGACATGGCTCTGATCAAGCCCGTGTTTGTCCAAGGCCGTCCGCTCGCTCTGGTTGGCGTGATGGCCCATTGGCAGGACATCGGCGGCATGGTGCCCGGCAGCCTGTCCGGGACGGCGACGGAAATCTTCCAAGAGGGCGTGCGCGTCCCGGCGGTGCGTATCGCGCGCGCAGGCCAACGCATGGATGAAGTGCTCGACATCCTGTTCGCCAATGTGCGCGAGCCCGACGACCGGCGCGGCGATTTGAGCGCCATGGAAGGCGCCTGCGTGCTGGCCGAACGCAAGCTCACGGCGCTGGCCGAGCGGCGCGTCGCGGCAACCCTCGACGCCACCATGAATGCGCTGCTCGATCGCGCCGAGCAGCGAATGCGCGCAGCCATCGCCGCTTTGCCCGATGGCGCGTATCGGTGCGAGGTCCATCTGGACAATACGGGCAATTTGCCGGAACCGCTGACCCTGAAACTGTGCCTGACCGTGTCAGGCGACGGCCTGGTCGCCGATTTCACGGGTTGCCCACCCCAGGTGCTGGGGCCGACCAATCTCGGCCCCGCCCATACCAGCACTGCCGTCTACACCATGACCAAGGCGCTGCTCGACCCCCGCGGGCCCATCAATGCCGGCGCCATGCGGCCGTTGAAGGTCATTGCCCCGGAAGGAACCATGCTCAACGCCCGGTCGCCGGCAGCCTGCGGCGCCATCGGCGAGGTTCGCCGCGCGTTGGAGGGGCTGGTCATGGGCGCGCTCGGCCGCGCCGTGCCGAAATTGGCCATCGGCGATCTGAAGGGCGCATCCAACATCACGACGATTGCCTGGCGCGGCCGGCCGCCCTTCGTCGAGTTCCCGGCTGGCGGCACCGGCGGTTGGGTGGGCGCCGACGGCAACAACGCCGTCCGCAATTTTGCCGAGGGCGACCTGTCGTCGATCCATCCGGTGGAAGCGATCGAGCTGCGCTGGCCGCTGCGTGTGGAAAGCTGCGCGCTCCGCGTCGATTCCGGCGGGCCCGGCCAGCATCGTGGCGGACTCGGCCTGGAGCGTGAAATTCGCATACTGGCACCGGGCGCCACCCTGTCGGTCTTGTCGGACAAGAACATCATCCCGCCCTATGGCGTGAATAGCGGCCACGCCAGCGCGCCCAACCGCTTCGTCGTGCGCCGGGACGGAGCAGAGGTGGAGCCATCGGCGATTCCCGGGAAGGTCACGGCCTTCCCGCTGGAAATAGACGATATCGTCATCATGCGGAGCGCTGGCGGCGGCGGCTTCGGCGATCCCCTCGACCGCGATCCCGCCCTAGTACAGCGCGACCGGACGTTCGGCTATGTATCGACGGAAGCGGCGGCGACGGTGTATGGCGCAGAGGCCGACGCCGCCGGCACAACGGCACGCCGTCGCCTGCTGAAAAAACAGCAGGTAAGGTTGAAAGCAATACCCATCCCTGAGACGCCCGGTCGGCGACGCGCCCTGATGTCGTCGGTCACCGCTAAGCGGCTGGGTTTGACAGAGGGCGACCTGGTCGAGATCGCCGCGCGCGGGCCCTCGCTGCGAGCTTGGCTGCAATTGTCGCGCGAGATCGAGGCCGAGGCGATCGGGCTGGATCGGGACGGCTTGGCGTTGGCCGATGTCGAGTCGCTAGGAATGGTCACGTTGCGCTGTATTGGACAGGCCCGTGACTGAATCGGTCATCGGAATTGATGTCGGCGGCACGTTCACCGATTTGGTGCTGCTGAACGCGGATGGGCGGATCACCCTGGGCAAGGTACCGTCGACACCGGCGGACCAATCCATCGGCATCATGACGGGGATTCGGGCGACCGCGCCCGATCTGCCCGCCCTCAAGCGCATCGCGCATGGCACCACGGTGTCAACCAATGCCCTGTTGCAGGGCCGAGGTGGGCCGGTGGCCATGGTCACCACATCGGGCTTCCGCGACACGATCGAAATCGGCCGTACCCGCCGGATGCTGCCCAGCGTGTACGATCCATCCTTTGTGCGCCCGCCGCCCCTGGTGCCGCGTCCGCTGCGCTTCGAGGTGGCCGAGCGCATGCTCGGCGACGGCTCCACTCTCACACCGCTCGACGAGGATGCTGTCGTGGCGGCGGCACGGCAGATCGAAGGTCATGCCCGCGCTGTGGCCGTTTGCTTCCTGCACAGCTGGCTCGATCCGCGTCACGAGCGGCGCGCCGCCGAGCTACTGCGCGCGGCACTGCCGGGCATCTATGTCACCGCATCCGCCGACGTCATTCCCGAGTTCAGGGAGTACGAGCGCTTCTCCACCGCCATCGTCAACGCCTTCCTGCTGCCGGTGATGGACCGCTACCTCGCCGGACTCGACCAGGCGCTGACCGAGGCGGGCTGCGGCGGCCGGCTCGTGACCATGAGCTCGGCCGGCGGCACGCTCGATATCCAGACCGTGCGCCGATTGCCCGTTCGCACCATTTTGTCCGGCCCTGCCGGCGGCGTGGCCGGCGCGCTGTGGGTCGCCAACGCGGCCGGAGTTGAAAATTTCATCACCTGCGACATGGGCGGCACCAGCACGGATGTCTGCGTGATCGAACGAGGGCGGCCGTCCCTGGTGAGCGAGACCGCCTTTGCCGGCTATCCATTGAAGGGCCTGCAATACGACATCAACACCGTTGGCGCCGGTGGCGGCAGTATCGCCGATGCCGAGGCCGATGGAATTCTGAAAGTGGGGCCGCAGAGCGCGGGCGCCGATCCCGGTCCGGCCGGCTATGGCCGGGGTGGCACGGACGCCACGGTCACCGACGCCAATCTGGTGCTGGGGCGGCTGGGAGCCGAGCGCCACCTGGGCGGTAGCATCGCGCCGGATCGCGTCCTCGCCGCCGCGGCGGTCGCGCGCTTAGCCGGCCGGCTCAATCTGGGCCCGGACGAGTTGGCCGAAGGCATCCTGCGCCTGGCCGTGGCGCGCATGGCCGGCGCCATCCGCGCGATCTCGGTGGAAAAAGGCCGCGATCCCGCCGATTTTGCCCTGATCCCATTCGGCGGCGCCGGTGCCATGTATGGCTGCGACCTGGCGGAGGAACTCGGCATGAATGACGTGCTCGTGCCGATCTGCCCGGGCAATCTGTCGGCACTGGGCTTGCTGGCATCCGACCAGCGTCAGGAACTGGTGCGCACCTGCGTCAGGGCGCTGGACCGGTTGGACGATGGCGAGTTGGCCGGGTTGATCGCGGTACAGGAGGCGGAGGGCAAGAGTTTGCCGCTTCTGGCTGACCTGCCCGCCGCACGTATGCGGTTCGAACACGCGCTCGACATGCGCTTTGCGCGCCAGGCTTTCGAGATCACGGTGCCTTTACCGACCGACGTGACGACGCGGGATGAATTGCGCAGCCGGTTCTTGGACCAGTATCGGCAGCTCTACGGTCATGTCGATCCCTCCGGCGCGATCGAAATCGTGACGCTGCGCACCATGGCGATCGGCGTCATGGATAAGCCTGTGCCACAGCCGATGACCGCCGGCACCGGCAACCCCGCTGCCATCGCCAATCGCGCGGTGCGGCTGCGCGACAAGGTTACGGATTGGCCGATCTTCGACCGCGCCCGCCTGGGTTTCGGCGACCGGTTCAATGGGCCGGCCATCGTCGAGGAAGCCAATGCCACCACGGTGGTGTTACCGGATTGGAGCGTCGCCGTGGATCGCTGGGGCAATCTTCGCCTCTCGCGCCGAACCTAGGGGAGAGCACAGTGGAGAATAAAGTCCGCCGCAAGCTGGAAACCGGCGCCAATCTGATCGGCATGATGCACTTCACGGGCTGCCCCATGCTGATCGAGGTGATGGCGAGCGCCGGCATGGATTTCACCAATATCGACATGGAGCACAGCCCGATCGATATCGGGCTGGCCGCCCATCTGATCCGTGCCGCCGACGCCGTCGGCATGACGCCCTTCGTGCGCGTGCCCTCGGTCGAGCCCGGCTTGATCATGCAGGTGCTGAATCTGGGCGCCACCGGTATCATCATTCCCCATGCCAACATCAAGGATTGCGTGGCCGCCGTCTCGGCCGTGCGCTACGCGCCCGAGGGAATTCGCGGCTCCTGCCCCGCGATCCGCGCCGCCGAATACGGAAAGTCCGATTGGGCCGCCTGGACGCGCCACGCCAATCGCGAAGTCACGGTGATACCGCTCCTGGAAGAGAAGGAAGACATCGACCGGGCCGACGAGATCCTGGCGATCGACGGCATCGATATCGTGTTCATGGGACCGTTCGACTATTCCGTCGCCCTCGGCATTCCCGGCGCCAATTTCGACCATCCCAAGATGGCGGCGGCCCTCGAAGGCCTGGTTGAGAAGGCGCGCCGGCGCGGCAAATATGTCATGACGTCGGTCGGTGCGCGCATCGACACGGACTATGCGCGCTCCATATTCCGGCGCGGCGTGCGCCTGATCAGCTACAGCGCCGACGCCTTGGTCTTTCAAGAATCCTGCAAGCAGATCGCCGCGACCCGCGACTGAATGACCGTCGAAATCGATATGCCTACGCCCGCCCGCCGGTTCGGCCGCTTGGGGCTCCTGTTCCTGGCCCATGCCGCGGGAACCGCCAGCATCGCGCTCGTGCTTGCCAAGGCCCCTGCGGTCGAGGAGTCGCTGGGGCTGAGCCATGCCGAGTTCGGGATGATGGTTTCGGCGTATTTCGGCGCGAATTTTGCCTGCGCGCTGCCTGCGGGCTGGATGGTCGACCGCTACGGCATCCGCGCCATGCTATTGACCGCCCATCTCTTGCTGGCCGTTGGCCTCGCGGTCTTCGCCCAAGCGCAGGGCTTACCGACCGCAATTTTCGGCCTAGCGCTGTGCGGCAGCGGCTATGCACTCATCAATCCATCCACAGCACGCGGTGTTTTGACATGGTTTCCGCCCCAAGGGCGCGCCACAGCCATGGGCGTGAAGCAGACCGGGGTACCCGCCGGCGGCGCGATCGTCGCGCTATTCGCCGCCGCCGGCGGAATGGAGTGGCATGAAATGGCGATCGCCATTGCGGCGATGACGCTGTTGATCGGCATGAGTTTTCTGACCCTACAATCCGCTCGCTCGTCGGTCTCTCAGATGGTGCCGACGCGGTTTGGCGCGATTCGCACGCTGTTATGGCAGCCCCAGCTTGTGCTCTTCAATGGCGCGGCGTGCCTGTATTCAGCTGGCCAGGCCGTATTTTTCGCCTACCTCGTTCTGTACGCGCGCGATGTCCTGGATGGGTCGGCCGCTCAAGCTAGTCTGTGTTTGGCCGTGGCCTATGTCGCTTCGGCCGGAGGGCGCATCGGCTGGGGAATCGTCAGCGACGTCTTAGCGCCCCACGGACGAACCGTAAGCCTGACTCTGTGTGGTGCCATCGGTGTCGTCGGCTTAACCATCCTGTTGCTGCTACCTGCATTCGGCGGGCTCGCGCTGTTAACCGGCGTGTCGGCGTTACTCGGCATGACGCTCGGCGGCTATGCCGGCCTGACCCAAACGGCGGCGGCCGAGGCGGTGGAGCCGCATCGCGCCGGCGCGTCGATCGGCTACAACATGCTGCTGACCAGCGCAGGCAACATGCTGGGCCCGGTGACGTTCGGCGTGGGTGTGGAACAGCTCGGCTATGGGCCGGCCTGGGGAATGTTAGCGGTAACACTGGCTCTGGGCGCGGCATTGTTTTACGCCAGCACCCGTCTTCAAATCAAGGCAAGCCGGCCGAAATCAAGTGAGTCCGAGCGCACCTCGTAGAGTCAAAAATACGGCCGGTTGACACTGTGCCTACTCAAGACTCTCAACGGCTTTGTTGCGATATCGATTCCTCAACGTGACAATGCCGCAAAAAGCGTTCAATATGATTCGAGTTTTGGCAGCATGATCAGAAACTGGAATACACCTTAACGACGCTGCCAAACTGTCCAACCAACCAGGACCAGCTCAGTTTCGTTTTGGTCCGCGCCTTTGGCTTTCTGAAAAACCTAGGCTCTATCGCGCGACGATAGATGCGTTTTGGTGATCGGTTGGGGTTGGGGGAAACCGGCCCATCGTGTATGATCTTCGTGCAGTTTGGC
>SHVW01000072.1 GCA_009694085.1 Alphaproteobacteria bacterium
ACGGGCCCGGCGGCTGTTTGCGCAGCACGAATTCATCGGCGCCGAGCTGCACATAAAAGGTTGGGTTGGATTGGCCACCGCCGACTTGATCCAACCGCAACGGGCCGGCCGTGCCGGGCAGCGCCTTGAGCAAATACGCCGCCAAGGCTTCAGTATTGAGCCGCTGCTCTACCGGTTTGCGTCGATCAGTCATACATCCCCCGACCACCCCCTATTCATACCGCCCGCCCCCACAAGGCGGTATCAGGAATAGCGGTCTAGCGTCATTCGCCGCGAATATTATGTGGATTTCCATCAAATTTTGGATTAATTCATTCTTAGAATAAAGTTGCGTGTTATTCAGTTACAGCTCCGCCCCCGGGTCTGACGTTGAAACATTTTTTGCGAGTATCCGGGACAGCATGTCTGGTTGGTTCAAACGCGCTTCCGACCTGGCGGAAATCGGCGACCTCATGGCCGCGCTGGAGCGTCAGTCTAAAGATGTGATGCGGCTTGCGCGTCAGACGCGCTCGGTTGCCCCGGGGCACCTGTTTCAGCTCAAGGAAAATATTCGCAACAAGATCTCGGGGTTCGAGGCCGTCGTGGCGCTCATGGACCATCGCCTGGCTCACCTGCCCGCGGACAAACGCGATCTGGTGAAAGGCAAGATGAGCGAGCTGGAGGCTTTAGTTCTGACCAAGTCGGTCCAGAGCTACTTCGTCTTTTGCGTCCGCACCCAATCGAGCGGCTCCGTACCGCTGTGGGCGCATGAGATTTTTGGGCGCGATCTCGGCGCCATGGAAAAGGCGCGCAATCAATTGTCCGAGCCTCGCTTTGCCGGCCGCTTCGAGCCGCGACAACTCGATGCAATCGAGCGGATCAAGGGCGCTCTCTTGAGACTGATCGAGCGAGCACCGCGCATTCCCGACTTCAATGAGCCGGCGTTGACTCTGGCGCCGGCAGACTGAGTAAGGCGATGCCAGCCTTCGCCGCGACGCGAACAGACTATGTGCCCGTCGACGATGTCAGCTGGAGCCGCCCCGCCGCTCAAACACTTGGCTTCGATCCTGCGCGACTTGACGAAGCAGTGGCGTACGCTAGGGAGCACGAGACGGCTTGGCCGATCGACGTGCGCGGCCACCTTGAACGCGGCGCCTTCGAGGAGGCGCCCTCCAACGCCATCCTCGGACCGACCAAAGATCGCGGTGCGCCCAACGGCGTGATCCTTCGTCATGGCCGGATTGCGGCGGAATGGGGCGATACGACACGCATCGACATGACGTTCAGCGTGGCCAAGAGTTATCTGTCGATTGTCGCCGGCCTCGCCTTCGATCGCGGCCTGTTCGGCGAACTGGACGAACCGGCCAACCTGCGCGGTGGCCCGCTGGCCGATGACAGCGGCGCGAACCCACCGCACCATGCCACCATCACCTGGCGCCACCTGCTACAGCAGACCAGCGAGTGGGAGGGCACGCTGTGGGGCAAGCCCGACATGGTCGACCGCAACCGCCAGATCATGGGTCGCAAGGGTGCCGCCCCCAAAGGCAGTTTCCGCGCGCTCGCCGAACCTGGCGGATTCTGGGAATATAACGATGTGCGCATCAACCGGCTGGCGCTGTCGCTGCTTCACCTGTTCCGCAAGCCCGTGGCAGCCGTGTTTCGCGACCTCGTCATGGACCCGATCGGATCTGGTCCGGATTGGCGTTGGCATGGCTACCAAAACTCCACCGTGACGATCGATGCCCGGTCGATGGAATCTGTTTCGGGCGGCGGCCATTGGGGCGGCGGTATTTTCATCAATGCCCGCGACCAAGCCCGGGTCGGCCTGATGATGCTGCGCCAAGGGCTTTGGAACGACCGGCGCATCCTGTCGGAGTCCTGGATCGAGCGGTCTCTCGAACCCTGCTCGCTTAATCCCATCTATGGTCTGCTCTGGTGGCTCAATACCGGCCGCCTACTCTACGGCGACGCATCACCAACCAGCTATTTCGCCTTCGGTGCGGGCTATCACGTGACCTGGGTCGATCCGGAGCATGACCTAGTCGCCGTCATGCGGTGGATCAAAGATACCGACGTCAATGGATTCATCCAACGCGTGATGCGGGCATTGGTCTAGTTTCCAGCCCGTGCGGCTTCGCCGCTACTGGGTCTTTCGACACTGGGTCTTTCGACACTCTGGCGCGTTGACCGCCTGCATGGTACTCAGCCCGCGATGACTCGCTCCGATCCCACGGCAGCCCAGCGCCTGCTGGCGCAGGGCCAGGCGCTTCACCAGGCCGGCGATTACGCTGGCGCGGATGCCCTCTATCGCCAAGTTTTGGATGGCGATCCGACCAACGCCGATGCCTTGCATCTGGCCGGCGTTCTCGCCTACCAACTCGGCCAACTGGAAACCGCCGAACGGCTGATCCGCGAAGCGCTGACGCACAATGCCCGGCTCGTCTCCGCGTACAACAATCTCGGCCTCGTGCTGGATGCGCGCGGGCGCACGGTCGAAGCGGTCGACGCCTATCGCCAGGCCATCGATCTGAAGGCCGACTATGCCGAGGCCTATTCAAATCTGGGTATCGCCTGCAAGACCCTGGGCCGGCTCGACGAGGCGATCCGCCATTACCGCACGGCGCTTCGACTTAAGCCCGCCTTCCCCGACGTTTACTCCAACCTGGGCGCGGCGCTGCGTCTCGCGGGCGACATCGACGGGGCAATCGCCGCCTGCACGCGTGCGATCGAGCTGAAGCCGCAAAATCCGGACGCGCTCAACAACCTCGGCGCTACCTTCAGCGATGCCGGTCGGTTCGATGAGGCGATGCATTCTCTGACGCTCGCCATTGCCTTGAGGCCGCAGTTTCCAGCTGCCCAGCTCAATCTAGCCGGCGTCCATCGGCGTCAGGGGCGGTTTACCCAGGCGCAATCCATCATCCTCGATCTCGTCGCCCACCGGCGCGACCTGCCGGAGGCGCACACCGCGATTGGCGAACTGATACTCGAGCAGGGCCACCCTACCGGCGCCGAATCGGCCTTTCGCCACGTCATCGAACTGCGTCCCGAAGCCGCCGAGGCCCACAACAATCTGGGCAACGCGCTGCGCAGCCTCGGCCGGCCGAGGCGGAGGCGGCTTATCGCCAGGCCGTCAAGCACAAGCCGGAATACGTCGAGGCGTATTACAATCTGTGTCTCCTACTGCAAGATCAAGGCCGCACGCCGGAGATGGAAACCGCCCTTGAAGCGATCTTCAAAAAGGCGCCGACCGACCCTGTCTTCCGTGCCCGGCTGCGCCTGATCGTGGAGAAGCTGGTGCCGGGCTGGCACGTACCGATGATGAACGACCGGCCGCGCAACCAGGCCTATGAAGCTGCAATCAAGCGGGCGGTGTCAGGCACTCACGTACTCGACATCGGCACGGGCGCGGGCCTGTTGTCGTTGATGGCGGCGCGTTCCGGTGCACGCGCGGTCACCACCTGCGAGATGGTGCGCACAGTCGCCGGGCGCGCCCAGGAGATCGTGCAGAAAAATGGGTTTGCCGAACGGATCACCGTGGTCGCTCGGAAATCGACCGATGTGCGCATCGGCGTCGAGATGGCCGCGCGCGCCGATGTCTTAATCTCGGAAATTCTGTCCAGCGACCTCTTAGGCGAAGAGGCCTTGCCTAGTATCGAGGACGCCAAGGCCCGGCTGATCAAGCCGGGCGCGCGCATCATTCCAGCAGCCTCGGCGTTGCGCGGCATGATCGTGGGCGGCCGAACGCTAGAACTGCAATCCCATGTCGGCACGGTCTAGGGCTTCGATATGCGCCCGTTCAACGCGCTGGCGCCGCCGCGTCTGATGGGCCATTTCCAACACCATGATGTCGATGTGCTTTCCGCACCCTTCGACATCTTTACCTTCGATTTCATCGGCCGGGATCGCCACCCCACCGAGCGGCGGACTCTGACCATTCCGATCACGACCACCGGCCGGGCATTGGGCGTGCTGCAATGGTTGCGCATCGATCTCGACGCCGAGACGAGCTTCGAGAACCACCCGCTCGATCCCAACCCGGCATCGGGCTGGCAGAACATTATCTACTGCTTTCCCGAACCGATCGACGTGCGCCCGGGCGACAGCCTTCGCTTGATCGCCGAACACGACCGAACGAAAATATTGATATGCCTGGACCCGACATCAACACCGCGTTAACGCTCGGCGAGTTTCAAGCCGCTCAGAGCCGCATCGCCGGCTTGATCAGGCGCACGCCGCTGATTCCGGCTGCGCCGGTTAAGATTGCACCTGCCCAGGGCCTTGCACTCACGCTCAAGCTGGAATGTCTTCAGGTCACGGGCTCGTTCAAGGCGCGCGGCGCGATCAGCAAGCTCCGCGCCCTCGATCCCCAAGCCGCCGCACGCGGCATCATCACGGCGTCGGGCGGCAATCATGGCCTTGCCGTGGCCTATGCCGGTCACGTCGCCGGGGCCCGCGCCGTGATCTATCTGCCCCGTACCGTGTCTGCCGCCAAGGTGGCGAAGCTGCGCGATTGGGGGGCGGAAATCGTGGTTGAGGGCGATGTGTGGGACGAAAGCAACCGCGCCGCGCTGGCGCGAGCGGACAAGGAAGGCCTCGCCTATTTTCATCCCTTCGCCGATGCCGCCGTAATCGCCGGCCAAGGCACGACGGCGCTTGAAATTCTGGATCAGGCGCCCGATACGGACACGCTCTTGGTCGCCATCGGCGGCGGCGGTCTGATCGCCGGAATCGCGGCCGCGGCCAAGGCCGTGAAACCCGGCATCCGCATCGTTGGCATCGAACCCGTGGGCGCGCCGACCCTGCACCAGAGTGTGGCGGCAGGCCGCCTGGTCACGCTGGAGCGCATCGACACGAAGGCCGTCACGCTCGCCCCCCGGCGCAGCGAGCAGGTCAATCTCGATATCATCCGTCGCGACGTTGCCGATATTGTGCTCGTGACCGACGATCAGATGCGAGCGGCCGCACGCTGGCTATGGTTCGAGCTGGGATTGGCCGCAGAACTCAGCGGCGCTGCCGCAATCGCCGCTCTTGCCAGCGGTGCCTATCGTCCCGCCCCCGGCGAGCGTATCTGCGCCATCGTATGCGGGGCCGGTACGGACGGGATCGATTAGCGCGCCGTCTTCTTGATCAGATCGGCCAGCAGACGCGCGACGCAGCCCTGGGCGCGCTCGACCAGCGCCATACGCTCGGCCGGCGGGACATCGTCGAAGTCGAATTGCGCGCTTGCGACCCAGTGGCGCATGATGTCGAGTTGGCGGAACAGCACCACGCCCTTCATGTCGGACACGGTCTCCATGCCCTCGGCATAGGGTTCGTAGCGGATCACATTGGCGGGAGCGCGCGCATATTGCATGTTGATCATGACGATTTCGGCCCCGGACTTGCGCAGAATCTTGTGCCCCTGGACGAGCGCGCGCATGAAGTCGGCGGGGTCGACGTTGCGCGCACCGCATCGGTCGTCCCGGTCTGCCAAATCACAAGCTGGGGCTTCTCCGGCGCCACGTCGCGCTCCATGCGCTCGACCATCTGAACCGCGGTTTGCCGCGGCGAGGACTTGTCCACCAGCTCGATGGCACTGTCGGGAAAGCGACGCGCCAGCTCGGTCTTGAGCGGACCGATATAGCTGACCTTGTCACGGTCGGTGCCGGCAAAGGCTGAATAGGACGTGCCGACCACGACCACCTTGACCGGCGCGCGGGCGGCGATGCGCTTAGCCAGTCCGGGCAGCGTGGCGTCGGTTTCCAGCAGCTCCGGCGGCGCTCGCGCCGCCGATCGCCAGAATTACCGCGACGATCGCTCCTATTCCTGGACGCGTCATGCCAATCACACCCTCCGGGTGTCCGAAGCAGCCGGTATCCCGTTCGTCCTTACCGCCGCTCGTTCAGCATCTTTGTACCAGGAAAGCAGCCAGGCCGTCACGATCATGATCCCGATGCCGCCCGCATTGACCGCCGCCCGGGCGGTCCACCCGTAGTCGAACTGAACCATGACGAGCTGGCCGATCACGCACAGGAAGATGCTGAGGCAAAAGACGTAAAGCGAATGCTGGCCGCATAGCACAACGGGCCGAGCCAGGGCCGTGCTCAGGAAAGGCTGGTCGGGCGCGACCCAGACGGCGGCAAGATAGGCGATCGCCAGGAAGTTGAACAGGCGGATCAGCGCGAGGTCTGTTTTGTCCACCGGCCAGATCTGGTCGAGCAGAATGGCCGGAAACACCGGCCACGCATTGGCGAGCTTCCAGGACAGCCCCATCAGGAAACAGCCTGCTGCCGCCGCCAGCGCCAGCGCCGTCCAAACCCGGCCGCGCGGAATGGCAAGGCCGCCGCCCACGCCGCCATGGCCGATCAACGCGCCGATCACGAACAGCAACTGCCAGGCCACCGGATTGAAGAACCAGACCTGGCCCGCAGGGTAAGCCGGAACGTCGAAGTTCAACCACCATTGCAGGCAATAGAGCGCGACCGACAAAGCGAGCACGATCCAGCGATTGCGCCCGATCGTCCAGAGGATGAAGGGGAACAACAGGAGCAGCGAGATATAGAGCGGCAGGATGTCCATGAAGGTCGGCTGGAAGCGCAGTAGCAGCGCCATGACCACCGCGACATGGGGTTCTTCGAGAAAATTCGCGACGTTCAATTCCTCCGCGAACATGGGATTCTGGAAGCGCTGGGCGATGTAGGCGACCTCGGCCGTGAACACAACGAACAGGAAGATGTGGGCGACATAGAGCTGCCAGCAGCGATTCCAGATTTGCGCGGCGACCAGCAGAAAGCCGCGCTCGCGCATGGCACGCCCATAGATGAAGGCGGCGGAATAGCCGCTAAGGAAAATGAACACCTCGGCCGCGTCGGAAAAACCGAAGCTGCCGATCGTCAGGGAAGACAGCAGATTGCCCGGCACGTGGTCGATGAAGATGAAGATCAGCGCCAGGCCGCGAAAGAAATCGATGCGCAGATCGCGCTTAGCTGGGCTCACGATAGATCGCTCAGCCAGGAGACTATCGCCGGCGCCGCCTTGGCCGGTGTGTCGAGATGACCGGCCTCGATGGTGACGTACCGACTGTCGCGATGGGCGGGCAACCGGTCGAAGACGTAGCTGCGATCGGCGACGATCACGCTATCGCCGCGGCCGACGACCCACAGCACAGGCAGCGCCCGCGTCAGGCGCAACGCGTTGAGCGGCATCACGGCACCGCCATTGGGGGCGTAGTAACTGAGATAGGCGCGCGCTCGCGCATCGAGCGGGTAGACCGCGCCATCATAGGCAAAGTCGAGATAGGAACCGACGGCGTCGCCCCGGCCGGCAACGCTGGCGGCGCGCGCGGCCTCGACCGCGCTTGCAACGGCGGTGCGGAAAGTCGGGCGTTCCGGTGTAAATCCGGCACCCAGCGCGATCAGCGCGTCGACGTCGTCGCGCCGGGCCGCATAGGCGAGCGCCAGATTGCCGCCCATGCTGAAACCGCCGAGCACGACGCGGTGGAGGCCCTGCCAGCGCAGGCCGGCGACCTCGTCGGCGATCTGATCAAGGGCCTCGTCGAGCGCACCGTCAAAGCGGCGACGCTGGGACCAGGGCAGTTCCGGGGCTGCAACCACATAGCCGGCGCGGCGAAGCGCGGGTGCCAGCTCGGCGAAATCGGTCGCCGGATCGCCCAATTTGCCGTGCAACAGCATGACGCCGACGCCACGCGCGGCAGGGTCCGGCCCGAAATCGAGCAGGTCGCGAATACCGCAACCCGCCAGCAGCGGACCCAGAGCCAAACCGGCGATGAAAGCGCGGCGGGTCATGGCCTGAACTATCCAACCCAGCTATGCGTTCGCCAGATCGACCAAAACCTCCGCCAGCACGCGGGTACCGGCCGCCAGGTCGGACGATTTGGCATCCTCAGTTTCGTTGTGGCTGATGCCGCGCCAGCACGGCACGAAAATCATGCCGGTCGGCGCCACCTCGAACAGATGCATAGCATCGTGACCGGCGCCGGAGTGGATCGGCATGTGGGACAGGCCGAGCCGCCCGGCCGCCCGCTCGATCGCCTCGGGCACCGCGCCGGAGAACAGGATCGGCTTGGTCTTGGAGTATTCATTCACCGTCACCTTGCAGCCCCGGGTGTGGGCCGCGCAAACGCCGGCAACCTGATCGCCCCGGTGTTTCAGCACAGCCGGATCGGGATGGCGAAAGTCGATGGTGAACATGGCATGGCCGGGAACCACGGCCGTGGCATCGGGCTTGACCACGAGGCGGCCGATGGTGAAACGCACGACATCGGCGGGATCGTCGAACACCGCCTCCAGCGCATGGATCATCGACACCGCCGCTTTCAACGCGTCGCGACGCAGCTTCATCGGCATGGTGCCGGCATGGGCGTCCTCGCCCTCGACTTCGATGCGGAAGCGACGGGCGCCCTGGATGCCGGTGACCACGCCGATGGTTTTGCCCTCGCGTTCCAGGATCGGGCCCTGCTCGATATGGGTTTCGATGAAGGCCGCGACGGGAAAACCCATGGGCCGCATGGCAATGCCGGGCAGGGCTGCCCGCGTATCCTCCAGCGCCGTCGCCACGGTCGCGCCGGCATCGTCGCGATCGGCCAACATGTCGTCCAACTTGCGCGCGCCGGTGAAAACGCTGGAACCCATGGTGCCCGTGGGAAAGCGCGCGCCGCCTTCCTCGCAGGTCCAGACTGCCGCCTCGATCGGCCGGCGCGTGGCAATACCGGCGTCCTCGATCGCCTCCATCGCCTCCAATGCGGCGAGCACGCCATAGATGCCATCGAATTTACCGCCGCTGGGTTGGGTGTCCGTGTGCGAACCCGACATCACGGGCGCGGCCGCGGAATCGGTCCCCGCGCGCCGGATGAACAGGTTGCCGATCGGATCGAGCGCTGCGCTGAAGCCGCGCGCGCGTGCCCATTCGACCAGCAAGGCGCGCGCCTTGTTGTCATTGGCATCGAGCGCCATCCGGCGCACGCCACCCTTGGGCGTGGCGCCAAGCTTTGCCATCTCCATATGGCGGCGCCACAACCGCGCCTCGTCGACCCGTGCCGAGGCCTTGCTTTTCATACTCGCAAGATCGTTCATGAAGTTCCCATTCCTTCGGCTCTCTAGTGTAATCGCCGCGATGTCGGCGCCGCCGGCGGTTCCTGCCGCTCGACACCCGGCGCCATGGGGCTGGCCTGATGATGGATCATCTTCCAAGCCCCGTCTTCGCGCGCGAAGACGTTGATAGCCACCAGTTGATTGCGCGCGATTACCTCATGACACATGACATAGGCCAGATCGCCATGAACATAGGCCGTCTCATTGCAGCAACGGATGGGCGGCGGCCCCGCACCGAGCAAGATTCCACGCCAACTCTCCATGACCTGATCGCGCCCGGCCAGGGTGTCCCAGCCGGGATGAACGCAAGTGACGGGCAGGCTCGACGCCCACAACTCGTCCATCGCCGCCATATCCGGGGCGGCGAAGGCACGATAGAAAGTGGTATTGGCGGCGAGTACGGCCGCAGATTCGCTCATCTCCGATCCCTTAGTCGTTCGGCCATTTGGATTCTGGCGACCATTTGGATTTTGGCGGGATTGCGGCGATTCGTCCATAGGCCCGCAATCGTGCCATCGAACCACAAAGAAAAAGGGCCGGACCCGAGGGTCCGGCCCGATCGAGCAGCAATACAGTCGCTTACGGCTTCTTCAAGTCGAAGGCCAGCGTGTCCTCGTCGGCGCGCGGCTTAGGCATGGCAACCTTGTCCTTTTGCATGGCCCAGGCGGACGACACAGCCACCAGCGGCAGCGAGGGGCGATCGGTCATGAACAACGCATTGGCCTGTTCGAGCAACGCCTTGCGTTTGGGCGTGTCGAGTTCGACTGCGGCGTCCTGGAGCAGTTTGTCCATGGTCGGGTTGTTGTAGCTGCGCCAATTGAACGCACCCATCTTGACCTTGGGATCGTTGGAGTGCGCGATCGACGACAGCGTGTAATGCGCCTCGCCGGTCAACGTGCCCCAACCCGACATCAGCATGGACAGCTCGCCGCGCGTGCGCGCGGGGAACATGACTGCACCGGGCTGGCCGTTGGCGCTGATCTCCATCCCGATGCGCGCCAACATTTGCGCGACCGACGCGCCGACCGCACCGTCGCCGGGCAGGCGATCGTTGGTGAAGTTGAAGGTCACCTTGAAGCCCTTCTCCCAGCCCGCTTCTTTCATCAAGGCGCGGGCGCGGTCGAGGTCGGGTTTCAACTCCGGCAGCTTGTCGTTATGGCCGAAGATATTGGACGTCACCATCTGGGTGACCGGACGGCCCAGCCCTTCCATGGCGATCTCGGCCAGGGCCTTGCGGTCGATTGCCAGGGTGAAGGCCTCGCGCACCTTGGGATCGCGGAACGGGTTGACCGCAAGCGGGCTGCCATCCTTATTGGATATCTGCGTGGTCTTCTCGCGCAGGTCGAACTCGATATTGAAGACGTAGACGGTCGGCGCGACCGCCACGACCAGCTTGGGATCGCGCTGGAGTTGGGGCACGTCGGAGGCCGGCGCGCGCACGATCATGTCGATCTGGCCCGCCTTGAGCTGGGCGATGCGCGCGGCATCGTTCGGGATTTCCTTGCGCACCACGCGGCTCCACGCGGAAGGGCCGCGCCAGTACTGGTCGTTGCGATCGAGAACCAACTGCTCCTTGGGCGTCCAAGACACGAATTTATACGGCCCCGTCCCGGTCGCCGCCTTGCCCGAGTTGAACGCCTCGTTGGCGGTTTCCTTGGTCAACCCGGCGGCCGCCTTGTGCGACACGATGAACAACCGGATGAAATCGTTGGGCAGGGTCGGCGCCGGCCCGTCCGTGATGACATGGATGGTGTGGGGATCGACGATCTTGGCGTCCTTGACCCGGCGGACATAGATGGTCGTCGGGTTCGGGCCGGACAGCGTGGGAATGCGCTGGATCGAGAACTTGACGTCCTCGGCTGTGAAATCGGAGCCGTCATGGAATTTGACGCCGCGGCGGAGCTTGAATTCCCAGGTCGTGGCATCGACCACGCGCCAGCTTTCGGCCAGGCCGGGTTCAAGCTGAAGCTGGTCGCCCGACCACACCAGCGTGTCGAAGATATGCTTGAGCGCCTCGGCATGAGTGCCGGTAGCGGTGAAATGCGGGTCGATCGAATCCGGACCGGCTCGCACGCCGATATTGAGCGTCTGCGCGGTTATCGGGGTCACAGCCATCAGCGCGGCTGCAAAAACCCCGCCCATCATCAACCCACGAGTGATGCCTCGCATGTCGTTTCTCCTTGTCTAGAGTTGTCGCCGCCCCTTATATCAGGGCAGGGGTGAAACTGAATACGGTTTGCCCGGCTTTGGCAAGCTTAGGGCTTGAGCCCAGGGCCCGGGGCCCAGGCAAACCAAGGGCCCGCCCCCAGGGAGCGTCATACCGCCGTCATGCTCGGCTTCGTCATTCAGCGCCTGTTGCAGGCGGTCGTCGTCATGCTCGTGATGTCGATGCTGGTGTTCGCCGGCGTCTATGCCATCGGCAATCCGATCGACGTGTTCCTGCCGGCCAACGCGACCCAAGAAATTCGCGCGCAAACCATTGCCGCCTACGGCTTCGACCGGCCGTTGTGGGAGCAATACTGGCGGTTCCTCGTGCGCCTGGCCCATGGCGATTTCGGCCGCTCGTTGATTTTCGGCATGCCGGTCCTGCCTTTGATTCTCTCGAAGTTGCCGGCCACGCTGGAGATTGCGCTGGCCGCCGTGCTGGTGGGTACGCTGCTGGGCGTGCCGCTTGGCATCTATGCCGGTTATCGGCCGAACAGTCCGCTCGCGCGCCTGATCATGGCACTGTCGATCTTCGGCTTTTCCGTGCCGACATTCTGGATCGGCCTGGTGCTGATCCTGACCTTCGGCGTCTATCTCGGTTGGCTGCCCGCGGGCAGCCGCGGCGATACCGTTCTGGTGTTCGGTGTCCCCTTCTCGTTCCTGACCTGGAACGGCCTCCAACACATGTTGCTGCCCGCGCTCAACCTGACCTTCTTCAAGCTGGCCATGATGATCCGGCTGTCGCGCGCGGGAACGCGCGAGATCATGCTGACCGACACCATCAAGTTCGCGCGCGCCGCCGGCCTGTCCGAGCGCGCGGTGCTCGGCCGTCATGTGCTCAAGCTGATCTCCATTCCGATCGTTACGGTCTTTGGATTGGAACTGGGCTCCACCCTCGCTTTTGCCGTGGTGACCGAGACCATTTTTTCCTGGCCCGGCGTGGGCAAACTGATCATCGATTCCATCACATCCCTCGACCGGCCCGTGATGGTCGCCTATCTCGTGCTGGTCGCCTTCCTGTTCATCACCATCAACCTGCTCGTCGATCTGACCTATGCGACGCTTGATCCGCGGCTGCGCCGGGGTCGCACGGCATGACCCTGCCCCCTGCCCTCGTCGCGTTCTGGGACGATTTCCGCGCCAACCGCGTAGCGTTGGGTGCGCTGATCCTGGGCGCTGTGATCATTGCGGGCGCCGTGCTAGCGCCGGTGATCGCACCGCAAAACACCTACGACATCGCTAGCCTTAATCTTATGGACGCGCGCCGGCCGCCCGGCTTCGTCGGGTCGTCCGGCTATGTCCACTATCTCGGCACCGATGCCCAGGGCCGCGACGTGCTGTCCGCCATCATGTTCGGCCTGCGCATTTCCATTCAGATGGGCCTGATGGCCGGCGCCATCGCGCTGACCCTGGGCGCCACGCTCGGCGTCGCGGCCGCTTATTTCGGTGGAAGAACCGAGATGTTGATCATGCGGATCATCGATCTCCAACTCTCGTTTCCGGCGATCTTGCTGGCCCTGGTGCTATCGGCCCTGCTCGGCCAGGGCAAGACCCAGCTCGTGACGGCCTTGGTCACGGCGCAATACGCCTATTTCGCGCGCACCGCCCATGGCGCGGCCAGCGCCGAGCGGAACAAGGATTATATCGAGGCCGCGCTGTCGACGCCGCTTGGCCCGGGCAGCGTCGTGTTCCGTCATTTGCTGCCGAACTGCCTGCCGCCCCTGATCGTGGTGGCGACGGTGCAGATCGCCAATGCGATCTCCTTGGAAGCAACGTTATCCTTCCTTGGCGTCGGCCTGCCCGTGACCGAGCCGTCGCTGGGCATGCTGATCGCCAATGGCTTCCAATACATGATGTCCGGCCGTTACTGGATTTCGATCTATCCCGGCATCGCACTGATCGCGCTGATCATCTCGATCAATTTGGTCGGCGACCAGGTGCGCGATCAGCTCAACCCAAGGCTCAAGCGATGACGGCGCCCCTGCTGGCCGTCGAGGGCCTGACCACCGAATTTGCGACCAAGGCTGGCATCCTGCGCGCGGTCAACGGCGTGTCGTTCGAGGTCGCGCGCGGCGAGGTCATGGGCCTGGTCGGTGAGTCCGGCTCGGGCAAGACCGTCACCGGCTTTTCCATTCTGGGGTTGATCGACCCACCCGGTCGCGTGACCGGCGGTTCGGTTCGCCTGGATGGCCAAGAATTGGTCGGTCTGCCCGGGGGCGCCATGCGCGCCATCCGCGGCAAGCGTATCGCCATGGTGTTCCAGGATCCGGCGATGACGTTGAACCCCGTGCTGTCCATCGGAACCCAGATGGGCCTGGCGATCCGCGCCCATGCCAACATGTCCGAAGCTAAGGCACGCCAGCATATGGCCGCTGTCTTGACCCGCGTCGGTATCCCCGACGCGGCGCGCCGGCTCGACGCATTCCCTCATCAATTTTCCGGCGGCATGCGTCAGCGCGTGGCGATCGCCATGGCGCTTCTGCACGCACCCGATTTGATCATCGCAGACGAACCGACAACGGCGCTCGACGTGTCGATCCAGGCGCAAATTCTGGCCGAGGTGAAATCGCTGGTGGCCGAGACCGGCATGGCCATGATCTGGATCAGCCACGATCTCGCCACCGTCTCCTCCCTCGCTCATCGCATCGCCGTGATGTATGCCGGCCGCATCGTCGAGCAAGGCCCTGCCGTCGCCGTGCTGCGCCAGCCGCGCCATCGCTACACCAGCGGCTTGCTCGCTAGCCTGCCCTCCCGTGCCCAACCCGGCGCCGAGCTGGTGCAGATCCCCGGCGCACCGCCATCCCTGACGGCCTTGCCGCCGGGCTGCGCCTTCGCGCCGCGCTGCCCGCGTGCGGATCGAGCTTGCGAGACGCTTCCGGCCATGACACGCGAGGGCCAGCGCGTTCATGCGTGCCATCATCCCGTCGAAGCGGGCGAAGCGGCATGAGCGCGACATTCCTTGAACTGTCCGCCGTGTCCAAGCGTTTCAGCCCGCGCTTGTCGCTTGGCGAGCGGATCGCGGCGGCGCTCGGCGGCGATGTGGAGACGCGCACGGTCCACGCCGTGGACGGCGTGTCCCTCACGATTAAGGCCGGCGAGGCGCTCGGCCTGGTCGGCGAGTCCGGTTGCGGCAAGACCACGCTCGGGCGTATTGCCGCGGGCAGCATGGCGCCCAGCGAGGGCATCGTTCGGCTCGACGGCGTGCCCGTGATCGGCCCGGGCCCCCATCCGCGCAAACTGACGACCCGCATCCAGACCGTGTTCCAGGACCCGTTCGCCTCGCTCGATCCGCGCATGCGGATCGGCGACATCATCGCGGAGGGGCCGATCGCCCATGGTCTGGTGTCGAAGGATGCCGCCGCCGCCTTGGTCGGCGAGTGGCTCGGCCGGGTCGGCCTCGACCCCTCCTTCGCCAGTCGCTATCCCCACATGTTCTCCGGCGGCCAGCGCCAACGCGTCGCCATCGCCCGCGCGCTTGCCATGAAGCCCGATATCCTGGTGTGCGACGAGCCCGTGGCCTCGCTCGACGTGTCGATCCAGGCTCAGATCGTCAATCTGTTTCTCCAGCTCCGACGCGAGCTTGGCCTGACCATGCTGTTCATCTCCCACGATCTCGGCGTGGTCAGGCATATCTGCGACCGCGTGGCGATCATGTATCTCGGCCGTATCGTCGAGATCGGCGCAGCCGAGGCGATCTACGGCGATCCCCGGCATCCCTATACGCGCGCGCTGCTCGACAGCGTGCCCAAGCTGGTGATCGAGGATGGTACCAACGTCGTGTTCAAACCGATCCAGGGCGAGCTACCCTCGCCGCTCAGCCCGCCCCGGGGTTGCCATTTCCACCCGCGCTGCCCGATCGCCATGGACCGCTGCCGCGGCGAGATTCCCGCTTTGAAAGCGAGCGGCACGCAAAGCGCCGCGTGCCACCTCGCCCCAACCTGATCAGGAGATACAAATGCGCGTGATCGAGATGAATTGGATGCAGGTCGAGGACTACCTGAAAGGCGACGACCGTGCCGTGCTGCCCATCGGCAGCATCGAGCAACACGCCTATCTCAGCCTGGGCGTGGACTCCATTCTACCCGAACGCGTGTCGGTCGAGGCGGCAGAGCCGCTCGGCGTGCCGGTGTTTCCCACGGTCAACTATGGCGTGACGCCCTATTTCATGGGCTTCCCCGGCTCGGTCAGCATGCGGATTTCGACGCTGCTGGCGGTGGTGGGCGACGTACTCGACGGCATGAAGCGGGCCGGCTTCAAGCGCGTGCTGATCGTCAACGGCCATGGCGGCAACAACTCAGTCGGCCAATTCACCCAGGAATGGATGGCCGCCAACCCGACCGTCACCGTGCGCTTCCACAATTGGTGGAACGCGCCTAAGACCTGGGAGCGGGTCCAGCAGATCGATCCGGTGGCGAGCCATGCCTCGTGGTTGGAGAATTTTCCTTGGACGCGCCTGCCCAACATCGCCATGCCGTCCGAACAAAAGAAAATGATCGACACCGACCGCGTGCGCCTGAGCAATCCGGACCAGGCGCGCAAACTGATCGGCGACGGCAATTTCGGCGGCGATTACCGCAAATCGGACGAGGTCATGCTGGGCCTTTGGTCGGTCGCGGTCGCCGAGACCCGCGAATTGATCCAGGGGCCGTGGGCCTAATCCGCCGCGTCGCGAAGGTCGAGCGTCAACCGTTTGCCCAGCACACTCAGCGCGGCATCGAGCGTGGCCAAGCGGGTGCCATGGCGCGGATCGAGCATCCGGCGGACTTCGCGCTCATCGACACCAAGGCGCCGCGCCAATTCCGCCTTCGAGATTTTGGCATTCTCCAGCGCTAGGTATAAAGCCGCCTTTGCTGCCATCGATGCCGGAAGCTCTACAATCACTTCCCCGCGCCGCAGTGCGGACGGCTCGGGCAACCCAATATTACCGGAAATGCGGCCGGCCACGGCTTCGGCGAGCGCATCGCCAGCGGCCACTTCCGCCGCCTGGCGGTCGGCGCCAAATGTCAGGCACTCCGGGATGTCGCGAAACCGAACCCCATAGGCCTTGCCATCGCGTCGGATGCGGGCGGGAAAGCCGAAGCGCGTCATGCTCTATTCTCCACGGCGAAAGGATGCGGGATCGATGCCGAGCTGGCGCAGCATGGCCCGCAGGGTCCCCGGCGGAATTTCGTGCCGGCTGCCATGCATCGCCACGATGCAACGCCGTCCGCCCTTACCGCGCTCCGCAACCAAGGCAAACTCCAGGCCACGCGCGGCGGCGATCCGTTTCGCCCGCAAGAGGAATTCGGCAGTGCGCGCATCGGCAGTATCGGACAAATTTGTCCGCCTCGCAAGCGCGGTAACCAACCGCGTCGATAGCGCGTGACAGCGGCCCACTCCCAGGCCATCGTTACCCGCTCGCGACCGATCGACGGAAAAGGTAGGTTATCTGTGCAGCAAACAGCAGATCCGCTTCTCATCTGGGGTGCCGGCGCCATCGGCGGCACGATCGGCGCCTATCTCGTGCGCAAGGGTCACGCGGTCGTCTTTGTCGACATCGTGCCCGAGCATGTCCAAGCGATCCGCACGGCGGGCCTGAAAATCGAGGGGCCGGTCGATAATTTCTCGGTCACGGCGCCCGCCTTCGCGCCGGGCGAACTGACCGGCCGGTACGCGCGCATCGTGCTGGCGGTCAAGGCGCACCACACGCGGGGCGCCGCCGAGGCGCTCAAGCCGTTCCTGACCGAGGACGGTTACGTGCTCTCGGCCCAGAACGGGCTTAACGAGATCGAGATATCCGCCGTCGTCGGCGCGCCGCGCACGATCGGCGCCTTCGTCAATTTCGGCGCCGACTATCTCGGCCCCGGCGTCGTCACCTATGCCGGGCATGGCGCCGTCGTGCTGGGCGAGCTGGACGGAAAGAGCACGCCGCGCCTGGCCGCGCTGCACGCGCTGCTGCGCGACTTCGAACCCGCCGCCATCGTGACCGACAATATCTGGGGCTATCTCTGGGGCAAGCTCGCCTATGGCGCCATGCTGTTCGCGACCGCGCTGACCAACGAGTCGATCTGCGCTTGTCTTGGCGATCCGCAATATTTCTCGCTCTACCGCGCCATCGGCCAGGAGATTACCGCCATCGCCCACGCCAAGGGCATCCGGCCCGAGGGCTTCAACGGTTTTGATCCCGCCGCCTATGCGCCGGGCGCCGGCGAGGCCGCCGCCCGCCGCTCGGCCGCCGACATGGTCGCCCACAACGCCACCTCGACCAAGACCCATAGCGGTATCTGGCGCGACCTGGCCGTGCGCAAGCGCAAGACCGAGGTCGACGCCCAGATCGCGATCATCGCCGAGGAAGCCGCCCGGATCGGCCGCGCCGCCCCGCTGGTGCGCCGGCTGGTCGAGCTGATCCATGACATCGAGGATGGCCGGCGCCCGCTCGCGCGCGAAAATCTCGATCTTCTGGTGCAAGCGATCGCCTAATTTTTTGGCGTGATCGAATTTCTATTATGCCTTTAACCCTGCGTTAATCATTCGATTGTATTCTTTGTGACGATCCTATTGTGCTCACCGTGAAGTAGACACCTGCCTCCCCCAACGTGGCGCCTATCTCGACTAAGGAGGTCGCCATGTTTCAGGAACACTTCGCCTGCGCCTGCTACCATCCGTCTCAAAGCCAACGCGATCCTTCAGGAGAGCATCGCCCACTTGCTCACGCGACCCGTCGGCCGCCCGCCGAACCATGTGCAGCGGTTCCATGCCAGCTTCAGCTATCAGGCAGGGTCATGGGACAAGAAGCGCCGCGTCGT
>SHVW01000073.1 GCA_009694085.1 Alphaproteobacteria bacterium
GAGCACCGCAACAGGCTCGGACGTGAAAGACCTCACATCGCAGATCACGTATTGAGCCGTTTAAGCGATTGCTCGGCGATCCGCCAGCGTGGTATGGGTATCATATCCGGGCCCGGCGCTACTGCATTGCGACGCTGTCCGTGCCAAGGCCGAACGGCCGCGGCGATATCCAAGCCGATTGCGGTCGAGCTGGGAATTTCATGGTGTGGTCTGCAGGAGATAAGGGTGAGGACCGATGGCCGGGCGTATCTGGGATGAGTTCCTGACCGCGCAGGACAAAAAGGTTTTCGAATTGTCTGGATATGGCGCGCGCGGCGGGTACGGCAAGCGCCCGGCCCTGCTGGTGATCGACATGACCTATGGATTCACCGGCGACCGACCCGAACCGATCCTGGAATCGATCAAGCGCTGGCCGAACTCCTCGGGAATGGCGGCCTGGGCGGCGATCGCGGTCATCCTCACTTTGTTGGACGCGGCGCGCGCTAAAGGCCTGCCGATCATCTACGCGCGCAACGCCATCCGGGATGATGGCTGGGACTGGGGCGGGTGGCACCGGAAAAGCAAACGCACCGCCGAATGGACCGGTGGCCCCACCAATCTCGACAGCAATGCGTTCGTCGCCGAGATCGCGCCGCAGCCCCAGGACATCATCATCGGCAAGACCAAGCCCAGCGCGTTCTTCGGCACGCCCCTGATCGGCACCTTGACCCAACTCGGCGCGGACTCTCTCGTGGTGACCGGCAATACGACAAGCGGCTGCGTTCGCGCCGCCGTGATCGATGCGTTCAGCTACAATCTGCATGTCGCCGTGGTCGAGGATGGCTGCTTCGACCGCGCCGAAGCCGCGCATGCGATCAATCTTTGCGATATGAATGCCAAATACGCCGATGTGGTCCCTGGCTCCGAGGTCGCCGGCAATTTCGGCACGCTCGACGCGGGCATGTTCCGCTTGCCCTCCGGAGCCGGGAAGTTGACGCGCTGAGCCCGTCATGACGCTGAAAGTCAAGGAAGAGACCAGACCAGCGGCGTCGTCGCCCGCGCGCGCTGGACCGAAGGGTGCCGCATGGAGGTGCCTAACTGGCTTGAATTCGGGCCAAGAACCGGGGATGATGAAAAAAAAATTATCGAACGATGTTTCATCTTTTCAACCGGTGGGAGAAAATCATGCTTACCATGCGTCATGTAATGGGCGCGCTGGCTGGCCTCGGGGCTGTCGCTCTCAGCTGCCTGTCGCCAGCAGCCGCGCAGAATCCTAAGCTCGTCGTTCGCGTCGACTGGCATCCCTGGGGCATGCATGCCGGCCTGCATCTGGCCAAGGATAAGGGCTGGTTCGATCAAGCCGGCGTCGACGTGACCGTCACCGATGGCAAGGGTTCGTCGCTGGTGATGACTCAGATCGCCACGGGCGAAGTCGATGTCGGCTGGGTCCAGCAGGGCGCCATGGTGATCGCGCGCTACAAGGGATACCCGCTGAAGTCCGTGGCGCTGCTAGTGCGCACGGGCGATCTGGGCATGATGGTGCCGGCCACGGCCGGCTACAAGACGCTCAAGGACCTCGAGGGCAAGAAGGTCGGCGTCGCCCAGGCCAATGGCGCCTTTCCGTTCCTGGACAAGTGGCTGAAGCTAAGCGGTACCTCGCGCGACAAGATGACGCTCGTTCAAGTCGATGCGACCTCGCTGGTCAGCGTCTATTCCTCGGGCGAGGTCGAGGGATCACTGTCCGCCGTGCCATTCTTCATTCCGATCGTCGAGAATGTGCGTCCCGCGACCGGGATCACCCTCGCCAGCGTCGGCATCAACGTGCCCAGCTATGGCTTGACCGTCACGGAGAAGACCTTGGCGGAAAAAGAGGACGCGCTGCGCCGCTTCGTGCCGGTCGTGGCCCGGGCCTGGGAATACATCTACGGTCTCGAAGCCGCCTATACGCGCGATACGTCAAGTAGCCCGAGGCTGGACGAGGCGGTCGACGCCATGGTCCGGCAGCGCCCGGGCGAGAAAATCGATGCGCGCGTAATCCGCGCCCAGATCGAGCATTACCGCCCCTATTTCTGGACCGAGCGCACCAAAGACGCTAAGTTCGGATGGGCCGAGGACGAAGACTGGAAGCAGGCCATGGATGACCTGAAGGAAGCCATGCTGGTTCCCGCCTCGGCCAAGGTCGAAGACATCTATACGAACAAATTCGTAAAGCGCAATTAATTCGCCGAACATCGGAGGGCCTTTACTTATGACAACCGGCGCCACTTCTCGAGGTTCGGTGGTGGCGCCGGGCGTCCCCTATGTCGACGCCGCGAATGTCGACAAGATCTATCCCTCGCCCAAGGGCGCGGTGACGGCGTTGCGCGGCGTGACGTTCGACATCCGCGACCGCGAATTCCTCAGCGTGCTCGGCCCGAGCGGATGCGGCAAGAGCACCTTTCTCAAGTGCGTCGCCGGCTTGACCGATATCTCGGCGGGCAAGCTCACGGTCAAGGGGATCCCGGTGGCGGGTCCGCCAGCGAACATGGGGATTGTCTTCCAGCGCGACATTCTGTTGGACTGGCGAACCAATCTTGAGAACGTCCTGCTGCCCGTCGACTTTCGCCGGCTCAGTCGAAAAGAATGGGTCGGCCGCGCCCGCGATCTGTTTGCCCTGCTCGGGTTAAGTGGATTCGAAGACCGCAGTCCCTGGGAATTGTCCGGCGGCATGCGCCAGCGCGTGGCGATCTGTCGGGCGCTGATCCAAAATCCCGAGCTGCTGTTGATGGATGAGCCGTTCGGCGCACTCGATGCGCTGACGCGCGACGAAATGAACCTGGAATTGCAGCGCGTCTGGATTGCCGACGCCAAGACCGTCTTGTTCATCACCCATAGCATCGTCGAGTCGGTCTTTCTATCGGACCGGGTCGTGGTCATGACGCGCTCGCCCGGCCGCGTGCTCGACGTCATCGAGATCGATCTGCCGCGACCGCGCGAGCTCAATATCCGCGAGACCCCGCAATTCGGCACCTATGTGGCCCATATCCGCGAGCTGTTTCGCCAAATGGGCATGTTCGCCCGATCGCCATGACTGGGGTGCAACTCGTCCGGCGGCTGTTCGCACCCAACCGCGCGCACTCCATCCTGCTGGTCCTGGCCGGGGCGTTTCTGGCATGGGAGGTGGCGGTGCTGATCTTCAAGCCGCCGATCTTCCTGCTGCCGCCGCCTTCCTTGGTCTTGGGCCTGCTGCTGGACGATATTCCTTTCTATGCCAACCACGCGCGCCACACCCTAGGGGCCTGCCTGTTCGGCTTTGCCGTCGCGCTCGTGGTCGGGGTTTTTGCCGCGGTCGGCATCGTCTATTCGCGGGTCCTGGAGAACACGCTCTACACCCTGCTGGTGGCGCTTAACAGCATCCCGAAAATTGCCCTGGCCCCGCTATTCATCATCTGGATGGGCTCGGGCACGGCGTCGCGGGTCGCCATCTCGGCTACGATCGCGCTGTGGGCCATCGTCATCGACACCGTGCTCGGCCTGCGCTCGGTCGATCCGGAAATGCTCGATATGGCGCGCTCGATGCGGGCGACCCGGCTGCAGGTTCTCTACCGGATTCGCCTGCCCAATGCCCTGCCCTCGTTGTTCGCCGGGATGAAGGTGGCGATCTCGATGGCGCTGGTCGGCGTCATCGTCGGCGAGTTCGTCACCTCCGAGGCCGGCCTCGGCTACACGATCCTCTCAGCCCAGGGCACGTTCAACATTCCGATGGTCTTCGTTGCCATCATTCTGCTCGGCGTGCTGGGCACGGTCCTGTTCTACGCCGTCGACCTGATCGAACGACTGGTCATCCCATGGCATGTCTCCCATCGCGGCGGCGCGGCGGCCCCGACGACAACACCCTCCGTGTGACCCGAGGCACCCAGAGCACAACACCATGACCAAGCGCATTGCCGTCATTGGGGCCGGACCCGCCGGTTTGGTCACGGCGAAGACCATGCTGCAGAGCGGCTTCGAGGTCGTCGTGTTCGAGATGGGCTCGCAGATCGGCGGCACTTGGGTCTATGAGAACGATAGCGGGCGCTCTTTCGTCTATCGCAGCCTGCACATCAACACCGCGCGCGAGCTGACGCGCTTCAGCGACTTTCACTTCGCCGACGATGTGCCGCGCTTTCCCGACCATTACGACATGCATCGCTATCTGTGCGCCTATGCCGACCATTTCGCCATCACACCGCGCATCCGTTTCCGCGCGGAGGTTACCTCGGTAACACCCGTGGGCCGATCGATGGGTGGACGGCCGCGCTGGAACGTCACGACCGCGAAGGGAGACGGCGGCGAATTCGACATTGTCGCGGTCTGTACCGGGCCTTTTCACCGGCCACGCCATGTGCCCGAGTTTCGCGACGCCTTCGGACCCGACTATCTTCATGCCGGCGACTTTCGCGTCCCGGCGCCCTATGCGGGCAAGCGCGTGTGCATCGTCGGGGCCGGCAACAGCGCGGTCGACATTGCCAGCGACATCTGCTCGACCGCCGCGCGCACGGTCATGGTCGCGCGCTCGGGCGTGCTGATCACGCCGCAATACTTACTGGGCCGCAGCTATAACGAATTGGTCGTGCGCTATCTGCAACGTCCTTGGATTCCGGCGGCGCTGCGCCGGCGCGTCACCCGCGCGATCACCTTCGTCGTGCACGGCCGGCCGACCGATCTTGGCTTCAAGCCGCTGGCCCACCGCGTGCATCCCAGCACCAGCGCCACGGTGGTGGCCGATATCCTATTCGGCCGGGTCGAGATCAAACAGGGGATTGAGCGCATCGATGGCCGCACCATCCGCTTCGCCGACGGCCGCAGCGAGACGTTCGACGCGCTGATCGCCGCCACCGGCTTCGATATGGAGTTTCCCTTTCTGGCGGCCGAGATCGTGCGCCCGGTCAACAACAGAATTGACTTGTACAAGCGGGTCGTGGCGCCGGGCTGGCCCGGCCTGTACTTCGTCGGCATCATCAATTTGGACACGCCGATCAACTATGCCTGCGAACGCCAGGCCGTTTGGATTCGGCAACTTGAAGCGGGTAATGTGATGCTGCCGACGGAACAGGCGATGCGGGCCGTCATCGAGGCCAAACGCCGCTGGGTCGAGCGCAACTATGGCACCGCGCTGCGCCATTCCATGCAGGAGGAGAGCATGATCTACTATGCCGAGCTTCGCCGCGAGTTGCGTCGGGGTCGCTTGCGGCACCGGCTGGCCAGGCTGCGCGCGCGCCTGGGTTTCGAGACGGCGGCCGCCGCGCATTCGGGCGTCCTCGGGAGATAATGACATGTATTATTACTGGAATACCGGGTCGTGGGACGACTTCGCCGATTCCTTCAATCTGGTTTGGCTGTTCTCGGAATCGATCCAAGGCGCCGCCGATTTCCATGAGTTGATGCGGACGGCGCGACACATTCGCCCCGGCAATGTGGACGATTGGTACAGCGGATTCGGGCGGATCGGCGACCACGTTAAGCGCCTGGCCGACCAGGCTGCCGCGGGCGGACACGACACCACGGCGAGCGAGTGTTATCTACGCGCCTTTTCCTATTATCGCGCGGCCGAGTTGCGTCTACCCGGCAAGGATGCACGCAAACTGCCGATGTATTACCGCGCGATCGCCTGTTGGCAGGCGGGCATCACCCGCTCGCCGCAGCCCCACGAGGATGTCAAGATCGCCTTTGATGGCATCGAGCTGGCCGGCCATTTCTTCGCGCCGCGCGCGCGTATCTTCCGCGACCCGCCACCGTGCATCGTGTTTCTCAGCGGCGCCGACGCCTTGCCCGAAGAGAATTTCTTTCGCGGCGTGCAATACATTACCGCGCGCGGGGTGGCCTGCCTGGTTTTCAACGGGCCGGGCCAGGGCAGCACGATCCGCCTGCTCAATCGGCCGACCATTCCGGATTATGAACGGCCGGTATCAGCCGCCGTCGACTACCTGATGACCCGGCGTGATATCGACCATGACCGCATCGGTTTGCTCGGGGTCAGCATGGCCGGCTATTACGCGCCACGCGCCGCCTGCTTTGAGCACCGCTTCAAGGCCTGCGTCGCCTGGGGCGGGCTCTACAACATTCTCGAAGATCTCTATCTGTACTACCCACCGATCCGCAAACAGTTGCAATGGATCGGCGGCTGCCAATCGGACGAGGAGGCGCGCGCCTACTACGCGAAGTTTACTCTTCAGGGCCTCCTGCCCCGCATCCGCTGCCCGGTGTTGATCACCCACGGTATCTGGGACACCAAAGTGCCGCTGTCCTCGGCGCAGCGCACCTTTGACGAATTGGCCGTCAAGGACAAGGAGCTGCGTCTTTACGACGATGTCGAGGGCGGCGCCGAGCATTGCAATATCGAAAACTGGGTCCAGGTCATCCCGTACCAGGTGGACTGGCTGATCGACCGTTTGCGCTAGACGCCAACCACCAAGGAATTCGCTCGATGGCCGATGTGCCACTTAGCTTGTCATGCTGGGACTATGACCGGACGCGGGCGCTGCTCGACGGGCGCGTGCGGGTGCCCGGAGTCGGCCTTCGGCCGACCGTGCTTCGGCCGGAACAGGCCTTCGCGCGCGCTTTCACCACCGCCGAATTCGACGTCTCCGAGCTGTCCTACAGCAACCATATGACGGCCTTTTCGAACGGCAAGGCCGCCTATACCGCCATTCCTGTGTTCCTATCGCGCGCCTTTCGGCATTCGATCATCTTCGTGCGCAAGGACCGCGGCATCGAATTGCCGGCCGATCTCAAGGGGCGGACCATCGGCACCACGGAATACGACATGACAGCCGCCTTGGTCGTGCGCGGCCTGCTGCGCGACGAGTATGGCGTTCAGCCAGCCGACCTGCGCTGGCGGATCGGTGATCTGGCCGAGCCAGAGCGCGCGACGATTCCGATCCCAACCGTTACCGGTGTTGACATCAAGCCCTTGGCCAGCGGCACGACGCTAGAAAGCGAGCTGGCGCGCGGCGCGCTTGATGCCGTCATCGCCCTGCGCCCGCCGCGCGCCTTCGCCGCCGATGACGGCACGCTGCGCCGCCTGTTCCCGGATTGGCGCCGCGCCGAGCAGGACTATGTTGCCAAGACCGGTATCTTTCCGATCATGCATGTCGTCGGCATCCGCAAGACGTTGCTGACCGCACATCCCTGGTTGGCGCGCGCCTTCTACGATGCGTTCGAGCAGGCCAAGCAGATTGCCATCGCCGATTTGGCGATCATCCAGGCGCCGCGAGTCACCTTGCCCTGGGTGGTCGCCGAGCTGGAGTCCACCCGCGCCGTCCTGGGCGCGGATTTTTGGCCTTATGGCGTGCGCCGGAATCGGCGCACCCTGGAGGCGATTATCCGCTGGTCCTTCGAGGAAGGGCTTTCCAACCGGCATCTGACCATCGACGAGTTGTTCGCGCCGGACACCTTGGAATTGTGATCCGAACGCGGTCGCAGGAGAAAACCCATGTTTCAGTATTGGAATGACGGAGCGCCGATTTCCCGGGTGTTCTCCTACCATTTCGGCATGTACATGTCGGAATCCACCCATGGCGCGGGTGATTACAACGAGCTGCTGCGCGCCGCGCGCTATGTGCGCACCGGAAATCTCGAGGATTGGCATCAAGCGTTCTGGGACCTCGCCGAGCGCATCGCCGGCATCGCCCGGCGCGCCGATCAGGCCGGCCATGGCGCCACGGCGAGCGAGACCTATCTGCGCGCCTTCACCTATTACCGCATCGCCGAGCTGCGCCTGGCGCCCGACGATCCGCGCAAGCTTGCGACCTATCAAAAGGCCATGGAGTGCTGGCGGCGCGGCATGGCCCTATCGGTCTACCCCCATGAGTCGGTCGACCTCCCCTATGAGGGCCACAAGCTTCAGGCTTGGTTCTTTCCGCCAACCGGCGGGCCGCGTCGGGCCAAGCCACCCTGCGTCGTGTTCCTGGCCGGGGCCGACGTGCTGCCCGAGTCGAACTTCTTCCGCGGCGCGCGCCACCTGACGGCCCGTGGCATGGCCTGTCTGGTGTTCAACGGACCCGGGCAGGGCAGCACGATCCGCCTGCTCGGCCTGCCGAGCATCCCGGAATATGAGCGCCCGGTCACCGCGGCAGTCGATTACCTGATGACGCGCAGCGACATCGATCATGGCCGCCTTGGCCTCATGGGGGTCAGCATGGCCGGCTATTACGCGCCGCGCGCCGCCTGCTTCGAACCCCGCTTCAAGGCGCTGGTCGTTTCCAGCGCGCTCTATGACGTGCTGGAGGAACTGTACATCACCCATCCGCCGCTGCAGAAGCATCTGCAATGGATCGTCGGCGCCAAATCGGATGCCGAGGCGCGCGAGAAGTACCGGCCCTTCACGCTCAAGGGCCTGCTCGGGCGTATCCGCTGCCCGGTCTTGGTGACCCATGGCGAAAAGGACCACATGGTTCCCCTGGCATCGGCGCAGCGCACCTATGACGAGCTGACCGTTGGCGACCGAACCTTGCGTATATTCAACGAGGATGAGGGCGGTGCGGAACACGCCAGCGTCGACAACTACGTGCAGCTGCTACCGCTCCAGGCGGATTGGATGTACGACCGCTTGACCACGGCCTGATCAGCCCGAGCCGCTCATAGGTTGACGCGCCGGATCTCGCCTTCGGGCAGCCGCTCGCCAAAATCATGGCGCGGATCAGAGGCCTGATCGAGCCGCGCGATCTCGTCCGCCGTGAGGACGATGCCGGCCGCGCCGATATTCTCGCGCAGATGGCGGCGGTTGCGCGTGCCCGGGATCGGCACGATGCCCTCAGGGCGCGCCAGCACCCAGGCCAGGGCAATTTGCGCCGGCGACAGGCCGCGGGCCCGGCCGACCGCCTCGACTTCCGACACCAGGGTCAGATTGCGCGCCAGGCGGTCCGGCTGCAGCCTGGGCAAGCTGCGCCGCCAATCACCCGCCGGCAGATCGTCGAGCCGCCGGATCGTACCGGTGAGAAAACCGCGCCCAAGCGGGCTGTAGGCGACATAGCCGATGCCGAGGGACCGGCAGGTCGGCAGAAGCTCGGCCTCGGCAAATCGGCTCCATAGCGAATATTCCGTTTGCAACGCGGCGACGGGATGAACGCGGTGGGCGCGCCGGATGGTCGCCGCCGAGGCTTCGGACAAACCCAGGTGCCGCACCTTGCCCGCCGCCACCAGCCGCGCCATCGCGCCGACCGCATCCTCGATCGGCGTGGCCGCATCGACCCGGTGCAAATAGAGCAGATCGATGGTCGCCACGCCCAGGCGCTTCAAGCTGCGCTCGCAGGCGTCGGCGACATAGGCCGGGCTGCCATCGGCATAGGCCGTGCCATCCTCGCGCCGCCGATTGCCAATTTTAGTGGCGATCACGACTTGGTCGCGCCGCCCGGCAATGGCCGCACCGATCAGCTCCTCGTTGCGTCCGCCGGCATAGCCATCGGCGGTGTCGATGAAATTGACGCCAAGATCGATCGCCTCGGCGAGGGTAGCCCGGCTTTCGGCATCGTCGGCCGGTCCGTAGAATCCGGCCATGGCGAAGCCGCCGAGACCAATGGCCGAGACGCGCAAACCGGAACCGCCGAGGAAGACGTAGCGCATGGCCGCCATCTTGCCTCGCTATCGGGCGCGCCGGCAAGCACCGGTCCGGCCCGTCATCGACGCGGCGCCAAGACGGAGGCCAGCGACGCGGGCTAGAACGTCATGCGCTCGGTTTCTTTCCACGGCACGACCTTGCGCTCGAAGACCTTGACCAATTCGGTCAGGACGACACCGAAAACGGTGAGCACGATGATGGGAACGAACATGCGGTCTGTCGCGAAGCTGTTCGAGTATTTGATGATCAGGCCGCCTAAACCGCTGATCGAGGTGAAAAACTCACCGACGACCATGCCGACGACGGCACGGCCAACCGCCAAGCGGACGCCGGAGGTGATGAACGGCACAGATTCAGGAATGATGATCTTCCTGAGTATCTGCACCTCGCTCAAGCCGAAGGCGCGGCCGGGCGTCTTGATCACGCCGCAATATGTGTTCGGCCAGAGCTACAATGAGTTCGTCGTGCGACGTCTGCAACGCCGGTGGATTCCGGGAGCCCTGCGCCGCCGGATCACGCGCGCTATTACTTTCATGGTGCACGGGCGGCCGACCGATCTCGGCTTCAAGCCATTGACTCATCGCGTTCACCCCACTACCAGCGCCACGATCGTGGCCGACATTTCCTTCGGCCGAGTCGCGGTAAAGCAGGGCATCGAACGGATCGAGGGCTGCACCCTGCATTTTGTCGACGGTAGCCGGGAGGCATTCGATGAAGTGGTCGCCGCGACCGGCTTCGACATGGAGTTTTCGTTCCTGCCTTCCGATGTCGTTGGGGTCGCGGATAATCGGATCGACTTGTTCAAGCGGGTGATCGCTCCAGGTTGGCCCGGTCTATATTTCATTGGTATCGTCAACCTGGATACGCCGATCAACTATGCCTGCGAGCGGCAGGCCCTTTGGGTTCGAGAGCTTGAGACAGGCAATGTATTGCTGCCGTCGCGTGGGGACATGATGGCCGGTATAGCCGCCAAGCATCGCTGGGTGGAACGTCACTACGGCACGGCGCTGCGGCATACCGTGCAGGAAGGCAGCATGATCTATTATGCGGAGCTTCGCAGCGAATTGTGGCGTGGGCGTCGTCGCTACATGCTGCAAAAACTGCTTGCGCTATTCGGAGATCCCAAGAGAGTAGAGAACGATACGCATTCACATGGATTGACTTGACCGGCCGCCCCCGTTTAACTGACCAAACAGTCAATTAACACATTGGCATGGCCCATCGGGGCCGGCGGGATCACTTGTGACAGGCGATCAAATTCGAATAGCCGTCGATATCGGCGGAACGTTCACAGACATCGTTGCGATGTCTGAGGACGGGTTCTTGCACGAGAGCAAGGTATCGACGACTCCCGACGATCCAAGCCGAGCGGTGATCGAGGGCGTCGCGGCGTTGCTCGACGAGATCGGACGCTCCGCCACATCGGTTGCCGAAGTGCTGCACGGGACGACGGTCGGCTCGAATGCCATCTTGCAACGCACGGGCGCGCCGACTGGTTTGATCACCACGATGGGCTTCCGTGACGTGCTTGAGATCGGCCGCATTCGCATGCCGGAGATGTTCGACCTGACATGGGCAAAACCCAAACCGCTGGTCGCGCGGCGACATCGCATCGAGGTGCCCGAGCGTATCGCCGCCGATGGTTCGGTGGTTCGACCGCTCGATGAGGCGGCAGTGGACGCGGCCGCGCGCGTGCTTGCCGAGCAAGGGATCGAGGCTGTCGCCATCTGCTTCATCAACAGCTATCGCAACCCAGTGCATGAGCAGCGTGCCGAGCGCATCGTGCGGGCTGCCGTGCCGTCGTTCGAGGTGACAACGTCGTCGGCCGTTCTCCCGGAGATGAAGGAGTACGAGCGGACGAGCACGACCGTGGTCAATGCCTACCTGTTGAAGGCGATGCGCGGTTATCTGGATCGCCTGCAGAGCGGCCTGCGGCGGATCGGCATCGCGGCCCCGGTGCTGGTGATGACCTCGAACGGCGGCATGTTGCCGGCCGCCGAGGCTTGCCGCCTGCCGGCTTTCGTCGTTGCTTCCGGGCCGGCCGGTGGCGTGATCGGCGGCGCGCGGCTGGGGGAGGCGCTTAACGAATCCGACGTTATCGTCTTCGATATGGGTGGCACGACTGCCAAGGCGGTCATCGTCGAGGATGGTCGGCCGAGCATGACGTCGGAATACGAGTTCCGCGATGGCATCAGCACCTCCAGCCGCTTCATCAAGGCCGGCGGCTACATGCTTAAGGTGCCGGCAATCGACATTGCCGAAGTTGGGGCGGGCGGCGGCTCACTGGCGGGCATGGACGGCGGCGGCCTACTACGGGTCGGACCGGAGTCCGCGGGCGCCGACCCAGGCCCCGCCTGCTACCGGCGCGGCAACGACCGGCCAACCGTGACCGATGCCAACGTCGCGCTCGGCCTGTACAATCCAACGGCGTTGGCCGGCGGCCGGCTGGCCATCGACAGGGCGAGCGCTATCGCTGCGGTCGAACGCCATGTCGCGCGGCCGCTCGGAATCTCGGTCGATGCTGGTGCGCATGGCATCCGTGCGGTTGCCAACGCGGCTATGGCGCGTGCTATCCGCGCGGTTACCGTCGAACGCGGTCGCGATCCACGCGACATGGCGCTGATCGCTATTGGCGGCAGCGGCGGCGCTCACGCCGCCGATATTGCACGCTTACTCGGGATTGGCCGGATCGTGATTCCACCGCTTGCCGGCGTGTTCAGCTCCGTCGGCATGCTCAGCGCCGATGTCGAGCACAATTTCGTTCATACCATGCTCTGCCGGTTGCGCGGCATTGAGCTGCAGTCGATGGCTACGACGATGGCTGGCCTCGCCGAAGCCGCGCGAGCGCGGCTTGCCGGAGACGGTTATGCTGCCGATCGCATCCAACTCGACTGGTATGCCGAAGTCCGCTATGAGGGCCAAGCCTCGGAGCTCTCGATACGGTTCGCGCCGGGGCCGGAAGCTATCGAGACGCTTGCCCGGGACTTCGCCGCGGAGTATCGGCGAACCTATGGTTACGAAGACGAGACGGCGCCGGAGTTGGTCAAGCTACGCTTGGTCGGACGGGGGTTGCGCGACCGTCGGCTCGATTTTGCCGCGATGCGTACGGCGAGTCATGGACGGAAGACCGTCCAAACCGTGCGTCTAGCATCCTTCGCGCGCGACCAGGCGCCAGTCCAGACTCCAATCCTGGACCGTGCGGCACTCGATGAGCAGCCACGCCGCGGTCCGCTGATCGTCGAGGAGTTCGATGTAACAATTGTCGTGCCACCTGATGCCGTAGCCCGCCGCCATCCCCTCGGTAGCATCATTATCGAATTGGAGACGACGACATGACCGTCGATCCGATCACTTTCGCCGTCGTGAAGAGCGGCTTCGACTCTATCGTCGACGATATGGCTTACACGGTAATCCGGATCGCACGCTCCGAGATCGTCAAAGACGTCATGGATTTCTCGGCCGCGCTGTGTGATGCCGATGGTCAGATGGTGGCGCAAGCAAAGACGATCGCGCTCCATCTCGGCGCGGTCCCGGAGGCGATCGCCGAGGTCATCGCCAAGTTCGGCGACGATCTTCATGAGGGCGACGCAGTCATCATCAACGATCCCTACCACGGCGGCATGCACCTGCCCGATATCTTCATGTTCGTACCAATCTTCCACGATGGCCGGCGACGTGCCTTCGCGGTGGTGATCTGCCACCAAACGGACGTGGGAGGGCGCGTGCCCGGATCGAATGCCAGCGATTCGACCGAGATCTACCAGGAAGGATTGCGCATTCCGCCGCTTAAGTTGTTTGAGCGCGGGGTGGTCAATCGAACCCTGGAGGAGATGATCAAGATCAACGTTCGGGTTCCCGACCGCGTTTGGGGCGATATCCGGTCGCAATATGCGGCCTGTCAGGTCGGTCAGCGCGGCCTAGAGAAACTTATCGATCGCTACGGGGCTGATGCGATCGCTGGCTATATGCAGGAGTTGATCCAATATGCCGAGCGCCTGACCCGCGAGGAAATTCGGCGCTGGCCGAAAGGCACCTACCACTTCCTTGACCATATCGACGATGACGGGTTCACCGATACGCCAATACCGATCAAGGTCGCGATTACGGTGCGCGAGGACTCGCTCCTTGTCGATTACACCGGATCTTCGCCGCAGGTCCGTGCGGCATTGAACTCCACGCGCAGTTATACCCAGTCGTGTACATATCTTAGCGTGCGCTGCGTGCTGCCGCGTGATGTGCCGAACAATGTCGGAGTGTTCCGCTGCATCGAGATCAAGGTTCCAGAGGGATCGATCCTTGATCCACGATTGCCCGGCGCCACTGCAGCTCGTGCGCTCACCGGATACCGGGTGTTCGATGCCATGCTCGGCGCGCTGGCCCAGATCGTGCCGGACCGCGTACCCGCCGCCGGTGAAGGTGGAAACAGCGTGATCTGCATTAGCGGTCTCAAGCCGGATCGGCGCCCTTTCATTATCGTCGATATGATTTGCGGTGCGTGGGGCGGCCGGCCTGATCAGGACGGAGTTGAGGCAATCACCAACCCCTCGCAGAACCTATCGAACATGCCTGTCGAAATCATGGAAGCCGAGCATCCCGTGCGGGTCGAGGAGTACGCACTGGTCGAAGATAGCGGCGGGGCCGGCAAATGGCGCGGCGGACTGGGCATCAAGCGCAGCTACCGCCTGCTGGCCCCGGAGGCCGTTCTCCAGTTGCGCTCCGACCGGGTCAAGTTCCGACCCTATGGCCTGGCCGGCGGTCAGCCCGGCGGGGCGTCGCACAATGAACTGGCGGTCGGCGATGAAGTGCGGCAATTGCCCGGCAAAGTGACGATGACGTTGGTCGCCGATAACGTCATACGCCATAGGCAGGCTGGCGGCGGCGGCTTTGGCCGGCCGCGAGAGCGCGACCCGGAGCTAATCCGCGAGGACGTGATCGACGGCAAGATATCTCGAGCGTGCGCTGTCAGGGATTATGGCGTGGTGATCGACGCGGCCGGTCGTATCGATGTTGAGGCAACGCGAACCGCTAGGCGCGGCCTGCCGGCCTGATGGCGAAGCTCCCCTCAGCAAGGCGATCCGGCATGACGGCACGATTGATCCGGCTGCGTCGGCGCGGCCGGCGAAATGCTAAGCTCAGTCGCGAGATCATCTTGAGCGCGGCGCAAGACGAGTTTGTCGAGCATGGCCTCAACGGGGCCCGCGTCGATCGCATCCCCGTGGCAATCGGCGCCAGCAAGAACCTGATCTACCACTATTTCGGCAGCAAGGATGGACTTCTAGCTAGCGGTCCTGGAGGGCATCTATCGAAGCATGCGGGGGAGCCGGGGCGACGACCTGCTGCACGACCTAGATCCGGTCGAGGGTATGCGCCGCCTCGTTGCCAACACATTCGACCACTTTGCTCGCACGCCGGCGCTGATCCGCTTGATGAGCATTGAGAATATCCACTACGCTCGCCATCTGCGGCGGTCCAAATCGGTGCGCAAACTCTATCCCTCGCTACTGGCAACCATCTCGAATCTGCTTGCCGCTGGCCAGAAAAAGGGCGCTTTCGTTCGGGCGGTCGATCCGGTGGACCTCTATATATCTGTGGTGAGCCTGGCCTACTTCTACTTGTCCAACCAACACACGCTGTCGTGGATATTTCGCCGCCGCTTCGCTACGCCTAAGCGATTGACGGCGCGGCGAGCCCATGTTGTCGCCGTCATCCTCGGTAACCTACAGAGTTCGTCTTAAATGGGATCCGGCTGTCGTTCTCGAGGCGAGAGGTCAAAGGGCGGTAGTGTCAGGTGCTCGCGCCATGGCGACTCCTATCAGACAGTCCCGAGTGACCAGCGAGGCAAGCGCGTCGGCATACCAGCCATCCGTCCCAGCTGGACGGCGCGGGAGAACCAGGAAGCGCAGGTCGGCGGTGCTGTCGTGCACCCTCACTTTCATTCCCGGCGGCAGGGTCGTGCCGAACTCGGCGAGAACGCCGCGCGGATCGCGCACGACGCGCGATCGATATGATTTCGATTTGTACCAGGACGGCGGAATTCCCAGGAGGGCACGCGGGTAGCATGAACACAGCGTGCAGACGATGACGTTGTGAACTTCCGGCGTATTCTCGACCACTGTCAGCTCCGCTACTCCCATCGAGACGCCGAATGTTGCAACCGCGGAGTTGCCGTGGGTCAACAGCGCAGTCTTAAACGCTTGGTCGCTCCAGGCACGCGCGACCACGCGCGCGCCCATGGCCGGGCTGCGCGCCTCCATCGCCTCCATGGCGCGGCGGATGTCATCGGCCGTGAAAATCCCCTTCTCAATGAGCAATTCGCGCAATGCCATTTCCTGTAGCGCGATCGCAGGATCTGGCTCGCGCTCTAGTGGCGTGGGCCCATGGTCAGTGTGATCGTGGTCTGCATTGTCATGCGCGTCGATTCCACTCACGGGTGTTTCTCCTCCGATTCCAGCCAATGTTCGTAGAGGTCGGCGATCAGGTCGTCCGAAGGAGCACCGGCGTAGTCCGGCCATACCGCGTACAGCGCAAAGGCGACGCGGTAGAGCACACGATAGGGGATTCCGAGCGTGCCTTGAGCCAGAAGTTCCGGATCAGGAAACGCCCCGCAGACTTGGATGATCCGCCCCCTGCGACCACGCAGATAACACGGTGTGCGGACATGGCCTGGCTGGTCGCGCGGGCTGATGACGACATTGTCGCCCAAGGCGAATGCCGGCGTCATGACATCGTGGTGCGTCGACGCCGCAATTCGGCCATGCGCGCATCGAGCTCAGCCTGGGTGACGATACCCTTGTGGATCATCAACCGTGTGATCGAATGGATCCAACGCTCATAGTAGCTCAGGCGCTCGTAGTCCGTGGGCGTCATTGTCTCGTTCATCCAGCGAAACTCATCGATCCGCATGAGTCGGCGGCGCGGATCGCCAAGCAGCTCCAGCATCGCGTCGACTCGCTGTTCCCATAGTGTGGTCGGATGGGCGCGGGTCTCGATTGGACCGCCGGGCAGGCCGCCATAGTCATGGTGCCCCGACGCGTAAGGGGTTTCTTTCTCGTCCATGCTCAACTCTCCAGGAACGATGGCGCAAAAAGGTCCTCGATCGTGACTGGGCGTACTTGTAGCCCGTCGGACAGCGACCAGCGAAGCTGCGCTTCAATGACATGGCGGTTGGCTGCGACGCCATAGGGCCAGGGATCGTCGCCCATCAGGGCCCGCGTTTCGGCAAGGGCGGCATGCGGCCAGGGTAGCGTAATCTTAGGTGCCTGGATGATCTCGAGTTCCGCCAACGCCATGGCCTTGGCGGCAAAGAAGGCGCGATACAGGCGTTGTGGCAGGTCGGGATGGGCGGTGACTAGGCTGCGGCGAACACCCAAGGCGTGCATGATGGGAAATATCCGGGCTTGCGCATACCACTGGCGCTCCGCCAGCGTTGGGTCGGAAAACAGCAGACGTATTGAAGGGTTGCCGGCCTTGATCGCTTCGGGAGGGCGAAGCGCGATCACGGCGTCCAGCTCTCCGGCCAGAAGCCGGCTTTCCAATGTGCGCCCCGACGGCAGCAGCTCGATCTCGACGCCATCGGGCGGCCGGCCGGTCGGGAACTCTATCGGCTTGGTTCGCTCGGCTTCTCCAACACGCCAGCGGATATGGTGTGCCTCAACGCCGCGGGCGTCACGCAACATGCCGCGCACGACCACGGCCGCGGTCATATCGTATTCCTGCAGGCCGATGATGCGCCCGCGCAGATCCTCGGGACGCTCGATGCCACGGTCGGTTCTGACAAAGATCGCGGAATGGCGAAATGACCGAGACAAGAACACGGAAATCAGGTCGTAGGGAAAGCCTCCTTTGGAGATTGCCGTAACGGAATTGCTGAAAGACAGCTCGCAGACGTCGAACGCCGCCTCGCCAAAGGCACGGGCGAAGGTCAGTTCCGGTCGCAGAATCTTAACATCAAGCTCGCAGCCCTCAACCGCGACCCGGCCATCGACCAATGGCATGGTGCGGTCATAGTTCCAGAACGCCGTGGTCAGCCGTAATGGAGTCATGATCCGGTTACTCGGCTGCTCGGGAGGCTGGACTGCCCTTGGGTAGCTGGAACATGCCGGTCGGCATCCGGCCTAGCGCCGCCAGGGACGCCTCGCTGGAAATGGCGTCCACATACTTTGCCCGCCAGGCCGGCGCCTGATCTCGCCACAGTCCCGTGAAGTAGGCGCGCGCTTCCGAGGCCGCCGTGTTCACGCCTCCGCGACGCACCGCATGGCCCGCCGCATGATTTGGTGAGCGCGAAGCGCCACCATTTCTTTCCAATCGTCCTCGTCGGGATAGAAGGCGCGGCGAATCTCGGCCTTGATGCGCTTTCCCAACGGCGAGGCGGGGTCGCCTTTCAAATGAAGCCAGTTGTCGGCGATCAGCGCGCCCAGCGTGGCCGGCATGGCGAAGGTGCCGTATTCGATGGCGAGCGCGCGCACTCTGGCTTCGGGCAGGGCTTCCTTG
>SHVW01000074.1 GCA_009694085.1 Alphaproteobacteria bacterium
CGCGGGTCCGACAGGGCCGAAAAATGATCGAGGATCGACGGGGAACGCAGGGGCTGCCTGGACATGGGGGCTCCGCTCTTGCGAAGCTCCCTATGAATCACGTTCGCGACCCAACTGCACCACCTGTTAACCTGAAGCGATTGCCCTGCCCGGCGCGCCCGCGCCAGTTGACTGACTTCGCCGGCGGGTCTCAGATCGGCCGATGAAATTTCCGCGTACCCTCCGCCTCGATCAATCCGATACCCGCGTCTTCGCGCATGCCGCCGAGCCCGGGGAATGGGCCGTGCCCGGCGGATTCGCATTCGCCGATTGCGATCCCGAAACGCTCGGCCCCAAGGAACGGCTTGCCTTCGCCCAGGGCTGGCTCGGCACGGAAAACTTCGGCTTCGCCAGCCTGGTCGAGGTGGCCGAGATCGCACCCGATGAATTCGAACGCGTGATCGACAGGCTGGCCCAGCATTTCGTCGAGCGTTACGGTGCGCCCGATCTGGCCGCGGCCCGGCCGGTCGCCGCGACCGAAGCGAAAGGCGCCGCGGAACTTTGCGATCACAAAATCCACACCTTGCTGGCACTCGAACGTGGGCCCGGCGCGAATGGCGTGATCGAACGCTTCCGCGTCATCCAGCCTCAGCGCGCGGGCGAACACGCGCGCATCTGGACGATCGTTAACGAAGGTGAGGTTTGATCAGTAGATCGGATCGGTGCTGAGTGCCAGCGTCCGGGTGGCGATCTGAGGGCCCGGCACGGTGGTACGCGCCGCCGGCAGCATGGCAGTCTGGGTGACAGGCGGAGCCGCCATGGGTGTGACGCAGGACTGTTCCACGGCGTTAGGGTTCAGGCACAGCGTCGCCGTCCAGGCACCATTCACGCCGCGCGCCTGCATCTGCTGGCGCAGCCTGGGCAGTTCGGCCGCGACGAGCGGGCCGATGACGACACGATGAAACTGACCGATTCCCGGTTCGGGATCGGTGATAACCGCGCCCGCGTCGAGCATACGGCCAGCCAGAAACTCGGCATTGCCGCGCTGACGGAACGTGCCGAGCACGAGGTAGCGTTCGCCAGAAGCGACGGATTGCGTCGGTTCCGGTGCGCGCGCTGCCATAATCGTGCGCGGTGCAGGCGCCTGCGTCGCGGCCGGCACCGCCGCTTCAAAAGTGGCAGGCGGCCAGAGCCCAGCGCCCGGCTTGGCCCGCGGCTGTAGGATCGGCGGTGGCGCAGGAGAAATGGACGCGACCAATGCGGCGGCCGAGGCCGGCCCCGGCGTCGCAGCCCGAGGCAGAATGGTTGGCGCAGTCTCCAAACTCGCCCCGACCGCGGCTTCAGCCACGGCAATCGCCGAGTCCGGCTCGCTCTCTTCGGGCCGGCAGACCGCTTCCAGAATCAACAGACGCCAAAGCCGGCAATCCTGCTTGGCCATGGCCGAAACAGCGTGATCGGTGGTGGTCTTGCCGCTGACCACCAACGAAATTCCATCGATGCCATAGGCAATGACGCCCATGATAGGCGGTACGACCGCACAACCGCCCAACGTCAATGGCAATGCCACGACGCTGGCAGCGATCAAACCGAAGCGCTTGAGCCGATGATCCCCCTGCATAGCCAAACTGTGACTGATTTCCGAAGATCACGCAATAACATTATGAAAGATAGCAATATTTCATCATCTTATGGCCTATCCTTCCTGCCCAACCCACGCTTAGACCGACAAAATCCCTTTGGGCTCTGCGGCCCCTATTGCCGTCGCCGTAAACCATGTATAGGCAGGCCCATGACCATCATCGCCACGACCGCCAAGCTGGACGCATTTTGCGGTCGGATTGCCGGCAACGCCTATGTCACGGTCGATACGGAGTTCCTACGCGACAAGACCTATTGGCCGCTGCTCTGCTTGGTCCAACTGGCTGGGCCCGACGAGGCCTTCGCCATCGATCCCCTGGCGCCGGACATGGACCTGGCGCCCCTCTACCGGCTGATGTCCGATCCGAAGATACTGAAGGTGTTCCACGCCGCGCGCCAGGACGTGGAGATTTTCTTCCAGATGTCAGGCCAGATTCCGACCCCGCTTTTCGATACCCAAGTCGCCGCCATGGCCTGCGGTTTCGGCGAATCCGTCGGCTACGAAACCCTGGCGGCCAAACTGGCGGGCGCCCATATCGACAAATCCTCGCGCTTCACAGATTGGTCCCACCGCCCGCTCACCGACCGCCAGCTTCAATACGCACTGTCCGACGTAACCCACTTGCGGCGCGTTTATGACAAGCTCGAGCGCAAGCTACAGAAGAGCGGCCGGACGGAATGGCTGCGCGAAGAGCTGGCCGTGCTAACCGATCCGGCAACCTATCGGTTGGCGCCCGAGGAAGCCTGGCACCGCTTGAAACCGCGCAGCAGCGATCCTCGTTTTCTGGCCGTGCTGCGGGAATTGGCGAGCTGGCGCGAGGTCGAAGCCCAGCGCCGCAACGTACCGCGCAATCGCATCCTGCGCGATGAGGCACTGCTTGAGGTTGCGGCGCACCCGCCGCGGACCAGCGCCGACCTGGCTCGGCTGCGTTCCTTCGGCAAGGGGCTGGCGGAGAGTCGAATCGGCCAGGACTTGCTCGGCGTCGTGGAACGTGCTCGCGCACTGCCGGTGGATTCGCAGGCCCCTATGGCACAGCGCCCCGAATTGCCGTCCGGCAGGGCGCCTGTGGTCGAACTCCTGCGCGTTCTGCTCAAACTCAAATGCGAGAGCCATGGCGTCGCCCAGAAGCTGGTGGCGAGTTCGGGCGATCTCGACCTGATCGCCGCCGCCGACGATGCCGATGTACCCGCGCTCTCGGGTTGGCGGCGCGAGTTGTTCGGCGAGGACGCGCTGGCGCTCAAGCATGGCCGCTTGGCCCTGACCATGAACGGCGGCGGCAGCGAAGTGGCCCTGGTGAACGTGGCGAAGGTTTAGACCGTTGCGATCCGAGCAGTCTTACCTAATGCAGCGGCCAGCGCCTCGAAGCGGCGCCGGACGACGTCGGCGATCAAGGCAAGATGCGCGCGCGGGACGGTCAGCACGAGCGCGCCGTCGGCAAACGACAATCGCGTGCGTTCGACCAGCTTGGCCGTGCCGCCCGACAGCGTATGGCCGAGCCGGAGCGCCAGACCCAATACGACCGCACGCCTAATCGCGCGCAGCGTCAGAAGCGCTCGCGCCTCCACCGGGACAGGGCCTTCGACGATGCCCTCGTAGCGCACGCGCACGGCGAGCGCCAGGAAAGCGCGTCCGGGATGATCGATACCGACCACGGGCAAGCGCAAGATGCGCATATAGGCGTGTTCCGCCCGGTAATCGGGGTGCTCGTCCCACGCGATGTCGCCGATCAGGCTGGCGGCACGGCGCAAACGCCGGGTCTCGCCGTCCTCATCCCTGAACAATGGCGCCATCCAGGTCGCGAGCTCGTCGCCATGGGGACTGAACCGGCCGGCGTGGCGCGCAATCGTCGTACAGACTTCGATCAATGGATCGTCGGCACGCCGCCTCGCCGCCAGCCGGTCGTATAGGCAACCCTCGCGTAAGCCGAAGGCTGAAAAAACCACGCGCTTCGGCCGCGCCAGCTTAAAGATACGTTGAAGCACCAGGGCGGCGAGCGGCAAGCTCTCGGCACGCCGGCGAGAGGCGCCGGGCAAGCCGCGCCGGCGCCGCCGTTCGACCGCCACGAGAAACCGCGCGAGCTCGTCCCTTTCGATCCGGTAGTTGTGAATGACATGGAGCGGATAATCGACCGCCACCATGTGTGCGCGCGCGATCGAACGCCAGGAGCCGCCGACTGCATAGAGCGTGCGGCCCTTGAGCAGCTTCAGCCAGGTCAGCCGCTTCAAGTGGCGGTCGATGGCAAGGCGCGCCCGATTGCGGTCGCCGGCGGCCAGGTCGGCCAGGCGCAAGGGCCCGAGCGGCATGGTCGCATGGCGGCCGATCCGCGCCTGACCGATCTCGACGAGTTCCAAGCTGCCGCCGCCCAAATCGCCCATCACGCCGGTGGCGCCGGGGATAGCGGAGATGACACCGAGTGCCGACAGCCGAGCCTCCGCGCCACCCGAAAGGATGCGCACCTTGACGCGGCAACGCCGCTCTATCTCAGCAACAAAATCGCGCCCGTTGGCAGCATCTCGCACGGCGGCGGTCGCGACCACGTCGAGATCGGTCACCTTCATGGCCCGAGCGACGGCGACGAAACGCAGCAGATTCGTCTGCGCGATTGCCATGCTCTCGATCTGCAATCGGCCCGTACGCTCCAGGCCGCGCCCAAGCCCGCACAGGACCTTCTCGTTGAAAATCTGCATGGGCGCGCGGCTCTGGCGGTCATAGACGACCAGGCGAATCGAATTCGAACCGATGTCGATGACGCCAACCCGGCCTGCGCCGATCTTGGCTTTGCGCTTGGATCCGGCCATCAATCCCGGGCGGTGATTTCGCTCTGCACCAGATGGGGCTGAGCCCGGCCCTTCTTAAGCGCGCTGCCCCGGCCTGACAAGCTCGGATTGGTCATGAAGTAGTGATGAGCGGAAAAGGCGCCCGGCTCGGCCGGCACGCGGGTGTACAGACCGTCAGGGCCGAGCGTCCAGCTCTGTGCCACGTCCTTCAAATTCATCGCCATGATCTGGTCGAGAATCTGCTGATGCACGGTCGCGTTCTCGATCGGCACCAGGCTTTCCACGCGCCAATCGAGATTGCGGGTCATCCAGTCGGCCGAGGATATGAAGACCTTGGCATCGGGATGGGGCAGCTTGTGCCCGGCGCCGAAGCACACGACGCGCCCGTGCTCCAAGAATCGGCCGATCACGCTCTTGACCCGAATATTCTCCGACAAGCCGGGCACGCCGGGCCGGAGGCAGCAGATGCCGCGCACGATCAGATCGATGGACACGCCGGCCTGGGACGCGCGATAGAGCGCGTCGATCGTGTCCGGATCGACCAGCGAGTTCAACTTGACCCAGATCTGAGCGGGCCGGCCGGCGCGCGCGTGAGCGATTTCGTCCTCGATCAAGTGCAGAATGGTCGGACGCAGCGACATCGGTGCGGCGACCAGCTTCTCCATCGCCTCGGGCGTGGCATAGCCGGTCATGAAATTGAACAGACGGGCGGCATCGCGGCACAGCGCGGGATCGCAGGTGAAGAAGGACAGATCGGTATAAATGCGCGCCGTGATCGGGTGGTAGTTGCCGGTGCCGAAATGGACGTAGGAACGCAGCCCCCCGCCTTCGCGTCGTACGACCAGCGAGACCTTGGCGTGGGTCTTCATGTCCATGAAGCCGTAGACCACTTGGGCGCCGGCGCGCTCCAAATCCCGCGCCCAGCGGATGTTGGCCTCCTCGTCGAAGCGCGCTTTGAGCTCGACCATGGCGGTGACGCTCTTGCCCGCCTCCGCCGCCTCGATCAGGGCGCGCACGATCGGCGAGTTATCCGAGGTGCGGTAGAGCGTCTGCTTGATCGCGATCACGGCGGGATCGCGCGCGGCCTGACGCAGGAACTGCACGACCACATCGAAGCTTTCGAAGGGATGGTGAACCACGATATCCTTGCGTCCGATCGCGGCGAAGCAATCGCCGCCGAAATCGCGGATGCGCTCGGGAAAGCGGGCGTTGAACGGCGGGAACAACAGATCGGGCCGCTCGATCAAGCGCACGAGCTGACCGAGATCGGCGATGCCGATCATCTCCTCCAGCGAGAACACACCGTCGGGCAAAACATGGAGCTGGTCGATCACGAACCGGCGCAATTCATCGGGCACGCCGGCATTGAACTTCAACCGGATCACGTTGCCGCGCCGCCGGCGCTTTAGTGCCGATTCGAAGTGCTGGACCAGATCTTCCGCTTCTTCGTCGATCTCCACCTCGCTGTCGCGCAAGATGCGAAAAACGCCAGTGCCCGAGACCTGGAAGCGTGGGAACAAGCGGTTGAAGAACAAACCGATCACATGCTCGATGGCAATGAATCGCTCGGCCGGCCCCGCTAGCCGCACGAACCGGCTGATCTGTTGCGGCAACGGCACCAGCGCACGCTGGACTTTCCCGTCCGATGCGCGCGCCATCTGCATGACCAGCGCGAAGCCGCGGTTCGGAATGAACGGAAACGGATGGGCCGGATCGATCGCCAGCGGCGTCAACACGGGGAACACGTGGTCCATGAAATAACCGGCCAGCCAGCGCCGCTCGTCTTCGGTCAACTCGCCGGGATCAAGCACGGCGATGCCCGCCGTCGCCAATTCGCCGCGCAGGCTGCGCCAACATTCCTGCTGGCGCTGCACCAGAACGCCAACCTCGCGCGTGATGGCGACCAGCTGTTGGGCCGGGGTCAAGCCGTCCTGACTGGTCGTCGTCACCTCGGCGGCAATCTGCCCCTTCAACCCAGCCACGCGCACCATGTAGAATTCGTCCAGATTGGCGCTCGAAATCGACAGGAAGCGCAAGCGCTCGAGCAAGGGATGCGCCGGGTTCTGCGCCTCCTCCAGCACGCGCGTGTTGAAAGCCAACCAGGACAGTTCGCGATTGATGAACCGCTCCGGATTGTTCAGGTCGATCGGCCGCTGGCTCGATTTAAGTGACGTGCTCACGGTACAGGCAGTCTCCTACATGGGGCTATTTAGCCTAGCACGCTGGGCTGGACCGGTCACCACGGCCACCATTACTATTTGTTACAAATAAGAAAACGCCATCGCTTATGGTGCCGTGTCCAGCACCCGGCGCACCAGCGGCACAGTCACGGCGCGCCGCTCGGCGAGTGCCGCACGATCCAAACGCTCGACCATCGCACTCGCCGCCGCGAACGACCGCTCGATCCGTCCGGTCAGATAGTCGATGACGTCAACTCCGATCATGAGCTGGCGATCGGCGAACAGCTTGACCAGCACAGCGGCCAGCAGCGCGTCATTCGGCGGCGCAATGGCAACCGCGGGCATGGCGGCCAGGCGCGAGGCCAGATCGGGCAGCGCCACGGCCCAGCGCGCCGGCGCGGCGCGCGCGGTCAGCAAGACATGGCCGCGCTGTTCGGCGATCGCATTGAGGAAATGCAGCAGACCGCGCTCGTCGCAATTCCGGTCGGCGTCGTCGATTGCCCACGCCGTCCGATCCGTCAGCAGCCCCGGTACGGCGGCCGACTGGATAGCCTCGGGTCCGACGACCCGCGCATCCGAGCGCGCCGCGAAAACATGGGCGAGGTGGGATTTGCCGCAGCCGGCGGCGCCATAGAGTGCAAGCCCAGGCCCCGGCCAATCGGGCCAACGATCGACCCAAGCGACTGCTGCCGCATTGGAATCGGCGACCAGGAAGTCTTCGCGCGCGCGCGCGGCGCGATGGCCAAGCGCGAGGAGAAGTTGGTTTGCGCTCACGTCCCTTCGCCGCGGCCGCGATAGACCGAGCTCGCCAGATAGCGCTTGAGGGCGAAACGCGCGAGCACCCCCGCGACCGCCGCCGCCGGTACGGCAAGCAGTACGCCGAGGAAGCCGAACAGGGCGCTGCCGGCTAGCAGGGCAAGGATGATCCACACGGGATGCAGCCCGATCCGGTCGCCGACCAGCTTGGGCGTGAGGACATTGCCTTCCAGCGCCTGGCCCACCACGAACACCATAGCCACCATGCCCAGCTTCGCGGTCAAACCGAATTGCGCCAGGCCGAGCGCAACGGCCAGCCCGCCACCGACCAAAGTACCGACAAAGGGGATGAAAGAGATCAACCCGGCGAACACGCCGACGACCAGCCCGAAATCCAGGCCGATCAGCCCCAGGCCGAGTGCGTAGAGCACGGCCAGCGCGAAACACACCATCGCCTGACCGCGCACGAAGCCGGCCAGCGTCAAGTCGATGGCGGCGAGTTGCTCGCGGATGGTGTCGGCCTGGGCACGCGGCAGCCAACGATCGATCGCACCGACCACCTTGGGCCAGTCGCGCAAGAGATAAAAGGCGACCAGCGGCGTGATGAAGATCAGCGACAGCAGATTGGCGACGGCGCCACCGCCGCTAATCAAGCCGGCGGCGAATTTGAGCGCAACTTGCAACGCCTGGCCGGCGTGACTGCCGGCAAGCTCCGGCAGGCGCTTTAAATCCTCGTCCGAGACGCGGCTGACCGTGAGATCCCACAGCGGCCCGATCGCCGCCTTGGCGCGCTCGATATAACCGGGCACGCGGCCGGCGAACGCCGCGATCTGGGTGTGCAACAGCGGCACCAGCATCAGCACAAGACCGATCGCCAGGAGGAAGAATAGACCGAGCACGATCGCCGTGCCCAAGGTGCGCGAAACGCCCCGCCGCGCCAACCGCTCGACCAAGGGATCGAGCAAATAAGCGACCGCCATGCCGGCGACGAAGGGCATGAGGATGTCGCCGAGCAGCACCAGCAGTCCGGCGAAAACCGCCGCGCCGATCAGCCAAAACCGGAGATCGCTACGCTCGCCCGTCACGTCGCCGCTTCCACCAATTGCCGGACGAACTTGACCAGATAGGCCGAGCCCGAGGCCAGCGTGGTCGCCGCCACCACGAAGGTCAACACGAAAAGCACGCCGTGATCGTCGAGATCGAAGGCGTGCGCCGCCAGGAGCAGGACCGCGAAGGTGATCTGGGCTGCCGTGTTGGCCTTGCTGACCAGCAAGGGTGCCATCACCGTGCGCCGGCCGAGGGTTTGCTGGAGCACCACGCCGCCGACGATCATGAGATCGCGGAAGGCAACCAGGATCACGAGCCAGCTCGGGATATGGCCTTGCAGACCGAGCGTTATATAGACGCTCACCAGCAGCGCCTTGTCGGCCAGGGGATCAAGATAGCCCCCGAGTTCGGAGCGCGCGTCGAGGCGGCGCGCCAGAAAGCCGTCGACGGCGTCGGACACACCGGCCAGCACGAACAGCCAGAAGGCCGGCCCGTGCTGACCGATGGTCAAGAGCCAGACCACGATCGGCACGATCAGCAATCGAGCCAGGCTCAATAGATTCGGCAGGATGAGCAGAAAACCGTTCAGCGGTCACTCCTGGGGCGGTTCATCTGCTTGAGCGGGCGGGGCAGCCTGGGCGGGCGGAACGGCGGGCGCACTCGTCGGAACTCGATCGGCTAGGCGCAGCGTCCATATTTCGCCCTCGCCCGTCAATTCCAGACGGCGCTGGGCCAGCGCGGTGCGGAGCTGTTGGGCGTTGCCGACAAAGCCGAGATCGAGCTGCGCCTCGCGCTGGGACAAGGCCATCAGGGTACTGCGACGCAGCAGCGGGACCGCGGACAACCGCCGACGTACCTCCAACCAATCGGCCAACCCCTCGAGCGGCACGTTGACCGTCAATCGCTGGTCATCGCCGGGCAGGACAAGATGGGCCGTCTTCCACGAATCTTCGATCTCCGCCTGAAGCCGCGCCACCGCGTGTGTCATGGCGGCAGGCAGTGCGGCCTCGTCGACGACGGGCAAGCTTTGGATGGTGGCCGGCGCGGCATCGCCTAGATGGCTGACGGTGCTGATGCTCAGCGTCATCTCTTGCGTTGCCGGGTCGACATCCACCGCAGCTTCGGCAACCAATACCGATCCCGCGCCATATCGCTGGGCGATCGCCTTGAGACGATCGACATCCTCGGCAAGCGCCTGTTCGGCGCCGATATCGCCGGTATCCGCAACGTCGCCAAGCGGCAGCACAAACGGTACCAATCCCGTCGTTGCCGGCGCCGCATTCCACGCCGCACGCCACAAATTGGGATCCTCCCACAACACCGTGGTGCCTGCCATGCGCAGGATGGGCAGCACCAGCACGGGCGCACCCGGAATTTCCACCATGGACACGCCGGCCGCACCCAAGCGTTGACGCACGCCGGCGGGTTGGAAGCGCACGGTCAGGCGCGCCAGATAGCGAACCGGGCTGGTGCGCTCCTCGGCAATCTCGATGCCGAGCACGAGCGCTTGGATCGCGGCGTCGTCGGCCGCCGGCACGCGCGGCCGGTCGGCGGGCATGGTCAAGCGCGCGATCATGCGATCATAGGCAACGCGTTGGCCGGCAAGCACGGCGCGCTCGCGCGCTTGAGCCGCAGTCTGCGCCGTTTCGTCGACCGCCACGTCGAGCACGACGAACAGGGCATCGGCCGGCGCGATCTGGGCCTGGCCTAGAACCGCCTGACATGGCAGCCCGACCAGGGCCAGGACCAGCAGTGCAACCCGCCCCTTTGCCCGTGGATCGACCATTGCAATCAGTCCTGATTTGGCTATTGTCGGCCCGTTTCGAAGGCGCGTTCCGCTTTATAACCCATGCCGGTCGAGGACACCATAACCAGCCACAGCTACAAGGATGCCGGCGTCGACATCGACGCGGGCGACGCGCTGGTCGAGGCGATCAAGCCGTTGACGCGCGCCACCGCCCGGCCCGGCGCGGACGGCGCCATCGGCGGTTTCGGCGCCGGCTTCGATTTGCGCGCGGCCGGCTTTCGCGACCCGATCCTGGTGTCGTCCACCGACGGGGTCGGCACCAAGCTCAAAATCGCCATCGAAACCGGCCGGCACCGCACGGTCGGCATCGATCTCGTCGCCATGTGCGTCAACGATCTGGTGGTCCAGGGGGCGGAGCCGCTGTTCTTCCTCGACTACTACGCCTCGGGCAAGCTCGACGTCGCCGCCGCGCGCGACGTGATCGCCGGCATCGCCGAGGGCTGCCGCATCGCCGGCTGCGCCCTGGTCGGCGGCGAAACCGCGGAAATGCCGGGCATGTACCGGAAAGGCGATTACGATCTCGCCGGCTTCGCCGTGGGCGCGGTGGAGCGCGAACGTTACCTCGCGGGCAACACGGCGCGAACAGGCGACATCGTGCTCGGCTTGGCCTCCTCGGGTGTCCATTCCAACGGCTTCTCCCTGGTCAGGCGTATCGTGGCCGATGCCGGCCTCGCCTATGACGCGCCGGCCCCATTCGCCAATGACCGCCTTCTGGGCGAGGCGCTGCTGGAGCCGACCCGCATCTACGTCAAGTCTTGTCTCGCCGCGCTCAAGGGCGATGGCGGCGCCGGCATTCGCGGCCTCGCCCACATCACCGGCGGCGGGCTGGTGGAAAACCTGCCGCGCGTGTTTCCCGATGGGCTCCAGGCCGTGCTGGAAACCGAGAGTTGGCCGGTGCCATCAGTGTTCCGCTGGCTGCAACGCGCGGGCAATGTGGCGCCCGCCGAGATGGCGCGGACCTATAATTGCGGCATCGGCATGGCCCTCATCGTGGCGTCCGCCGATGCCGACCGGGTTGCCGCCACGCTGACGGCGGCGGGCGAGACCGTCCACCGCATCGGCCGGATGACCGCCGCCGCCAAGGACGATCCGCCCGTGCGGCTCGATGGCTGGGACCGGGCATGGCGCGGCTGAAGGTCGCGGTGCTGATTTCCGGCCGCGGCAGCAATCTGCAGTCGCTGATCGACGCTTGCGCGGCCAAGGATTTTCCCGCCGAGATCGCGCTGGTGATTTCCAACCGCGCCGCCGCCCAGGGCCTCGCGCGCGCAAGCCATGCCGGCATCGCCACCGCCACGATCGACCACAAGGCGGTCGCCGATCGCGCCGCCTTCGACGCCGCCCTCGACCGCGCCATCCGCGCGAGCGGCGCCGGCCTGGTCTGCCTCGCCGGCTTCATGCGCCTGCTCACGCCCGGCTTCGTCGCCGCCTGGCGCGACCGCATGATCAACATCCATCCCTCCCTATTGCCGGCCTTCCCCGGCCTGCACACCCATGAGCGCGCGTTGGCGGCCGGCTGCCGCTTCGCCGGCTGCACCGTCCATTTCGTGAGGGCCGAGACAGACACCGGCCCGATCATCGCGCAAGCGGCCGTGCCGATCCGCACGGACGACAACGCGACCAGCCTTGCCGCCCGCGTGCTGGAAGCCGAGCACCGGATCTATCCACTGGCGCTGCGCTGGGTGGCCGAAGGGCGCGTGCGGGTGGTGGGCGAGCGCGCGGCGGTCGCGGGCGCCGAGGCGCCTGATGGGGCGATGATCAATCCGGCGGGGTGAGAACGCTCAAGCGCGCTCGGCCACCACCACCGACACCCCGCAGCCCAGCGCGTCCAGCGCGGCGGCCAGGCGCGGCAGCTTGGATTTGTGGCGGGGATCGAGCAGGCGGCGCGCGTCCTTGTGGTCGATGTCGAGCCGGCGCGCCATCTCGGCGGCCGTCACATGGCGTTCGGCGGCGACGCGATGGAGCGCCGCCTTGAGCGCCACGGTCGGATCGGGCGCCACGGCACGGTGGCGCCGACCGATCGCCGACGGGTATGGCACGGCCTCGTCATGCAGGATGCGGTTCATCAGCGCCTCGGACAGGCAATCGGCCGCCTCGCTCATCGCCTCCGCCTCCGTCGCGCCATCGGTCAGCGCCTCGGGCAAATCGGGGAACGCCACAAAGATGCGGCCCGCGCTGTCGCGCTTGAAGATGGCGGGATAGACATAGTGCGTTTCGCGCATGGTCATCGCCTCTCGTTCAGGTCGGTTTTCGTCAGGCCGAGCTGGCGCAGCATGGCGGCGAGGAGGCCTGGACCGATCTCCTTGCGGCGATCCTTCACCGTGGTCTTGGCCGCGCCAAACCAAAGTGTGCCGTGGCTACCCTTGCCGTGGCTAACCTCGAAGTCACGGGAATGCCGCGCGCCCTGCCCAGTTCCTTGATCCGGTCGATGAACTCACCGGCTTTCATGAAGATCGAAAATAGGGCATTTTTGCCCTATGTTCAAGGTGGATGAAATTCGAGGTCGGAGTGCGAATTAACGCCCTATTCCCTTCTCCGTCTCCTTCTTCTTCCCTCCCCCTCGCCATCCCCACCGCCGGTCGTCATCTTCGCCTCCGGCAATTCGACCTTCGCCCGCAAATGCGCATACCCCGCCGTCTTGTGCGGTATCGCCATGGCGTCGACGAAATGCGCCTGGAAGCGCGGCTCGACGGCGGTTTCCACTTTCTCGACCCGGCGCACGGTGTCCTCGATCTCCACGCGCGCGGCGCGGTTGAGCAGCGCGATGCGGGCGCCGGTGCCGGCCGCGTTGCCAGCGGCCGAAACCTTGGTCAGGTCGCAGTCGGGAATCATGCCGAGCACCATGGCGTAGAGCGGGTCGATATGGCTGCCGAAGGCGCCAGCCAGCACGACGCGGTCGACAGTTTCCACGCCCATGCGGTCCATCAACAGCCGCGCGCCGGCATAGAGCGCCGCCTTGGCAAGCTGGATCGCGCGCACGTCGTTCTGGGTGATAGCGAGCACGGCGCCGCCATCGGGCGTGGCGTCGTGCAGGATGTAGCGGAAGGTGCGGCCGTCCGGCTGGATGCGCGGGTTGCGCGCGGCCGTGGCGCCGTCGATCGTGCCGTCCGAGGCGAGAATGCCGGCCAGATACATTTCCGCCAGCACCTCGATGATGCCGGAGCCGCACACGCCGGTGACGCCGGTCTGCTTGATCGCGGCGGCGAAGCCGGGATCGTCGGACCACAGTTCCGAGCCGATCAGGCGGAATTTGGGCTCCAGGGTCGCACGGTCGATACGCACGCGCTCGATGGCGCCGGGCGCGGCGCGCTGGCCGCACGAGACCTGGGCGCCCTCGAAGGCCGGGCCCGTGGGACTGGAAGCGGCCAGCAGGCGCTGGCGGTTGCCTAGGACCAGCTCGGCATTGGTGCCGACATCGACCACCAGCATCATATCGTCCTGGGTGTGCGGGCTTTCCGACAGGATCACGCCCGCCGTGTCCGCGCCCACATGGCCGGCGATGCAGGGCAGCACATAGGCGCGCGCACCGGGATGGAGATGGAGCCCGAGTTCGCTCGCCCACAGATTGAGCGCGGAATCCACGGCCAGCGCGAAGGGCGCGCCGCCGAGTTCAATGGGGTCGATGCCGAGCAAGAGGTGATGCATGATCGGATTGCCGACCAGCACGATCTCCACAATGTCGGCGCGCGCGATCTTGGCCTGATCGGCCGCCTCACCGGCCAGCCGGTCGATCGCGTCCCGCACGACATCCGTCATTTCCTTGTCGCCACCTGGATGCATCATGACGTAGCTGACCCGGCTCATCAGGTCTTCGCCGAACCTGATTTGCGGGTTCATGGCGCCGACCGAGGCCACCACGTCGCCCGAGGCGAGATCGCAGAGATGGGCGGCAATGGTGGTGGAGCCGATATCGACGGCGAGCCCATAGGCCAGGTCCTTGAAGCCGGGCCACAGCGCGATGATCTCGCGGCCGTGGCGCACGGCGACGGTCACCTTCCATTCGCCCGCGCGCAACGCCTTCTGCAGATCGTGCAGCACGGCCAGATCGGCCGCGACCTCCGCCAGGCCCCATTGGTCGCGCAGCGCGTTTTGCACGCGCCGGAGATCGCCGGAGGGATCGTGCATATCGGGCTCGACCACCTCAATGTAATAGAGATGGACGACGGGATCGATGTGGATGCGCCTGGCCTCCGCGCGCTTGCGCACCATCTGGCGATGGACCTGGCTTTCCGCGGGCACGTCGATGACCAGATCGCCGCCGAGCGTCGCCTGACAGGACAGGCGGCGGCCGGGCTTAAGGCCTTTTCGCCCGGCGTAGCGTTCCTCGACCGCGTTGAAGGCAGACAGATTCTCGACTCGGGAGACGATGCCGTGCTTGGAGAAATCGCCGGCACTCACCTCGATCTGGCAGCGCCCGCACAGGGCGCGCCCGCCGCATACGGAATCGATGTCGACGCCGAGCTGGCGCGCCGCCTGAAGCACCGGCGTGCCCAGCGGGAAACGCCCGCGCCTTCCCGACGGCGTGAACACCAGGAGGGCGTCGGGTGCGGTCGTGATGTCGGTCATGACCCCACCGGCCCCTCACCCTCCCCGTCGCGATGCGACGGGTCCCCTCCCTCTCCCCCCTCGGGGGCGAGGGCGAGGTAATGAACCCTCGCTCCCGAGAGGGAGAGGATCGAACCGCGTTGCGGTTCGATGGTGAGGGGCTGTTGATCCATGTGCCCTACCCCCGCCGCCGCCGGGCCTCGCGGCCGCGCCGCGCCTCGGCGCCCTCCGCGCCGGCGCCTTTGGCAGGGGGTTCGCGGAATTTCTTGATCCAGCGCCGGCATACCGGGTCTTGGCCCATCATGACGTCGGCGCCCATCATGGCCGCCATCATTTCGGGATGGAGCGGGCTGGTGATCGCCGAGGTCATGCCGGCGCCGATCGCCATGGACAGGAACGCGCCGTTGAGGCCGTGGCGGTTGGGCAGGCCGAAGCTGACATTGCTGGCGCCGCAGGTGGTGTTGACCTTCAACTCCTCGCGCAGCCGGCGGATCAGTTGAAAGGCGGTGCGGCCGGCCAGATTGATGGCGCCGATCGGCATCACGAGCGGGTCGACCACGATATCGCTGCGCGGAATGCCGAAATCGGCGGCGCGCTCGACGATTTTCTTGGCGACCGCGAAACGTACATCGGGGTCCTCGGAGATGCCGGTCTCGTCGTTGGAAATGGCGACCACGGCGGCGCCGTATTTCTTGATCAGGGGCAGGACCGATTCCAGCCGCTCCTCCTCACCCGTAACCGAATTGACCAGCGGCTTGCCCTTGTAGACGGCAAGCCCCGCCTCCAGCGCCGCCACGATGGAGCTGTCGATCGAGAGGGGCACGTCGGTGATGCTTTGGACGAGCTGGATTGCTTCGGCCAGGATTCGGGGCTCGTCGGCGAGCGGAATGCCGGCATTGACGTCGAGCATATGGGCGCCGGCCTCGACCTGGGCGCGGGCGTCGGATTCGACGCGGGCATAATTGCCGACCGCCATTTCGGCTGCCAGCAGCTTGCGGCCCGTGGGATTGATGCGCTCGCCGATGATGACGAAGGGCCGGTCGAACCCGATCACGACCTCTTTTGTGGCGGAACTGACGACGGTATCGGTCATGATCACACACTCTCCTTGCGATGGGCGCTGGCGGCGCGCCCTCTAAGTACACCGGATTCAACAATGATGTCGGAGACCAGCTCTTCCTGCCGGTAGGCCATGACGTGGATTCCGGCCACGCCCTTGATCTCGCGAATGCGCTGGATCATGTCGATGCAGATGGCGCGGCCCTCGCGCTTCTGATTGGTGGCGCCCTCCAGCCGGGCGATCACGTCATCGGGGATGTGCACGCCCGGCACGTTCTCGCGCATCCAACGCGCGGCGCGCGCCGAGGCCAGCGGCCCGACTCCGGCGAGGATAAAAACCTTCTCGTGCAGCCCCATGTCGCGCACCTGATCCATGAAACGCTCGAACCGGGTGAGGTCGAAGCAATACTGAGTCTGGATGAACTGGGCGCCCGCCGCGACTTTCTTGGCCAGTCGGATCGCCCGAAAATCGAGCGGCGGGGCGAACGGGTTTTCCGCCGCGCCCAGGAACACGGCCGGCCTTGTCGTCAGCTTGCGGCCCGATAGGAAATGGCCGTCGTCGCGCATGGTGCGGATGATCTGCAGCAGGCTCATGCTGTCCAGATCGAAAACCGGCTTGGCCTGGGGATGGTCGCCGGTTTCCACCCCATCGCCGGTCAGGCACAGAATATTGCCCACGCCCATGGCGGCGGCGCCGAGCACGTCGCCCTGGATGGCGATGCGATTGCGATCGCGGCAGGAAATTTGCAGCACTGGCGCATAGCCCGCGCGGGTCAGCAGCGCGCAGATTGCGATGCTCGACATATGACAATGGGCGCCGGACGCATCGGTGGCGTTGATGGCGTCGCACACTTCCGATAGCGGGCGCGCCCGGTCATACACATCCTGGGGGTCGGCCGAATCCGGCGGATTGAGTTCGGCGGTGACCGCGAAGCGCCCAGCGCGCAGCACGCGCTCCAGCCTTCCGCCCGAGCTATGGCCGGGCAGGCGCGGATAGGGGCGGGAGAAATCGAGCAGATCGATCTGGGTCATGATGGCGACCCCGGCGCTGGTTTGGCGTGCTCGCCGCGCGCGACCGCCAGCCAGGACGACCGCCCGATCAGGCGATGGTCAACGGCAGGCTGGACATGCCGGATCGCGGCGCCCTCGGCCATGCGCTGGCTGCCCGCCCAGGCCTCGACCCAGACGCAGGGCATCTCAGGCTTGACCTCGCAGTGGCCGTTCTGGCGCACGCCGCCGCAGGGGCCGTTGCGCAGGCTCTTCGGGCAATTCATGGAACAGGACATGCCGGTCGAACTCAGCGCGCATTGCCCGCACATGCGGCAATCGAACAGCAGCCCCTTGACGCCGCGCTCGACGGCGGCGACCGGCCGTTCCAGCCGCGCCATGCCGATGCGCGCCAGCACCGGGCCCGCCGCCTTCAACAGGCGTTCGACCAGCGCGTACAGGCGTTCGAGCGGGCCGGCATGACGGACGGACCAGTGGCGAATGGCTTGCATGGCCGGATTCTCCGTGGCCAGGCTTGTGTCGTCTGGTGCGAAAGCGATATGGGCGATTGCATTTACGACATGACCCGCACCGCGAAGCGCCCCGCACCGCCAAGCACCTTGCCAAGCGAGAGGCGGCCCGCCACTATTTGAAGCATATTTTGACTGACCGACAAATCATATTGATTGTAAGTCGCCTCGCCTGGCATTGCTGTCGGGTTCACGAATTGCAGGAACTAGAATGGATCGTCGCGGCCTATGTCTGAAGCACATCAAGGGCGCGGACAGCGTCGGCATTGAGATCGGCGCGCTCGACCGACCGCTCATTGCGCGAAGCGACGCCGACATCCGCCATGTCGACCACTTGGATACCGCCGGCCTGCGCGACAAGTATCAACTCGACACGAGCGTTAACTGCGAAGGCATCGTCGATGTCAGCTATGTCTGGTCCAATGGCTCGCTGCGACAAGCCGTCGGGCCAGATATTTTCTTCGATTTCGCTGTCGCCAGCCATGTCATCGAACACGCGCCCAACCTGATTCAATGGCTCAGTGCATAGTACTCGACTCGCTATCGGAAGGCCAAAGACAGCAAGGGGTTGAGGGGGATTTTTGGGGACAGGAGTTGGCGGATGAAGGCGATTATTTGATCGGGACTTGCGGCGGCGAAGATTTTGCGCATCGTGTTGAGGCTGAGAGCGAAC
>SHVW01000075.1 GCA_009694085.1 Alphaproteobacteria bacterium
GCAGGCCCGGATATTGACGGTCCAGGTCGGCGAGCAGATCGGCCATGGTGGTGCCCGCTGCATCCACCTCGCGCCGCTTGGTGTAGGAGCGCAGCGGCGTCGGGATCAACACCTTCACGGCAGTTCCGCCGTTTCGACCGCGTAGATCTCGGGCAAATGGCGCGCCAGGCAGGTCCATTTGTTGCCCCTGTCGCGGCTCTGCCACAGCTCGCCGCTGGTCGTGCCGAAATAGAGTCCCACCAGATCGGCCGAATCCCTGGTCATGGCCTGGCGCTTGACCGTCCACCACGCATGGCTCGGGGGCGGGCCGGCATCGAGTCGCTGCCAGGTCCGCCCGCCATTGCGCGTGACATAGGCGCTGGGCACGCCATCCGGGCTGACGCGCGGCCACACCGTGCCGCCGTCCATCGGGAATACCCAGGCGGTGTCCGCGTCGCGCGGGTGCACCACCATGGGAAAGCCGATATCGCCGACCCGCTTCGGCATGGATTTGCCGATCCGGACCCGGGTGGTTGAGGGCCGGTCGAGCCGGTAGATGCCGCAATGGTTCTATTGATAGAGCCGGTCCGGATTGCTCGGGCACATCCGGATGCAATGGGGATCGTGGAAAGTCGGTGTGGCGCGGTCAAAATCTAAGCCCTCGACCACCTCGAGCCCGTCGATCAAGGGCTTCCAGGTCTGGCCGCGATCGATCGATTCATGCACGCCGCCGCCCGACATGGCGAAATAGAGGTGCGCGGTATCGCGCGGATCGACGATGATCGAATGGAGCTTCGGCCCGTCCGGCGTGCCGTCTTGCACGGTGCCCATCCAGACCCGATAGGTCGGATCGTCGTTGATGGTGGAAAACGGTGCCCAGGTGACGCCGTCATCCTCGGAGCGGAACAGCCCCTGGGGCGAGGTACCAGCGTACCACACATTGGGTTCGTTGGCATGGGCCGGCGTGAGCCAGAAGGTGTGGTCGACGGCGCGGCCTTTGGTCCCGTCGGTCGCTTTGGTAAAAGCGGGCGGCCGCGCGGCCTCTTTCCAACTCCGGCCGAGATCGGTCGAGCGGAACACGGTCGGGCCGAGATAGCCGGTTTTCGCTGCCGCCAGCAGCATGCGCCCGTCGCGCGGGTCGAGCACGAGATGGCTGATGATGTGGCCGAGAAAATGCGGCCCATCAGTTCGCCAGGTCTTGCGCGCGGCATCGCCGTGATAAATCCAGGCGCCCTTGCGCGTGGCGACCAGCACGAGCATGCGGCGCGCCGATGTTTTCCGTTTCCTCGCCGCCGGTTTCTTGATCGCGCGTGCCATGACTCGCCCTCCCCAGCCACGTTGTCGACGAATCATCGCCGAGCGGCCTGACATCGTCAACATCTTGCCTGTTCCGTCGACATCGGCGGATACTACGCAAATACAAGAGCAGGGGGCGTCGATGGCATCGCGCATTCTCGACTGCATCATCGGTTTGGCGACAGCTTTCACGCTCGTCGCCTGCACCAACGCCGTCGATCGCGGCGCGGCCCTGGTGGCGCGCGGCAAGCCCGAGATCGCGATCATGGATTTCGCGCGACCGCCCACGCTCGCGCCCTTGCCGGCGGGCTGGGTTCATCGCCGGTTCTGGACGCGCGCGCCCATGGAGATGTCGCTCGCGACCAAGGCCAGCGCCTCCATGCTGCTGCGCGCCGTCGACATCGATTTGCAGCAATATCCGCGACTGGCCTGGCGCTGGTATATCGAACAGCCCGTGGAGAGCGCGCTCGACGAGCTCACCAGGGTGGGCGACGATCATCCCGTGCGCCTGTTCATCACGTTCCAGACCGCGGCGGGCGAGAACCGCAGCATGGAGATCGTCTGGGGCAATAAGGTGCTGAAGAAGGGCGACATCAAAATGCTCGGCACCTTCCCCCACTACGTCGCCAATGGCGGCAACGAGAATGTCGGCAGATGGCATGCCGAGGATATCGATTTGCTCGCCATCTATCGCCGCTTCTGGCCCGATGCCGCGCCCGTCCGCGTGGTCGATATCGGCCCGTTCTGCGATACCGACGAGACCAAGACGTCCAGCATCGCCTATTTCGCCGATCTCAAGATGAAACGAGGTTCGTAACGCCATGACCGAGCACAAGAACGCCTTCGGCCAGCCCATCGGTTTTCCCGTGCCGGGCTGGACGGCGCGCCCGCGCCCGCCGCGCACCGCCATGATCGGCCGGTTCTGCCGGGTCGAACCGCTCGATCCCGCGCGCCACGCCGCCGATCTGTTCGCCGCCAATAGCGACGATGCCAAGGGCCGGAACTGGACCTATCTGTTCGTCGACGCCTTCGCCGATCTCGTCTCCTACCGCGCATGGCTGGAAAAAATGGTGGCCGGCGACGATCCGCTGTTCCACGCCATCGTCGATGCCGCCACAGGCAAACCCGTGGGTGTCGCCACCTTCATGCGCATCGACCCCGCCCCCGGCGTGATCGAAGTGGGCAACATCAATTTCTCGCCGCGTCTGCAACGCAAGCCGGCGGCAACGGAATCCATGTATCTCATGATGCGCCGCGTGTTCGACGAACTCGGCTATCGCCGCTACGAATGGAAATGCGACAGCCTCAACACCCCCTCGCGCGTCGCCGCCATCCGCCTGGGCTTCACCTATGAGGGCCAGTTCGCCCAGGCGCTGGTCTATAAGGGCCGCAATCGCGACACCGCCTGGTATTCGATCACCGACCTGGAATGGCCTGATATCAAGACCGCCTTCGAACGCTGGCTCGATCCGGCGAATTTCGACGCCGAGGGGCGGCAACGGACGAAATTACTGACGCCGGCAAGGGTGGCCAAGTGACGTATCGAAGCACCAGCGACTACAGAAAGGCACCCTCTGAGGAAGAGCGATTGGTGTGGCGACTGCTACGCAACCGCCAACTCACCGGGGTCAAGTTCCGCCGTCAACACCCGATCGATCGTTTCGTCGCGGACTTCGCGGCGGTCGAACATCGGCTGATCGTGGAGATCGACGGCGGGCAGCATGCAGAACGAACCGCGCAGGACGCGGAGCGGACGGCATGCCTGGAGACGCGCGGCTACAGAGTCATCAGGTTTTGGAACAATGAAGTCCGAAAAAATCCGGAGACCGTGTTGGACAAAATTCGTGAGGCATTGAAGACGCGCTCGAATTCCCTCGCCCCCAACGGGGGAGAGGGCGGGGCCCGCGAAGCGGGAGGGTGAGGGGCGGTGCCGCTGAGCAGCGGCAAGAATTTGCGTAAGGCGCCCCAGTATCGCGCAGCGGAAACACCCCTCACCCTCCCGTCGCTTCGCGCCGGGGCCCTCCCTCTCCCCCGTTGGGGGCGAGGGCAACTAATCTCTCGTTACCACACTGTTCAACGCCGCCTGCGCCGCCGCCAGCCTGGCGATCGGCACGCGGAAGGGGGAGCAGGAGACGTAGTCGAGGCCGACTTGCTGGCAGAGATGGATCGAGGCGGGATCGCCGCCGTGTTCGCCGCAGATGCCGAGCTTAAGGTCGGGCCGGGTCTTGCGGCCGCGCTCCACGCCGATGCGCATGAGTTCGCCCACGCCGTCGGCGTCAATCGTGATGAAGGGATCGGCGGAAAGGATGTTCTTGTCGTAATAGGCCTTGAGAAAGTTGCCGCTGTCGTCGCGCGACAGGCCGAAAGCGGTTTGGGTGAGATCGTTGGTGCCGAAGCTGAAGAACTCGGCGGTCTCGGCCAGCTCGCCCGCGCATAGGCAGGCGCGCGGCAGCTCGATCATGGTGCCCACGAGATAGACCAGCTTCTGCCCGCTCTCGGCCGCGACGTCGCCGGCCACCCGGTCGATATCGGTCTTGAGCAGATCGAGTTCGCGTTTGGTCGCCGCCAATGGGATCATGATCTCGGGCTTGACCGTCGTCGCCGTCTCTTTCTGGACGATAACGACGGCTTCGAAAATCGCACGCGCCTGCATCTCGTAGATCTCGGGGAAGGTGACCGCCAACCGGCAGCCGCGATGGCCGAGCATGGGGTTGTTTTCCTCCAGCTCCAGGACCCGATGGCGCAGCAGGGCAAGTTCGACGCCCGAGGCACGGGCGACTTCTTCGATGTCGCGCTCGGTATGGGGCAGGAACTCATGGAGCGGCGGATCGAGCAGCCGGATCGTCACGGGCCTGGCACCCATGATGCGGAACAGCTCGGCGAAATCCTGGCGCTGCATGGGCAACAGCTTGGCCAGGGCCTTGCGCCGGCCGACCTCGTCCGACGCCATGATCATTTCGCGCACGGCCACGATACGCTCGGCATCGAAGAACATGTGCTCGGTCCGGCACAGCCCGATGCCTTCGGCGCCGAACTTGACCGCCACGTGAGCGTCGAGCGGCGTTTCCGCATTGGCACGCACGCCCAGCGTCCGCGTTTCGTCCGCCCATCGCATGATGGCCGCGAAATCGTCGGATAGTTCGGGCTGGATGGTCGGCACCTCGCCGACCATGACCTCGCCGGTCGAGCCGTCGATGGTGATGAGGTCGCCCGCTTTCACGGTCGTGCCCCGCACGAACATAGTGCCCGTGGCGTAATCCACGCGCAGCTCGCCGGCACCGGACACGCAGGGCCGCCCCATGCCGCGCGCGACCACGGCGGCGTGGCTGGTCATGCCGCCCCGCGTGGTCAGGATGCCGCGGGCGGCATGCATGCCGTGAATGTCCTCCGGGCTGGTTTCGACCCGCACCAGAATGACCGCTTCGTCCTTGTGGGCGCGAGTCTCGGCCTCGTCGGCGCTGAACACGACGCGGCCGGCCGCGGCACCCGGCGAGGCCGGCAGGCCGCGCGCGATCACCTTGCGCGGCGCCTTGGGGTCGAGCGTGGGATGGAGCAACTGGTCGAGCGAGGCCGGATCGATCCGCTTCAACGCGTCGGTTTTGCTAACGAGTCCTTCGCCCACCATATCGACTGCAATCTTCAGCGCCGCCGCCGCCGAGCGCTTGCCGCCGCGGGTTTGCAGCATCCACAGCTTGCCCTTTTGCACCGTGAATTCGATGTCCTGCATGTCGCGGTAATGGCGCTCCAGCACATGGCGCACGCGATCAAGTTCGGCGAACACGGCGGGCATGGATTCTTCCATGGCCGGCGCCTTCGATTTCTGCGCCTGCTTGCCGCGAACGGTGATCTGCTGGGGCGTGCGGATGCCGGCCACCACATCCTCGCCCTGGGCGTTGACCAGGTACTCGCCGTAGAAATGGTTTTCGCCGGTGGAGGGATCGCGAGTGAACGCGACGCCGGTTGCGCAATCCTCGCCCATATTGCCGAACACCATGGCCTGCACATTGACCGCCGTGCACCAATCGGCGGGGATGCCGTGCAGCCGGCGATAGGTGTTGGCGCGCTCGTTCATCCACGAGCCGAACACTGCGCCGATCGCCGCCCAGAGCTGATCCTGGGGCTCTTGCGGGAAAGGCCGGTCCAGCTTGTCCTGGACCTTGGCCTTGTAGGCGGCCACCATCTTGCGCCAGTCGTCGACGCCCAATTCGGTGTCGAGGCTGAGGCCGCGATCGTCCTTGTGCAGTTCCAGAATTTCTTCGAACAAGTGATGCTCGACGCCGAGCACCACATTGCCGAACATCTGGATGAAGCGGCGATAGCTGTCATAGGCGAAGCGCGCATCGCCGCTCTGCTTCGCCAACCCTTCGACCGAGCAGTCGTTGAGACCGAGATTGAGCACGGTATCCATCATGCCGGGCATGGAGGCGCGCGCGCCGGAACGCACGGAGACCAGCAGCGGATTGGCGGCATCGCCGAAACGCGCGCCGGCGATCTTTTCGACCTGTCCCAGCGCCGCGATCACCTGGGCCTTGAGGTCGTCGGGGTAGCGGCGTTCATGGCCGTAGAAATGGGTGCAGACTTCGGTGGTGATGGTGAAGCCGGGCGGCACGGGCAGGCCGATATTGCTCATCTCCGCCAGATTGGCGCCCTTGCCGCCGAGCAGATTTCGCATCTCGGACCGGCCGTCCGCCTTGCCATCGCCGAAGCTATAGACCCATTGGGCCATGGAAACTCTATCCCTCGATGCGCGCGAAATCGGCGACCGCGTTCATGGCGACGCGGATCTGCGATAGCAGACACAGCCGGTTGGCGCGCAAATTCGCGTCGTCCGCATTGACCGTGACGCCATCGAAAAAAGCATCGACCGGATCGCGCAACCGCGCCAGCACCGCCATGACGCCGGCGAAATCCTCCGCCGCCAGCAGCGGTTGGGCGCGCTCGGTCAGATCGGTGATCGACTGGAACAGCGCTTTTTCCTCCGCCTGGGCGAACAGGCGCGGATCGGCCAGGCGATCGAAGCTCCGGCCGTCCTTCTTCTCCTCGATGCGCAGGATATTTGCGGCCCGGCGATAGGCGATCAGCAAATCGGCGCCGACATCGCTATCGAGAAACGCCTTGAGCGCGTCGACCCGCGCCAGGAGCCGCACCAGATCGTCTTCGCCGCCGATCACGCCGAACACGGCGGCGACCAGATCGTGGCGCACGCCGCGCTCGCGCAGATAAACCTTGAGCCGGTCGGCGAAGAAATCGAGCAAACCCTGAACCGTGCCGGCCGCCTTCATCGCATCGAAATCATGACCCTTGTAAGCGAGCGCAAAGGCGTCCGTCAGGGGCACGCGCAGCTTGTTCTCCAAGATTACCCGGATCGTGCCCAGCGCCGCGCGACGGAGCGCGAAGGGATCCTTGGAGCCCGTCGGTTTTTCGTCGATGCCGAAAAAACCGGTCAGCGTATCCAGCTTGTCCGCCAGCGCCACGGCCATCGATACCGGCGCGGTGGGGCAACGATCGTTGGGGCCGAGCGGCGAATAGTGTTCGCCCACGGCGTCGGCCACGGCCGCATCCTCGCCATGATGGCGCGCATAGTAGCGGCCCATGACGCCCTGGAGTTCCGGGAACTCGCCGACCATGCCCGAGGTCAGGTCGGCCTTGCAGACATGGCCGGCCCGACGCGCCAGCTTGGCATCGGCACCGGGTATCCAGCGCCGCGCGATCTCCTCGGCCAACCCCATCAGGCGCAGCGATTTTTGCCCGACCGAGCCGAGGGCCTGGTAAAACAGGATACCGCCAAGCCCCGCCGCGTGCTCGTCCAGCGTCTTCTTGATATCCTGATCCCAGAAAAATTTCGCATCCGACAGGCGCGCCCGCAACACGCGCTCGTTGCCGGCGATCACCGTTCGGCCGCCATCGTCGGTCAGCATGTTGGCGACCACGATGAAATGGGGTGCCAGCGAGCTATCCGGTTTTTCCACGGCGAAATACTTCTGGTGCGCGCGCATGGCGGTGGTCAGCACCTCGGGCGGCACATCCATGAACGCGGGGTCGATGCGGCCCATGCGCACCATCGGCCATTCGACCAGCCCGGTCACCTCGTCGAGCAGCCCGTCGTCGTGCCGGAGCCTGAGTCCTTCGCGCTGAGCAATGTCTTCCGCCGCCTTAAGGATGGCGGCGCGGCGCTCGCGCTGATCGAGGATGACATGGGCCGTCTTCAGCCGCGCCTGGTAGTCGCGAAAATCCTCAACCGCGAAACGTTGGGGTGCCAGGAAACGATGGCCGACCGTGGTATTGCCGAAATCGATGGTAGCGCCGCCGCCGAGATCGAGTTGCCCCGCCACGGTCTTGCCGGCGAATACGACCAGGATGCCTTGGAGCGGCCGGACCCAGCGGAAGATTCCGTTCGCCCACGTCATCGATTTCGGCCAGGGCAGGCCGTGGATCGTCTCGATCACGAGATCGGCCAGCAAATCCGCCGTGGCCCGGCCCGCTTTCTCGATGACGGCGAAATAGAACACGCCCTTGCCGGTGTCGCGCTGCTCGCAATCGTCCAGGCTCTTGACGCCGGTCGAGCGCAGGAAGCCGTCGATCGCCGGTTGCGGCGCGCCGACGCGGGGCCCGCGCTTCTCCTCACGCACATCGGCCTGCTTGAGCGGCAGACCGTCGACGTGGAGCGCCAGGCGGCGCGGCGTGACGTAAGCGTCCGCGCCGGTAAAGGCGAGGCCGGCCGCACCCAGCTTGTCCGTGACCAGGCGCTTGAAATCCTCTGCCGCTCGCGCCTGCATACGCGCCGGAATTTCCTCGGACTGGAGCTCGATCAGGAGTTTGGCCATGGGCTAGCGGGCCTCAGCGAACATGACTCGCCACCCAGGCCTCGCAGCAGCCCTTGGCCAGCGTGCGCACGCGGCCGATATAGGCGGCGCGTTCGGACACGCCGATCACGCCGCGCGCGTCGAGCAGATTGAATAGGTGGCTCGCCTTCATGCACTGGTCATAGGCGGGCAGCGGCAAACGCCGGGTCAATAGCGTGCCGCATGCCGCTTCCGCCTCCTGAAATTGGCGCAGCAGAACTTCGGCATTGGCATGTTCGAAATTGTACGCGGAGAATTCGCGCTCGGCCTGGAGGAAGATGTCGCCATAGGTCTTACCGCCCTTGTCCTTGGGCACGCCGTCCCAATCCAGGTCGTAGACGTTCTCGACGCCCTGGACATACATGGCCAGGCGCTCCAGCCCATAGGTGAACTCGGCGGAAACCGGCTTGCACTCGATGCCGCCGACCTGTTGGAAATAGGTGAACTGGCTGATCTCCATGCCGTCGCACCAGACCTCCCAGCCCAGGCCCCAGGCGCCGAGCGTCGGACTCTCCCAATCGTCCTCGACGAAGCGGATGTCGTGGCGCGCGGGATCGAGGCCGATGCGCCGGAGGCTTTCCAGATAAAGTTCCTGGCTGTCCCCAGGCGACGGCTTCAGGATCACCTGGAACTGGTAATAGTGCTGGAGGCGATTCGGGTTCTCGCCGTAGCGCCCGTCTTTCGGCCGGCGCGAGGGCTGGACATAGGCGGCGCGCCAGACCGGATCGGGGCCGAGCGCGCGGAGCGTGGTGGCGGGATGAAAGGTGCCGGCCCCCACTTCCATGTCATAGGGCTGCAAGATCACGCAGCCCTGCTCCGCCCAATAGGTCTGGAGCCGGAGAATGATCTCCTGGAAACTGGGGGGACGCGCGTCCTCGCTTGTCACGGCCGGCGCACTCCGCACGGATGGGATGGTGCGCGAACATAAGGCCGGCCCCAGGGCCGGTCAAGGCGGATGCCGCACCGCACAAAAGCGAGAAATCTCAGGATGTTCCGGGGTTATCCCGGGTAGGGGCAGCGGGCCTTGCCGCAGTTGCGCGCCGCACTCGCCAGCACGAAGGTGCCGCAGGTGACGCAGCCCACCATGTCCTCCGCCCCGCCTGCGGCGGCCGGCGTCGGCGCGGCGGAGGCGCGGTCGGCCTCGGTCCGGCGCTTGGAGTTGTCGAGCCGATCGCGCTCGGCTTCCTCCTTGCGCATCTTATCCATGCGCCCGATCCATTTGAAGCCGTACCAGACCGCCGCGATCACGGCGGCGAGCACGATCAGTTTGCTGATGCTGAGTCCGAACATATCGGCGTTTGTAGCGGTCGGGGCCGCGTCCGGTCAAGGAGACTACAAGCCGTAGCGCGCCCAATGCGCGCGCTCCTCGATGGCGGCGAGCACGCCGTCGGCCAGGTGCGACGCAGTGCCCTCGACATTCAGGCCGAAGCGCCGCTGCAACCACCCCTGCCGCGCGCCCACCACGCGCAGCTTGACCCGCTCGCCGAAACGGGCGCGGGCGACTTGACGCAAATCGCCGATGCCGTCGATCAAACCCATGTCGAGGGCGCGCCGTCCGGTCCAGAACGCGCCGGAGAACATGTCATCCTCGGCCGCCTTGAGACGGTCGCCCCGGCGGGCGCGCACCAGCGCCTTGAAGCTGTCATGCATGTCCCGCTGGATCGCCTCCAATCGCGCCACATGCTCCGGTTGCTCCGGGCGGAAGGGATCGAGCATCGCCTTGTCCGCGCCCGATGTGTGCATGCGCCGCTCGATGCCGAACCGCCCGATCAAATCCTGAAAGCCGAAGCCGGCGGAGACCACGCCGATCGAACCGACGATGGAATTGGCATCGGCGAAAATCTCGTCGGCGGCCAGCGCCAGCCAATAGCCGCCCGAGGCCGCCACGTCCTCGGCGAAGGCGAGGACCGGCACTTTCTTTTCCTCGGCGAGCGCGCGGATGCGGTTGTGGATCAACGCGGATTGCACGGGCGAGCCGCCGGGCGAGTTGATCGCCAGCGCCACCGCCTTGACCCCGCGCAGCGAAAAGGCCCGCTCGATCGGCCCGGCAAGACCGGCAAGGCTAAGTCCCGCGCGCAACGGCCCGAGCTGGCCGATGACGCCGGCGAGCCGGAGCACAGCCACCACGGGCGCACCGCCGCCTGGCAGCAGGCGAGCGAGACGATCAGCAAATGTCATGTCTGTCATGGCGCGCAGCATGGCAGTCGCGCGCCGCCGGTTCAACCAACGCCCTGCGCGCCCCGCAATACCGCGTCGGCGGCGGCCGTGTAGCGGCCATCCGCCTCATGCAGAACCAGGCCGGACCGAATGACCCGACCTTCCCTGCCGGCCGGCCGGATGCGCAGGATCGCCCGCTTGGCCGGTGCGTTCGTCTTAGGAAGCAGCGGCAGGATCTCGACCGATCCGGCGCGGCCCTCCAGCAGCGCCTCGATCTCGGTCAACCGGTCGGCCCGATGGATCAACGTCACGACGCCGTCGGCACGCGCATAGCGCAGGCAGGCATCGAGCCAGTCGGCCAGCGACGTCTCGACCTCCACGGTTGCCGCCGCCTTCGAGCGATCGGGCGAGGGATCGGCGCGCCGCTCATCCAGATAGGGCGGATTGACGACGACATGATCGAAACTGCCCGGCGCGATCTCTACCGGTGGCGCCTTCGCATCGCCGATGAGCACGGCGAACTTTCCCGTCAGCCCATTGAGCGCCGCGTTGCGTTGTGCCATCCCGGCCAAAACAGGCTGAATTTCCAACCCGGCCAGATCGAGTCCCGGCACCCGCGCCGCCAGACACAGCGCCACCGCGCCCACGCCGCAGCCGAGATCGAGAACGCGCTGGCCCGGCATGGCCGGCACGGCGGCGGCGAGCAGCACGGGATCGATCGCCACCCGATAGCCCCGGCGCGGCTGGATCAGCTTGACCCGGCCGCCAAGCAGTCCGTCGAGCGTCTCGTCGGGGCCGGGTTCAATCGCGGCCAAGGGCTTCGCCCGCTTCGTCCAACAGGCGGCACGCCCGCTCGAAATCGCCGTCGGCCACCATCAGGCGGCGGGGAATGGCGGAGATGCTGCCCTCGAGGATGCTGGTATGCTGGTCGAGCACGATACCCTCGATGCCGAAATCGGCGAGCAGCGCCGTCAACCAGGACAGGCGGACGGCATCGTTGGTCCGCAACAGCTCTTTCAAACCCCGCCCCCTTCACGCAAGTGCGACCCGCTGTCCTCTTGACCCGGCGAATAGGCCACCTATGCTCGGTTCCAAGGGGAGACATTAACACGAACGTTCCGGCATAAGCCGAGGGAGACATTGCGTGGCCGTTGTCGTCAGTCTGGGTGGAGAGCGCCGGGAGAAGCCGCGCGCCAACATGGATCGCCTGTCTGCATTGGTCGCCGACGACCTCAAACGGGTCAACGATATTATCCTGGCGCGCATGCACAGCCCGGTGGCGCTGATCCCGCAACTGGCCGGCCATCTGATCGCGGCCGGCGGCAAGCGGCTACGTCCTATGCTGACGCTGGCCTCCGCCCATCTCTGCGGCTATCGCGGCGACAGTCATCTGAAGCTTTCCGCCGCCGTCGAGTTCATCCACACCGCCACCCTGCTCCACGACGACGTGGTCGACGAAAGCGATCTGCGCCGCGGCATGGCTAGCGCCAACGCGGTCTGGGGCAACAAGCCGAGCGTGCTGGTCGGCGATTTCCTGTTCAGCCGCGCCTTCCAGCTCATGGTCGAGGAGGGCTCACTGCCCGTGCTGGGCATCCTGTCCCACGCCTCGGCCGTGATCGCGGAAGGCGAGGTCCAGCAGCTCATCACCAGCAACGACACCGAGACCGGCGAGACCGCCTATCTCGACGTCATCCGCGCCAAGACCGCCCAGCTCTTCGCGGCCGCCGCCCATATCGGCGCGTTGCTCGCCGGCCGGCCCAAGGTGGAGGAAGAGGCGCTCGACAGCTACGGCCTCAACCTCGGCATTGCCTTCCAGCTCGTCGACGACGTGCTCGACTATTCCGCGCGCCAGATCGAGCTGGGCAAGACCATCGGCGACGATTTCCGCGAGGGCAAGATCACGCTGCCCGTGATCCTGACCTTCCGCCGCGGCGACGAGGAAGAACGCCGCTTCTGGCGCCGCACGCTGGAGGCGCTCGACCAAAACCCGGGCGACCTCTCCCACGCCCAGATGCTGATGGAGCGTCACGGCGCGCTGCGCGACGCGCTGGAACGCGCGCGCCACTACGGCGCCATCGCGCGCGACGCGCTCGGCATTTTCCCCGACAGCGAAGCCAAGCGCGCGCTGACCGAAGTGGTCGATTTTTGCATCGAGCGGGCGTATTGAGGGCGCCGCCGCTAGGCACCTGAACTCACGGATACCGACCATGCACCTCATCCTGAGCGAAGTCGAAGGATGAGGGCGCCGGCCCTGGGAGCGATGCATCCCGATGATGCCTCCACTCAGCGGCTCAGGGCGAGGCGGTTTGAAAAGCGGATCGCCCTGCCCTTGCGGCCCGGAACGGTTGGCGCTATAAGCTCGCCCAGCGTCGGAGTGTAGCTCAGACTGGTAGAGCACTGCTTTCGGGAGGCAGGGGCCGTAGGTTCAAATCCTATCACTCCGACCAATTTTTCCTGAGAATTAGCCGTTATATCAAGGCCACTCAGGTGAACTGACCGGTCCACAACGACCTGTATCCGCGAGGGGTCGGACCACGTCAAGCTCCAGCAATGCAATCCAAAAAAAGGAATTCCAGCTCGGCCGCGAAAAAATCGCGAACCTGCATTTGATCATCGGGCTCTACACGAGAAGGGGGTAGGGCGCGCCTATGACGGAAGGCGGGCTCGGCGTTAGGCTTAGTTCTCTTTCTTGCTGAAAATAAACTCTACCGTCTCCACGGCCCATTGCGCATTCGTTTTGGTAAAGTCGGCTTTCACATGATAATCGGCCGCAACCCGTCTATCCAAGAGCTTATTCCAATGCGCCTTGGCGGAAACCACAAATGGCGAAGCCGCAATAGGAAGACTAAACAAAGCTTGGCGCACCACGGCGTGTGAGCCACCGGCACTTTTTGCGGGATCGTAGTTAACGACCGCAACAACCTCATGATAAAGCGCATAGTAGGCTGCCCCGGCCGCACATCGCCAATGTCGCTCCCCGGCGTCGGGTGCCTCAAAAACCTCGCGCGCCAGAGCAAGGAGTTCGTCAGACCTGATGTTCATCAGGCCTGCAGCGGCACCGTGCGCAACACGGTCGAAGACGGCGCGGACAATCTGCTGATGCTGCGCGGCCACGACCCCGTCGCCTATTTCACCCAGAAGGCGGCGGTCAAGGGCAGCCCCGCCATCAAGGCCGATCACGACGGCCCGACCTATCGCTTCGTCAGCGAGGAGCACAAGCGCATGTTCCTGGCAACGCCGGCCCGCTTCGTGCCAGCCTATGGCGGCGCGTGCGGCAACGGCGCGCCCTATGCGGTCAAGACCCACGGCACGACCGGCGAGATTTTCGAAGTCTATAAATACCGCCTCTACGTCTTCGGCGGCCGCGACTCGCGCAAACACTGGCTGATGGAGCCGGATAAGAACATTCAGCTCGCCGACGGCTATTGGGAAAGCTAGATGAAGGACACGCCGAGCAAGCTCCAGAACCTGAAGCGCATCTTCCTGTTCCGCGTGCCCCATTACAAGACGGATGCCGCGCTGGAAGCCGAATGGCGCCGGCGCAATCCGTGCTAAAACGTCACGACCCGCTCAACGCCCGCCGCGGTCATCGCCGACCAGGCCGCCGCCAGCGATCCGCCCAAGTCGATGGCGCGGCAGGCTTCGGCGACGACCGTGGCGGCGAAGCCGGCGCGCCTGGCGTCGAGCGCGGAATACTGCACGCAGTAATCGGTCGCCAGGCCGACGAACGTGAGGCGCTCGAAGCCGCGCTCGCGCAGATAGCCGGCGAGCCCGGTCGGCGTCTTGCGGTCGTTCTCGTAAAAGGCCGAGTAGGAATCGATGCCGGCGCGAAAGCCTTTGCGCAGGATCAACTCGGCGCGGCCGATATCGAGCCCGATATGGAAGGCCGCACCATCGGTGCCCTGCACGCAATGATCGGGCCATAGCGTCTGGGCGCCGTAATCGAGATCGACGGTCTCGAAGGGCTGGCGGCCGGCATGCGCGCTAGCGAAGGAGCGATGACCCGGGGGATGCCAGTCCTGGGTCAGGATCACATGGGCGAACCTGCCGGCGATCCGGTTCACGATCGGCACGATCCTGTCGCCCTCGCCCACGGCCAGGGCGCCGCCCGGGCAAAAATCGTTCTGCACGTCGATCACCACAAGCGCGTCACGCTCGCCGGGTACGATTTTCTGCGCCATTCCTTGCTCCCCAATCCGCAAGGCGCCCAGCATAGCCGGCCCGGACCGCGCCCGCCAAGAGTGCTGCCCAGCGCCCCCCGATAGGCTAAGCTGCGCACCATGAACGCGCAGCCCATTGTCGCCCTGGTGAAGCGGCACCTGCACTACCTGGTGCCCATACTGATTCTGGCCGTCGCCCTGATCCTGCCCGGCACGCGGCCGGCGTTGGTCAATCAGCTCCGCTCCATCGTGTTCGACGAGTATCAGCGCATCAAGCCACGCGCCTATGCACAGCTCCCGGTGCGCATCGTCGATATCGACGACGAATCGTTGGACCGGCTGGGCCAATGGCCGTGGCCGCGCAGCCTGCTGGGCGAGTTGGTGACCAAGCTAACCGCGGCCGGCGCGGCCGCGATCGCCTTCGACATCGTGTTCGCCGAACCCGACCGCAGCTCGCCGCGCACGGTCTTGAAAACCCTGCCGTCCAGCCCCGAACTCGATCCGCTGAAAAAGCTTGCCGATACGCTACCCGACAATGACGAGGTTCTGGCCCATGCGATCGGCGATAGCAATGTGGTGCTCGGCTTCGTGCTCGGCCCGACCGGCAGCGAGCGGGCGCCGGCCGCAAAATTCGGCATTGCCGCGGCGGGCGATCCGCCCGAGCGCTTCGTCGCCCGCTTCGACCGCGCGATCCTCAACCTACCCGTTCTGGAGGCGGCGGCGGCCGGCAATGGCAGTTTCAATTCGGCGCCCGACGAGGACGGCGCGCATCGCCGCGCGCCCGTTTTGATCGGCTTCGGCGACAAGGTCTATCCCAGCCTGGTCGCCGAATTGCTACGGGTCGCTCAGGGTGCGTCGACCTATGTCGTCAAATCCTCTGGGGCCAGCGGCGAGACCGGCTTCGGCGAGCAGACCGGGATCGCCAGTTTGCGCGTCGGCCAGGTCACCGTGCCGACCGACGGTAGCGGCAATGTCTGGCTGTACGATTCCGGCCCGATCGCCGAACGCTTCGTGCCGGCCTGGGCCGTGCTGGAGGGCAAGGTGCCGGCCGAAAAGCTCGACGGCAATCTTGTCTTGATCGGCACCAGCGCGCCCGGGCTGAAAGACCAGCGCACGACCCCGCTCAACCCGGCCGGTCCGGGTATCGAGATTCACGCCCAGTTGCTGGAGCAAATTCTGAGCGAGGTCCATCTGCGCCGGCCCGACTATGCCGATGGCGCGGAGCGGCTGTTTATCCTCGTCCTCGGCTTGGTGTTGATCACGCTCTTGCCCCGCTGGGGCGCCATCGGTTGCGCCGTCATCGCGCTGTCTTCCGTGGCGCTCGCGACCGGCGGTTCCTGGTATGCCTTCAGCGAACAGGGCTATCTGTTCGATCCGATCTACCCCTCCGCGACCGTGCTGTCGATCTACACCGCCGAATCCATGCTGCTGTTTTTCCGCAGCGAGTCCGAGCGGCGCACCGTGCGCGCCGCCTTCACCCGCTATATGTCGCCGGCACTGGTCGCCCAACTCGCCCAGAACCCGGAGCGCCTGAAGCTTGGCGGCGAGATGCGCGATATGACGCTGCTGTTCTGCGACATCCGCGGCTTCACCACGATTTCCGAGCAGTTCGATGCCGAGGGCCTGACCCACTTCATCAACAAATTCCTCACGCCCATGACCGACGTGATCCTGGAGCGGCGCGGCACGATCGACAAATACATGGGCGACGCCATCATGGCGTTCTGGAACGCGCCGCTCGACGACGCCGAGCACGCGACCAATGCCTGCCGCGCCGCGCTCGCCATGATCGCCGATCTCAACCGGCTCAACCAATCCTGGCGCCGGGAAGCCGAGCGCGAGGGCCGGCCCTATCGGCCGGTCGACATCGGCGTTGGCCTCAACTCCGGCATCTGCTGCGTCGGCAATATGGGCTCGGACCAGCGCTTCGACTATTCCGTCCTGGGCGACGACGTCAACCTGGCCTCGCGCCTGGAAGGGCAATCCAAGACCTATAGCGTGTCGATCGTGGTCGGCGAAAACACGCGCACGCGGGTGCCGTCTTTCGCCATGCTCGAACTCGACCTGATCCAGGTCAAGGGCAAGACCAAGCCGGTACGCATCTTCACGCTGGCCGGCGACGAGACGCGCGCGAACACCGCGGATTTCGCCGCCCTCAAGGCCGCCCACGATGCCATGCTAGCGGCCTACCGCGCCCAGGATTGGGACCAAGCTGACGCCCGGCTGGGCGAGGCGCAGAATCTGGTCCGGGGCCGTAGTCGCGGCGAGGGCCGGATCGACGGGCTCTACGATCTCTATGCCGAGCGGATCGCCGATTTCCGTGCCAACCCGCCGGGTCCGGATTGGGGCGGCGTCTATGTCGCGCTTAGCAAGTGACCGCTCACCCCTACTCCCCTCGGGCAGGCCAACCATGAGAACGATCTTCGCTGCATTTCTGTTTCTATGGGCCAGCATCGCCACCGCCCGCGCCGACGACGAATCCCACCGGTTCAGCCTGTCCTATGACGTTCAACTCACGGGCATTCCCGTGATGTCGCTCGATGTCCAGGCCTTGCTGGCACCGGACCGCTATGCCTTGCGCACCTATCTGTTCACCTATGGCGTGTTGGACTGGCTGTTCCGGTTCCGCAACGAATCCGCCACCGACGGTGTCATCGCGGGCGAGCGCGTCAGACCGGCCCGTTATACAACCATGGGCATCTGGCGCGGCAGCGCGCGCTCCGCCGATCTGACCTATCGCGACGGCGGCGCGCTCGACGTCGACATCCGGCCCGAAATCAAGGACGACGATCGCGATCCCGTCCCCGAGGCCTTGCGCCTGAACACCATTGACCCGCTCAGCGCCATCGTGCTGACCAATCTGACCAGCCGCCGCGATAGCCCCTGCCCCGGCATCGCGCCCGTGTTCGACGGGCGGCGGCGCTATAACGTCAAGCTGGAGCTGGTCGGGCCGGAGGTGTTGGAAGCCGGGTCGGGCGGCATCGCCGTTGGCTCCGCGATCAAATGCCTGCTCAGCGTCGAGCCGATCGCCGGCTATCAGAAATCCCGGCCCCAGCAGAAGCGGCCGCCCAGCGAGCTGTGGTTTCAGCGCATGCTCGACGATACGGTGTGGGTGCCCGTGCTCATCCAGGGCGATTCCTTCTTCGGCGGCTTCACCGCGACGCTGCGCGCCTTCGCCACCCGGCGCGATATCTAAACCTACCTGGCGCGCCCGGCGATCTTCTCGACGGTGCGCAAGCCGCCCAGGCCGAGCATGGCGATGACCAGCTCGACCATGTGGTCCGTGATCATCACCGGCGCCACGATGCCGCGTGCGGGCAGCCACACCGCCACCGTCCATTCGAACAGGGGATGACCGAGGAATGCCCAGGCAAGGCCGAGCCCTCACACCCAACCGATGAACGGCCGCCAGCCCGCGACGAAAACGCTCCGGTGCGCCGCCTCGATCTTGTTGATCTCGATCTGGGCCA
>SHVW01000076.1 GCA_009694085.1 Alphaproteobacteria bacterium
CAGATACCGCTATCCGAGAGCCGCCTACGCCGCCAAGTTCGCCATCGTCGCCAGCATCGTCAATCTCGTCACAGGCTTTTGAAGCGGCGGAGCTTCGCCCACCTTGCCGCCGCCCTACGCCAAAGCTACTTTTGCAACAGGTCTATTGACTGAAGTAAGTACATAAATTTACCATTTTTTTCTTCGCAAGGGCGCGCGAGTTTTTTAACTGTGGCAAAAACAACACGTCCCCGGCATGGCTGCCGCAATAACAGGGGCTAAGAGTGCCGCCCGCCATTTGCTGGGCGCGAAAACTCACACTCGGTCCCCGATCGTCCCTTGGATGGCCCGCCACACCCGCTCCGACGTGGCCGGCATATCGATATGCATAATGCCATAGGGCGCAAGCGCATCGACGACGGCATTAATGACGGCAGCGAGCGAGCCGACGGTGCCGGCCTCCCCCGCCCCCTTGACGCCAAGCGGATTGGTTGCCGTCGGCACCTCATGGGTGGCGATCTCGAAGAATGGCAAATCGTCGGCACGGGGCATGGCGTAGTCCATGAACGAGCCGGACAAGAGCTGACCGCTCTCGGCATCGTAGACCATGTTTTCCATGAGGGTCTGCCCGACGCCCTGGGCGATGCCGCCGTGAAACTGTCCTTTGAGCAAAAGCGGGTTGAGCACACGACCGACATCGTCCACGACCGTATAGCGCTTGACCTTGACCGCGCCCGTATCGGGATCGATCTCGACTTCGCAGATATGGCAACCATTGGGGAAATTGACCTTCCCCGGCACAAAACTGCCGGCCTCGGCCAAGCCCGGCGCCATGCCCGGGGGCAGGCGCTTGGCGTCATAGGCGGCGCGCGCAACCTCGGCGAGAGAGAGCGAGCGATCCGTGCCCGCCACGACCAGCCGGCCGTTTGCGAACTCGATGTCAGCAGCCGCAGTTTCGAGCAGATGGGCGGCAAGCTTCTTGGCCTTGTCGATGATCTTGATGGCGGCGTCGGCGATCGCCGATCCACCCGTTGACAACGCCGAAGATCCGCCATTGCCACGCCCGTTGGGCAGCGCATCGCTATCGCCCAGATTGACCCGGATGCGGTCGGGCGAAATGCCGAGCTGGGCCGAAACCAATTGCGCAAACGCCGTCTCATTGCCCTGGCCCATGGAGGTCGCACCGGCGTTGAGCGTGGTCGAGCCATCGGGGCCGATGGTGATATGCGCCATGTCCGGAATCGGTCCGACATAGGGACCGCCCGCTACTTCAATGGGATAGGACACACCCACGCCCCAAAGCTTGCCGGCGGCCTTGGCAGCCGCGCGGCGCGCCGGTACGCCGGCATGGTCGGCAACGGCGAGGGCCTTATCGAACACGGTCCGGAAATCGCCGCAATCATAGGTGAAGACGAAGCCCGTCTTGTACGGCATGGCCGAGGCCGGGATCATGTTGCGCCGGCGCAACTCCACGGGATCGATGTCGAGTTTATGCGCGGCCACGTCGACGATCCGCTCGATGCAGTAGGTCGCCTCGGGCCGGCCGGCGCCGCGATAGGGGCCGGTCGGCGTGCTGTTGGTGTGGATGCCGAGAATCTCTCCGAAGATGACCGGCGTCGTGTAGACGCCGGCGATTCCGCCGGCATTGCCGATCGAACCTGCGCTGCGCGGCGAGAGATAGGCACCGATATCGACCAAGCTCGATACCCGCAGCGCCAGGAACTTGCCATTGGCATCCAGCGCCAGATCGGCCGTCGTTACGTTGTCGCGGCCGTGTTCGTCCGACATCATGGTTTCCGCACGATCCGCCACCCATTTAACTGGCCGGCCGATCAAGCGCGAGGCAAACAGCACCAGGGGTTGTTCGGCATAGACGCCGTTCTTCATGCCGAAGCTGCCGCCGACGTCCCGGGTCAGCACGCGGAATTTGTTGCCCGGCAGCTTGAAGATGCGTTCGGCGAGCGCGTTGCGCAGACCATGGGGCATCTGCACCCCGGTCCAGATGGTATAACGATCCTCGCGCCGATCGTAGTGGCCGACGGCCGAACGCGGTTCGATCGGATTGGCGCCGACGCGGTTGACGACGAAGTCCAGATGGATCGAGTGGGGCGCTTCCGCCAGAATGCGGTCGACGGCGGGGCGGTCGCCGGCGCTCCAATAGAATGCAATGTTATCCGCCACATCCGGCCATACGCGGGTCCCGCCCGGCTTGGCCGCGTTGACGACGCCGGTGACGGCCGGCAGGGCCTCGTAGTCCACCTCGATCAATTCCGCCGCATCGACCGCCTGACCCAGAGTTTCGGCGATTACGGCCGCCACGGGATCGCCGACATGGCGAACATGAGTTTCCGCCAGCAGCGGCCGCGGCGTCATATACGACGCCTGACCGTCCAGCCGCTTGCGCGCGCCGTCGGAGGGCAGCGTCCCAAGCCCGGCTGCAGTTACCTCGGCATGGGTCAGCACCGCGAGCACGCCAGGCGCCGCGCGCGCCGCCATCGTGTCGATGCGCGCAATCCGCGCATGGGCATGGGGCGAACGCAAGAAGCAGGCATGAGCCAGGCCGGGTAGCACAATGTCGGCGGCATATTGCCCATCGCCGCGCAGCAGGCGCGGATCTTCGTGGCGCGAGACCGATTGGCCAAAAGCGTAGTGCGGCGTCATTGTCGATTTCCCGGGAGTTGGACGAAGAAACGGGGTGTGCGGCTCTCAAGCGCCGAGATAGCGGTGGGCGTCGTCATTGGCGCCCGCCGGCGACGCCTTGCGCGTACCGCCGCGTGGATCGAAGGCACGGACCTGTACATCGCCGCCGCGTGCGATCAGGATTTCAGATTCGCCGATCTCATGCCAGGAGCCGCCGACCTCGTCGAGTGGCTCGGATAGGACGAGCACGCAACCCTGGCCTTCGCTGAAATGAACCTCGCCGTCCTCGACCCAGACGTCACAGCCATGGCCCCAGAACAGGCTGGGCGAGCGATTGTCGCTCGAATACCTCAGCGCGATAACGCGCTTGCCGTCCGAACAGGCCGCCGTCATGCGGAACGGCTCTTCCACATGATTGGCCGACATGACGTCCAGGATCATGGCCGTGGTCTTAGCAAAGGCGAGCGGCGCATCGTCCTGCAACCCGTTACTGAGCATGAGGTAGAAGAACAGCTCGCTGTCGGTCGAGCCCTCGCGAAAGGGGTAGAAGGCACGCGGGATCAGATGCTCCAGATCGCGACGGACCTGCATATAGCCGCCGATCTTGCCATTGTGCATGAACAGCCAGTTCTCGAAGCGAAAGGGATGGCAGTTCAACCGCGTCGTCGCCGTGCCGGTCGACGCGCGAACATGAGCGAAAAACAGCGGCGAGCGAATCTGTTGGGACAGGCTATGCAAATTGGCGTCGTTCCACGCCGGCATCGTATCGCGGAACAGGCCGGGTGCGGGCAGATCGGCATACCAACCCAACCCGAAGCCATCGCCATTGGTCGGCACCACGCCGCGCTGGGCCGACAGGCTCTGGCGGATCAACGAATTGCCCGGCTTGAACAACAGCGTGTCCATAGAAACGGGCCGCCCGGAATAGGCTAGCCAGCGACACATGCTTCCCCCCAACGGCGTAACGGCGCGCCACCGCACACTATAGGGCCGCCCTTCGCCGTATGTCGAGGGATCGGATCAAAGCGTCGCCGGGTCGATGAGGCAGCGAAGAGTTTCTTGCCAAGTTCGATGGTCCTGCCGATCGTGAAATCCGCGCGCGATATTGCCGAACTGATAGACTTGGCCGACGAGTACCACGTCGACGCGCGCACCGTCGTTCGACAAGGGAAATCCCAGTCGCTTCACGCGACAAACACTAACCTCGCGGTCGACCCGGAACTCACCCTCCGTGTAGATGATTTGACCGCGCTCGACGCAATCGATAGAGGCCGTTGATATAGTTAATATACGTGCGTTCGGTGAACGCCTCTTCGAAGTATTTACCGGCCAATACAACCGTGACGTTAGTATCTACCGAGGTTTCGGTCAAGCGATAGCGGTAGCGCCCATCGGGCATGACGTCGGTCAAGATGATGTGGGGCAGAAGCGCTGGAATCTCGGCCGGATCGACGTCGGCGCGGCTGGGAAACCGTCGCGCGCCTCGCTTGTCTCGCCAATAAGCCAACAGGGCGAGCAACGTCTCGTCGGCAATCGCCTCGGCCCCCGGTGGCACGAAATCGCCTCCACCCGAATTGCAAACTACTTTTGACCATAGCCAATCGCCGCGCGGGCTGGCAAGGCGGATCCAGGGGTCGCGTCGCGAAGTTGGTGGAAATTGCCGGTGACGGTCATCTCCCATCGATAGATTGTCCGTTCAAGTGGCAAGTTCAAGGTTTTGCTCGGCAGGGAGATGGTGAAGGCTCTGCCAACCGTCGACCTTGCGCAGCGTGATCTGGCCGCTCGCCAGCTCGGCCGGCGGTAGATCGCCTCGATCCCAATGCGCTTCATCAGGGTCGCGACCCACTGGCGGCCGATCCCGACACCCTCGGCGCGCAAAAGGTCGCGCAACATCCGGCTACCCGCGAAAGGGTAGTCCAGATGAAATTCATCGATCCGGCGCATGATCGCCAGCGCCTCGGCCGATACCGGCCCGGGCTTGTAACAGACGCCGGCGCGGCTGAGCTTCAGAACCTCCGCCTGCCGGGATAGGGAAAGGCCGTGGCTGCGGTCGATCATCGCTTTGCGCTCAGCAAGCCGGCCTTGCCGAGCGCGCCAGACAAAAAATCATTCTCCAGCGCCAGCTCCCCGATCTTGGCATGCAGCGCCTTCAAATCGATCTGCGGTACCGCTGGGCATGCGAGGCATCGGCCCGAAAACACTCCCCGCCCCCTCCAGAAGCTGACCCTTCCACGTCGTGATCTGGTTCGGGTGAACATCGAAAAACTGCGCCAGCTAGGCCAGCGTCTTCTCGCCCTTGATGGCAGCCAAAGCCACCCTCGCTTTGAATGCCGGGACATGGCTCCGGCGTGTGCGCTTCGTCATGTTCTCTCCTGATCTGGGCCAATCTTTGCCGCATTCAGGCAGAATATCCACTCATCCTACTGTCCAAATTCACCAGGCCAGCTCTCTATGATGCAAGCCCCTGTCGCATCAACGCCGCCACCCCGGCCGGCGTATCCGCCACCGCCACGCCCGCTTTCTCCAACGCCTTGCGTTTGGACTCGTAGCTACCTTTATCGCCGGTGACGATGGCGCCGGCATGGCCCATTTTCTTGCCCGGCGGCGAGGCGCGGCCGGCGATGAAGGCCACCGCCGGTTTTTTCATCGTAGCGGCATATTCCGCCGCCGCCTCTTCCATGGCGCCGCCGATTTCGCCGACGATCGCCACGCCGTCGGTGCCGGGATCGGCGTCGAGCGCCTGGAGCGCGTCCAGCGTCGTCGTGCCGATGATGGGGTCGCCGCCGATGCCGAGGAAGGCGGATTGGCCGAAGCCGCCATTGACCAACTTGAGGCAGATCAGCGTGCCCAAACTGCCCGAGCGCGAGATCACGCCGATGCGGCCTGGTTTGAACACGCGGTCGTTGAAGCCGGGCATGATGCCGACGAAGCCTTCGCCCGGTGTCACCAGCCCCGCCGTGTTCGGGCCGACGACGCGCGCACCTGCCGATTTGGCCGCCGCCATCACCACCATCACGTCATGGACGGGGACGTGCTCGGTCAACATGACGAGCAGCTTGGCGCCGGCCGCGATGGCATCGAGTGCGGCGGCCTTGGCGCCAGCGGGCGGCACGAACCCAACGGCGATATCGAAGGGGTGAGTCTTTGCCGCCTCACCGGCAGAGGCGAAGACGGGCACGTTGCAATGGACGGTGCCTGCTTTCTTCGGATTGACGCCGCCAACGACATGGGTGCCGCAGCCCTGCATCTTCTCGGTCCAGAACGTGCCTTGCTGGCCCGTGATGCCCTGGACGAGCACGCGATGATGGCGGCGCACGATCATGGCCCCGCCGCCCGAGCGGCATCGACCGCCGCCTTCACCGCGTCTTCCATTAGATCGTAGGGCTCGATGCCGAGCTTGGCGCGGATCAGCGCCACCGCCTCGTCCTCGCCCGTGCCATGAACCGAGAAGAACACCGGGATTTTCGGTTTAAGGGCGAGCCAGGCGCTGACCACGCCCTCGGCCATCACATCGGTGCGCGCGAAGGCACCGCAGAAATTGACGATCAGGCTTTTGACCCGGGGATTGTCGAGCACCAGGCGCAGCGCCGGCTCGGCCCGGCGATAAGCCTCGCCGCCGATCTCCAGGAAATTGGCGGGCCGGCCGCCGAAATGGGCGACGGTGTCCATGGTGGTCATGGTTAGGCCGGCACCATTGGCGAGCACGCCGACATCGCCATCGAGTTCGATGAATTTGAGGCCGAGTTCCTGACCGCGCGCTTCCATCGCCGTCAGCTTGTCCGGCGTGCCCTGCGCGGCGAGACCGGGATGGCGGTCGAGCGCGCCATCGTCGATGGCGAGTTTGCAATCCAGCGCCACGACTTGGCCCGACTTCGCGATCGCCAGCGGGTTGATCTCAATGAGTTCGGCGTCGAGGTCGCGATAGAGTTTATAGAGGGCTGCCAGCGTATCGGCGACGGCGGCGCCCACGTTCAATCCATCTAGCAGATTCAGCGCCGCTGCCCGGTCGAATCCAGCGCGGATATCGACGGCGTGGCGGCGTAGCGCCTGGGGCCTGGTCGCCGCGATTTCCTCGACATCCATGCCGCCCTCGGTCGAGAACAGCACGAGCGGCCCCTTCGATCCCGGATCGTTCAGCACGGCGGCGTAGCATTCGCGCGCGATCTCCACCTTGCCCTCGACCAACACGCGCTCGACCCAGTGACCGCCAATGGTCATGCCGAGGATGGCGCGCGCCGCCGTTTCCGCCTCTTCGGGCGTGGCGACCAGCTTGATGCCGCCCGCCTTCCCGCGCTTGCCTGCGGGCACCTGGGCCTTGATCGCGGCCGGCCCGATCGCGGCGACCGCATCGGCCGCCTCAACAGGCGTCGCGCACAAGCGGCCGGGCGGCGTGGCGATGGCACCGGCGATCAGGCGCTTGGCCGCGTGTTCCTCGAAGTTCATCGATCGGCCCTAACGTCCATACCGCGACCAATAGGCACCGAACAAATCCTCCTCGCTCGGCTTGTCCTCGGGAATCGTGGTGGACAGGTGGGTCACGTTGATGAAGTGGCGCCAGTTCAAATTCTCGCTGATGCTGTTCTTCGCCCAGGTGCCGCAGCCCATGGACAGCGTGAAATTCAAGCCGTTGTCGAAGCTGCCGCCATTGCCGAAGGTGTGAGCCTGATTGACCAGCACACGCACGACGTCGAGGGTCTCAGCCAGCCGGCGCGCATGGTTCATATCTTTGGTATGGATACCGCAGGAATGGCCGCGTCCCTGATGGTCGAGAATACGGCGCACGAGATCGGCGGCATGGTCGAAATCGCGTGCGCGATAGACCGTCATGACCAGCGATAGCTTCTCGCTGGAAAAGGGATAGGCCGGGCCGATGCCCTCGTCCTCCACCATGAAGAAACGGCATTGCTCGGCGGCCTCGGGCAACCCAAAGACGCGCGCGACCGCATCGGCATCGCGCGCGATGACCTTGCGGTTGAGCTTGCCGCCGATCCACAGGAGGGATTCGATCCGCTGCTTCTCCGCCGCACTGGCGCGCCAACCGCCGGCGCGTTGCAACGCCACCAATGCCGGTTCGTAGATCGCATCGAGAATGACGACCGAGTTTTCCGATGAGCAGGAGGTCCCGTTGTCGAAGGTCTTGGAGGCGCAAATCTTGCGCGCGGCCTCGTCGAGATCGGCGGAGGCATCGACGATCACAGGCACATTGCCCGCGCCGACCCCAATGGCCGGCGTGCCCGAACGATAGGCGCGGCGCACATTATCCTGAGAGCCCGTGCAGGCGATCAGATCGGCCGCCTCCATCAACGCCTGAGTCAATTCTTTCGACACCGGCAAGGGCAAGCACTGCACCAGATCGGGGGGCAAGCCGATGCGCTCAAGCTCCGCGCGCATGTGGTTGACGGTCGCCAGCGTCGCCTCCGCCCCGGCAGGCGACGGCGCGATGACCACGGCATTGCGGCCCTTCAGCGACATCATGGCCTTGTTGACCGGGGTGGCGGCCGGGTTGGTCGAGGGGCAGATGGCGGCGACCACACCGACAGGCTTGGCATATTTGACCAGGCCGCGCGCCTGGTCCTCCTCGATAATGCCAACGGTTTTAACCCGCATCAGGTCACGCAGCGTGCCGAAGGTCTTGCGCTGGTTCTTGGTGATCTTGTCCCGGACATTGCCCATGCCCGTGTCCTTGACCGCTAATTCGGCCAATTCCCTGGCCCGGCCGGGTTCGTAGATCGACCAGGCCAATGCCGTCACCGCCTCGTCCACCCGCGCCTGATCGGCGTCGGCGAAATCGTCCATGGCGGCGCGCGCGCGGCGGATCAACTCGGCTACGGCCAAGCCGGCCTCGTTCGCACCGTCGCGCGCCATCGCAGTCGCACCCATTGCTACACTCTCCCGTTAGCCTTGCCGGCCCCTACAAACATCAATTGGCTCCAGCCTGCAAGACCGCTCGCGCTTGGCGCGCGATCACCAGTTCCTCATTGGTCGGCACAACCCAGGCATTGGTCGCACTCGACGGCGTCGTGATGCGCTGGGCGCCGGCTGAATTGGCGGCGTCGTCCAACTCCAACCCGAGCCAGCCAAGGGTGGCCAGAATGCGTTTTCGGATCGGTGCCGCGCGCTCGCCCACGCCACCGGCGAAAACAAGCGCATCGACACCGCCCAGCGCCGCCGCCGCCGCACCGATCTCGCGCACGATGCGATAGCAATAGAGTTCGATCGCCTCGGCCGCACGGGGATCCGCGCTCGCCAACAGCACGCGCATGTCGGAACTGATACCCGATACGCCTTTCAACCCGGCGCGGTTATAAAGCAGATCGGTCAAGGCCTCGTGACCCATGCCGTGTTCGCGCATGAGATGAAGCAGCACTCCCGGATCAATCGAGCCGGCGCGCGTGCCCATCATCAACCCCTCGATGGTGGAAAAGCCCATGGTGGTGGCGACGCTGCGCCCATCCAGGATCGCGCACAGGCTGGCGCCGTTGCCGAGATGAAGCGCGATCAGGCGCCGGGGCATATGCCCGACGATCCCGGGCATAACACCGACGAGGTATTCATAGGACAGGCCGTGAAACCCGTAGCGACGGATGCCGGCCTCCTCCAGCTCGCGCGGCAGAGCATAGCGCCGGGCCATGGCGGGCTGGCTGGCATGAAAGGCGGTGTCGAAACAGGCGATTTGGGGCAGATCGGGCACGCGTCGGGTCAACGCGCGGATCGCTGCGACATTGTGCGGCTGATGGTGCGGTGCCAGGGGCGCCAGGGCCGTTAATTCCTCGATCAGCGCGCCATCGACGCGCGCCGGGGCCGTACGCGTCACCCCGCCATGGACGACGCGATGGCCGGCGACGCGAAGATCGAGCCCACCCTGCTCCGCCAGCCAATCGAGGAAGCGCGCGATGGCATCGTCATGATTGGCAATGGCCAGCACGTCGGGCGGGCCAGCCAGAGCACACCCGTTGGCATCCTCGGCAGCGAAGCGCGGTGCCGTGCCGACGCCTTCGATACTGCCGCGCAACAGCAAACTCGGCTCCGCCGTCTGGGCGAAGGCTGCGAATTTCAGGCTGGACGAGCCGGCATTGACCGTAAGGATGGCGGGCTGCATCTGTCCCCTGGGCAAGCCTCAAAACGCCGTCATCGCACTAGGGGATCGGGCCGCAATTGGAACTGCACGACCTTGCTGGTCGTGCCCTTGCCACCCTCGACATGGAAGGGCGCGCGGGTGGCGTAAGTCGACCACAACCCCCTGCCCTTCCAACCGCCATTGGGATCGTCGATCCGCCCATCCATCCCCTTGGCATAGAAGCCCATGGGATAGGGCACGCGCAGATTGACGAATTTGCCGTCCACCAGGGCGAGCAGGGATTCATTGGCGTTGCCCGTGGCGATGGGCACATTGCGGCCGAGGCCGAAGGTGTCGTGCTGATCGACCCAGGCGTAATAGCTCGCCTCAGCGCTGCCGGATTCGGTCACGCCGGCCAATTGCGGGCCGGGGAAGGGATAGAGTGTCCAGCCCTCCGGGCAATGCTTGCCTGTGGCCGTCGGCCCATTGAACGGGCCCCGGCATTTGCGCCGGTCGAAACTGCCGAAATGACCGGAGGCAAGCGATACCCATACGACGCCGTTGCGGTCGATATCCATGCCCCTGGGCGAGTAGCCCGGCAGGGGCGGCTCGCAAACCTCGGCCAGCGCAGTGGCCGGCGGATTGGCGCCGGGGTCGAGACGCACGATCGAACCGGGGAACCCCAGCACCGAGCCCCAGATCGCGCCGTCCGCCGGGTTGGGCGACACGCCATAAAAGGCCGCAGCAATCCGCTTGTCCTTGGCCGGATCGATGGGTTGATTGGGCTCGACATAGTCGTCGCGCTTACCATTGCCGTTGGTGTCGAGGATCAGCGCAGTCCAACCCTGGGCCTTGGCTTCGTCGCCGGTCTCCTCGAACACTTTGCGGTTGAGCCAACCGACCACACCGCCGCCGGGCCCGCCGGCGCTAGTCCACAACGTGTTGTTGGCGTCCTCGGCGAATTGCAGATGATGGGTCTGGAAACACGTATCGATCAGGGTGAATTTGGTTGAAGCCGGATCGTACAGGGCAAGCTGTCGGGTCGAGCGCTCGATCGGAAACAGGCGGGCCGAGGGGTGATCGGAGCCCTGACGGCAAAATGCCGGCGTCTCGGCCGGTCGGATGCGCGAGGTGAACCAGACCCGGCCCTTCTCGTCGAACATCGGATTATGGATGCTGGCCTGGCTGTCCCAGATCGCTTCCTCGCCCCAATAGGGCGAGGCCGCCAGCGGATGGTCCTTCGACGATGGCGTCTTGTGATCGCGCACCGGCATTTTCAGGGTCGAGGCGACATGGCGGCGCGGGTCGTGGATGGGTAGGAAATCCGTGCTCTCCTCAGGCGCGCCATAGAGCGGCCCATATGCATTCACCGTGGGATTGCGCCGGTCGGTCGCGATCTCGTCGTGCAGGTAGGCTTTCGGCCCTGCCCAGTCCCATTGAGTCACGACGACATTGCGTTCGATCCCCTGGGGTCGGCTTGGCTTATCCGTGGGCAGGGCGCCCGCCGCGATACGGTCGGTCCATTCGGCGAAATGTTTGATCGCGCGCTGGGTATCGAGCCGGCCGATGGCGTTGACCATCTGGGTCATGGCCTGGCCCGCCTGGATGCGGCGCATCCAGGCATCGAAGGAGGATTCAAATTTCCCCAGGGCCTCGGGAATCGTGCGCGTCGCCTTGTTGCCGAGCGCGTGGCAGGTATAGCAGCCATTGGTCTTGACCACGTCCAGCCACTGGGGCTGGGATCTGGTGTTTCCGATCGGAAACTCGCCCGCCGCCGGCACTTGCAGCAGGGCGTACCAATAAATCGCGGGATAGTATTCGGCCGCCGACTTGGCGTCGGGTGCCGGCACGGCCGTGAGGTTGACGGTCCGGCCGGGTTCGCTTTTCTGCTTAGGCCCATCGACCAGCCCATAACCGCGCACCCAGAGATCGTAGGACGCTCTGGGCAGGTCGGGCATGAGGTGTCGGCCGCGCTCGTCGGTGACGACGACGCGAATGAAGCGCGTGGGCAGGTCATGGGTTTCCGCGATGACCCAAACGCCGGCTTCCGATCCAGCCGGCCCGGTGACGACGCCGGCAATGTCGGCGGCACCAATGGCTATGGTTTCACCACCTTGCTGGGCGTGGGTGGCATTGGCCAAGCAAAATGCCGGAAACAACGCCAAAAGGTATATCCGAGTGTTCATCGCTCGCCCTCCACCCCAGCGCAGCCGAGAAGACCTGCTCGTCAGCGTAGCCGAGTCGCCACGGCGGCGCCAGGATGGAACGACGCGCTAGGCTTTGCTCCGGCTTTTCCGTTTCACGCGCGCCGGCGGAAAATACATGCCCTCCAGCTTCAACCCATCGGGGTCGAGGAAATAGACGGCGTAGTATCCCTTGCCATAGGCTGGGTACTCCGCCGGCGGGTCCACCATTCTCACCTTCTGCTTTTTCAAGACCGCATAGAGGTCGTCCACGTCCCGGCGGCGCACCAACTCGAAGGCATAATGGTGAAAGCCGATATTGCCGGCCCGGTGCTTGTGCTTCTTGCCCTCGGCGTCGGCCTCGCCGATCCAAAATAAGGTTTTACCGTTGCTCCAGCCAGCGTGGCGGCCGTATTCGTATTTGCGCTCGAAGCCCATGCAGCCGAGCACGGCATCGTAGAAGCGCCGGGAGCGGACGTAATTGCCGACCCGGATAACCAGATGGTCTATACCTTTCACGCGAGCCATGATGTGCCTCCCTCGATCGGCTAAAAAACCAGGCGGTAAAGCGCCATGGTTTCGGTGTGCCCTGCGAGACGGTGCGCGCCGATGTTGCCAACCAGCGCCAGGCCGGTGTGAATGCCCACGCGAACCCGCACAATCGGCAAACCGACGCGCCGCCGCGCGTCGTTGTCGGTGGCGATGCGCGCGGCGATGCGCCGTGCAGCCCGGCAGGCGCGCCGGGCATGGTTGGGTTGATCGATCGGCGCGCCCCAAAATGCCATGACGCCGTCGCCGGTATATTTGTCGATGGTGCCGCCGGACTTATCCACACTGCCGCCGACGAGCGTAAAATGACAATTGAGAAACTCGGCGAGCGCCAAGCGGCTGAGCCGGCTGGCAAAGATCGAGGAGTCGACGATATCGGTGAACATGACAGTGATTTCGCGCTCCTCCGACGCAACGGCTTGGTGATCGCCGCGTCGGAGCAGTTGGCGCACAAGCGCGCGCGGCAAATAGGTTTCGAACCAGGCGAGTCCAGCTGCCATGGCGTTGAAGGCGCGCGCCGCCTCATCGATCTCGCGCACCCGGCTCGGGGCCAAGCGGTCGACCGCTTGGAAGTCGAGGCCTTCGACCTGACGCGCGGCCTGGGCGAGGCGGCCGATCGGCCGGCTGATCCGGCGGCCGATCCACATGGTCAGCCCAACCGCCAACACGAGCATAACGCCGCCGATCGTTGCGATGGCATAGACGCGCCGCACCTCCGCACCGACCTCGGTACCGGGCGCGTAGGTCCCGACGATCCAGGGCTGCTGGCCATAGAGCGCTTCACGCCGGTAGATAACGATGTAGAAGTCGTCGGGCATGTCGATGATATGTCCGTGACTCAGCGGCAAGTCGCCGACCGCGCTCATCGGACGACGCGGTGCACGAAACGCGCGGGCTAGAACGGGATCGCTGACATCGTCCACGGTCGGCAAGAGCCGGAGCGGTCCGATCGCCGGCAGAGCGTCGGCCAGGCCCGGGTGGGCGATCACCTGTTCCTCGTCGAGCAGCATGAACACGAGTTGTCCGGTTTCGCGGCGTAACGCCGCCAGATAGCGCGACACGTCGGCAATGGTGATTTCCGGCATCAGCATGCCGATCAAGCGGCCAGACACCGTCAGCGGCACCACCATGGACAGCAGCGTGTGACCGACTGCCGAACTCCACACCGGGCCATACCACCGCGTGACCGATTTAGCGCTCAGATTTGCCATGAGTTCGACGATATCCGGGCGGTCGGACCAGCTTGCTCGAACGATGGCACCACTGTCGCGCTCGATGCGGAGGGCCGAAAGATCCATCCGAACGACCGCCATACCGAAGACTTGGGGCGTCGCCGAGACCGCGCCGAACAGCAAGCGCGTCAATTGGTCTTCGTCGCCGATATCGGCCTGGCGTTCTTCGAACAGGCGCGCCAGGTATTCGACCTGGGCCTGGACCGGATCGAGCTGGGCACGCACCCGCTCGATCGCCATCAGCGTGCGCCCCTCGACCCGGTCGCGCAGCAGAGAGCGGTTGTTTTCCCGCGCACCCTGGACGCTCATCAATAACACGCTACCGACGGCCAAGAGCATCAGGCCACCGAACCCGAACGCCAGCAGGGTGGCAATGGGAATGCGGCGTCCCGGGGCGCTCACGACAGCCGCAACTCCTCCAGGTCGAGTTCGCGCTGGATGCGGTGCAGCACTTCGTCGCCGATCAACCGGTCGCGTCGGAGCTTGATCAGGCGCCTACGCTCGGCTGCCACGACTTGCAATCGGATCGCGCGTCGCGCCGCCGTGGCGCCGCCGGCATCGGTGCCGGCCCGCACCGCCTTGCCAACATCGCAATCGTTGATGCGACTGTGATACTCGGCCCGGACGGGCCCGACCATGTCGCCCTCGTAAGTGCCGCTGGCCGCAAGGCGGTCCAGTTCGGCAACAGCCGCATAGGCTGTCTTCATGCGAGCCTGGCGCTCCTCCTCCTCCTCCGAACTGTCGGCGCCGACGCCGAGCCAACGGATCAGAGGGCCGAGCGTGGTGCCCTGGAGCACTAGCGTGGCGAAGATGACCGCAAAAGACAGAAAGACAATCAAGTCGCGGGCGGGAAACGCCGCGCCGTCCCGCGTCAGATAGGGCAGCGCCAAGGCAGCGGCCAGGGACACGATGCCGCGCATACCCACCCAGGACACGATGACGATGTGCTGCCAGGGCGGCGCCGGATCGCTTTCGCGGACACTCCGGCTCAGCCATCGCGGCAGATAGGTCGCAGGAAATACCCAGGCAAATCGAACCAAAACCGCCGTAACGCTGACTGCAACGGCGTAATAGACCAGGTCGCCCGCGCCATAGGGGGTCAGGCGGTCCAGAACGTCTGACAATTCCAACCCGATCAGAATAAAGACCATGCTGTTGAGCAGGAAGATGATGACGTTCCAAACCGCCTGAGCTTGTATGCGTGTTTCGGCCGAAAATACTTCCGGCGCGTGCCAGCCGCGCAGCAGGCCCGCCGCGACTACGGCGAGCACGCCGGAGACATGCACCCATTCCGCCGTCAGATAGGCGACGAAGGGCAGCACCAGAGAAATCGCGATCTCGAACATGGCGTCGCGCACGTACTGGTGCAGGTGAATGAAAATCCAACCCACAACCAAGCCGACCGCGATGCCGCCGACACCGACAAGCAGGAAACTACCGCTGGCTTGGGTTACCGAGAATGTCCCGGTCAGAACAGCGGCGATGGCGAATTTGTAGATGACGAGGCCGCTGGCATCGTTAACCAGGCTTTCGCCTTCGAGCACGGCCACGATCCGGCGCGGGATGCGTAGCCGATTGAGAATGGCGGTTGCCGCCACGGCATCGGGCGGCGAGACGATGGCGCCGAGCACGAAGGCCGCCGCCCATGGCATGCCCGGCACAATCGCATGGGCGACACCGGCAACGGTCAGCGTCGTCGCGATCACCAGCCCGATGGCGAGCAGGCCGATCGGCCGCAGATTGGCCCGGAATTCGCGCCAACTCGTGAACAGCGCGGCCTGGTAGAGGATTGGCGGCAAGATGAAAGTAAGCGCGAAGTCGGGATCGAGCTTAATCGTGGGTAGGTCGGGCACGAAACCGAGCGCCAACCCACCCAGCACCAGCACGACCGGATAGGGCAGTGCGACCCGCCGCGCCAGGAGGCCGAGCCCGATAGCGCAGACGAGCAGTCCAAGAACGATATGTGTGGCTTGGTTTTCCATAGTTGTCTTCTAGCGAACGGGATGGCGTAAATGTCGACCGTCATGCGAACGGGCGCAACGAAAAAGGCGGGCCCATGGGGCCCGCCTTGAATTTGAGCCCCGCGCCGGGCCGGACCGTTCAAGCGGCCTTGAGGTTGGTCGCGGCGATGCGGCCGTCGCGACCGGGCGTCACGTCGAAGCTGACGCGCTGGCCCTCGGCAAGGCCAGACATTCCGGCCTGCTCGACAGCGCTGATATGCACGAACACATCCTTCGAACCATCATCCGGCGCGATGAAGCCAAAGCCCTTTGTGGAATTAAACCACTTTACCGTTCCGTTTTTCATTCCGTGTCTCTCCTGGCGCGCGCGGCACAAGCCGCGCCGCAATGGCGTTTCATAGCAGCCCGGACGGCCCCGCACAAGCGAGGGGCTTGGCTGGAGCTGCCGGTCCGGGGCGAATATCAGGCGCCGATTTGGGTCACGAATTTGCTGACGAGATAGGCGTCGAGCCCCTCCATCCCGCCTTCATGGCCGTAGCCGCTTTCCTTGACGCCGCCGAACGGCGTTTCCGGCAGCGAGATGCCGAGATGGTTGACGCCGACCATACCGCTCTCCAGAGCGTCCGACACGGCGGTCGCCGTGGCCGCCGACTTGGTGAAGGCATAGGCGGCCAGGCCGAACTCCAGTCGATTGGCGCGTTGTATCACCTCGTCGAACGACTTGAACGGCAGGATCGGCGCGGCGGGACCGAAGGGCTCCTCGTTCATGATGCGGGAATCCTCCGACACATTGGTCAACACGGTGGGAGCGTAGAAATAACCCTGATTGCCGATACGCTCGCCACCCGCCGCCACGGTGGCGCCATGCTGCTTGGCGTCGGCGACGAAACCCATGATCGAATCGACCCGGCGCTTGTTGGCGAGCGGCCCCATCTGGGTGCCGGCTTCCAGCCCATTGCCGACCTTCAATCCCTTGGCGACCTCGGTGAAGCGGCCGACGAATTTCTCGTAGGCGCCCTCCTGGACGTAGAAGCGGGTCGGCGAAATGCAGACCTGGCCGGCATTGCGGAATTTGCCGGCCGCGGCCACCTCGGCCACCTTGATGGCGTCGGCATCGTCGAACACGATGACGGGGGAATGGCCGCCGAGTTCCATGGTCGCCTTCTTCATTCCCTCGGCCGCCAGCTTCGCCAGGTGCTTGCCGACCGGGATCGAGCCGGTGAAGGAGATCTTGCGAATAATCGGCGATGCGATCAGATGGCGCGACACCTTATCGGGTACGCCGAACACCAGGTTGAGCACGCCAGCGGGCACGCCGGCATCGACGAAGGCGCGGACCAGTGCGATGCAGGTGCCCGGCGTTTCCTCAGAAGCCTTGATGATGATCGAGCAGCCCGCGGCCAAGGCACCCGCCATCTTGCGGATCGGCGTCACCGCCGGGAAGTTCCAGGGCGTGAAGGCGGCGACCGGCCCGACCGGTTCGCGCACGACCATCTGGCGCTGCCCGGCGATACGGCCCGGAATGATGCGACCGTAAGCGCGGCGGCCTTCCTCGGCATACCACTCGCAGATGTCGGCCGCCGAGGCGACTTCCACCTTGGCCTCGGCCAGCACCTTGCCCTGCTCCATGGTGAGGATAGTGGCGATCTGGTCGGCGCGCGCGCGCACCAGATCAGCCGCCTTTTCCATAATGCGCGAGCGGTCGTAGGCGCTGGTGCGGCGCCAGAGATCGAAGCCCTTCTTGGCAGCGGCCAGGGCCTTGTCCAGATCGGCAGTGGAGGCATGGGGCAACCGGCCCAGCACCGCCTCGGTCGCGGGATTGACGACGTCTTCGCCTTCGCCCGTGCTGCCCTGGCACCACTGGCCGTCGATATACATGGCAAGGGTTTCGTACATGACTGATCTATCTCCGGATCGAGCGGCGCCGGGGCCGGGCCGCGGGTTTGCAGGAATTTCGGCCGGGACGCTAGCACAAGGGCGGCGGCGGCCCAATGGCGTTAAGAGATTGCCTGATTTACTCGTTTCGCAGCTCTCAGATGGCGTGCGATGGCGGCAATCGACATGGCGGCATGGCCCTCGCGTAGGGCGTGCTGGTTCTCGCGCAGACGCGGGATGAAGGGGATGTTCTGGCGGTGCAGATAGGCCATCCAGACATCGCCGATGAACTCGCGGTCGCC
>SHVW01000077.1 GCA_009694085.1 Alphaproteobacteria bacterium
GATCAGGGCTTCGGCTTCTTGCGCGCTGACGACAACGCGCCGCGCGACGCCCAGGACACCAACCGCCAGAGCTTCAATCCGTTTCAGGGACCGGCAGATCGTCGCTTTGTCGACGCCGTAAAGACAGCCCAGAAATTCCCGCGTGATGTGGCAGCGATAGACGATCAGAAGCACCAGCAAATGATCGTCGAGACCACCGACGCCCCACGGCCGGCCCGAACGGTTCTTGCGCGCCACAATCCGCTGTTTCCAATGCGGACGGAGCTGCCAGCTCATCGCCCGAAACCGATCCGGCGTTACCCCGGTCAGCGACCGAAACGGCCGCCGGCGCACAAGGCCCGCGCAGCTAAATTTCGCCATTGGAAGGGCCCCCCAACGCCCTTCCATCTTGAATCACGTCATGCCGCCCTTGGGAATCACCTCATTTTCGCAACAGCTCTAATAAAGTTGATTACAGGGTCCTGTTCAGCATTCTATGCTGGACTAAACTGCCAGCGAACTGGGGAGGGAATCATGAAAAGTATGGAGCCAGGATCAAGCGTCGGAATACGCCGCGCCATCATAGTGCTGGCCGCACTGACCGGCATCCTCTTCGCGATCCCACAGGCGATTGCCCAATCCCAGCCAAGCTTCACGCAGGTGCTGGAAGCCGCGCGCAAGGAGGGCGAGCTGATCGTCTGGGCCTCCAGCCCTGGCGAGCAGAAAACCTACCGAGCCTTGTTCGATGCCTTCAACAAGCGCTTCGGTCTCAACATCAAGGCGGAATTTCTAGCGATTAACGCGACGCGCGGGCGTGGGCGCGTCATCGCCGAGGCCGCCGCCAATGCCGTCACCGTCGATGTCATGGGCGGGGAGTCCGCAGACGGCGTCATCCTGATGGCTAAGGCCGGCGTCATCAAGCCCTACCCCTGGGTCCAAGTCTTCGGCAAGGAGATACCGAACATCAAGGCCGCGATGTATGACGATGTGCCCGAGCTAAGTGGCTTGTCCCTGCATTATTTCGATGCGGTCTCCGGCATCGTCTGGAATCCGACGCTGATCAAGGATGAAGACGTTCCCAGCCGCTGGACCGATCTGACCAATCCGCGCTGGCGCGGCAAGTTCGCGCTCAACTCGTTCATCTACTCGCCGCTCGACCAGACCGCCTACGCCATCGGCGGTGAGGCCGTGCTAGATCTTGCCAAGCGGCTGATGGAGAACCGTCCTCATCTGGAGAACGGATCGCCGGCGGTGGCGCGCGCCGTGTCGGCCGGCACTTCGCCGATGGGCGTATCGTCCTTCCACGCCTCCGAGCGCGCCGCGGTCAACAAGGAACCCCTGAAGTTCAAGCTGTTCGCCGACGTGATCCCGCTGTCGCCGCTGAACCTCTATGTCATCGAGAAGGCGCCGCACGTCAATGCCGGACGGCTGTTCGCCGCGTGGTTCGCCGCGGAAGGCGTAGCGGTGGCCGAGCCGTTCGAGCCGCTGCCCAGCACCACCGATCCCAACTCCAAACTGTCGAAGATGCTCAAGGCGCAGATCGAGGCGACCGGCGCCAAAGTCGCCAAGCCGGTCTCGGCCAAGGCGATCGACGACCTGGTGGAACTGCGCAAGAAGATGCAGCAGGTGCTGACCGGCCAGGGCGGGTGACAGGCGGTGCCAAGACCCGGTCACCGTGAGGCGATGTGATCGCGGTCCGCGATCTCGCGAAGCGGTACGCCACAAAACAAGGCGGTACCGGCGTTGCCGCAGTATCCGGCGTCTCCTTCACGGTGGCGAAGGGAGAGTTCTTCACCCTGCTCGGCCCGAGCGGCTGCGGCAAGAGCACGACGCTGCAATGTATCGCCGGTCTGGAGACGCCCGATGCGGGCGAAATCGAGCTGGATGGCACGGTCGTGTTTTGCAGCCGCCGCCGGCTGCTGGTACCGGCGAACCGGCGCAACATCGGCATGACGTTCCAATCCTACGCGATCTGGCCGCATATGACGGTGTTCGACAACGTTGCCTTCCCGCTCGTCCATGGCGAGCGAGGCAGCCGTGGCATCGACGTCAGGCAGCGGGTCATGCAGACGCTCGACCTGGTCAAACTCGCCGACTATGCTGATCGGCCCTCGCCCCATTTGAGCGGTGGACAGCAGCAACGCGTGGCCCTGGCGCGCGCCCTGGTTCATGAACCGGGCTTGCTGCTGCTCGACGAACCCCTCAGCAATCTCGATGCCAAGCTGCGCGACGCAATGCGCGTCGAACTGCGCTTGCTCGTCAAGTCGCTGGGTATAACTACCGTATTCGTCACCCACGACCAGCTCGAAGCCTTGTCGATGTCGGACCAGATCGCGCTTATGCGCGCCGGTACCGTGGTCCAGCAGGGCTCGCCCGCGGACGTCTATCTGCGCCCGGTCACGGCGTTCGCCGCCGATTTCATGGGCCGTAGCAACCTAATTCCTGGCAAAGTCGGCCAGGGGACCAACGGCACGGCGGTGCAGGTTGAGACCAGTTTCGGCGTGCTGCGCTGCGCACCGGCCAAGTCCGTCACCGCTGGTGCCCAGGTTTATGTCGTGGTCCGACCGCAGGCGATTATTCTGCGGTCAGGCCCCGATAGCGCGGCAAATGTGTTCCAGGCGCGCATCGACCGTCTGCACTTCCTGGGCGATGCGTTCGAGGCAGAGGTTCGCATCGGCGATGCTGAGTTGCGTATCATGCTGGACGTCTATTTCCAACCGGCCCTGGGCCAGACCCTGTGGCTCGAACTGCCGGTCGAGCGCTGCGCTGTCGTCCAGCGCAGGGAAGATGATCCCGGCGCCGTAGCGGCGGCGCCGACGTGACGGTGGCGCTAGGCGACGAGATCGGACCCAACGTCGACCGCGGTAAACGCCGAGTCACCGTGCAGCAGGGCGTGCAGATCGCCCTGCTCGTCATCCTGGTGATCCTGGTCGCCGGCCCGCTCGTCGTGCTGCTGCGCACCAGCTTCAGCCCGGAGGGCAAGCTGCCCTTCGAGACTACCGTCTTCACCTGGGCTAATTACGGCAACCTGATTGCCCAGTCGGCGACGATCGGGTTGATCTGGAACACGCTAGTGTATGCCACCGGCAGCGTCGTTCTCAGCCTGCTGCTCGCCATCGCCATCGCCTGGCTGACCGAGCGGACCGACCTGCCCGGGCGTACGGTCGTGCGCGTGCTGATGTTCTCGTGGATGGCGATCCCGCCGCTGGTGTTCGGCTATGGCTGGATTCTGCTGACCAACCCGAGCAACGGGATACTCAACAATGTCCTGAAATCGCTGCTCGATCTCGACCTGTCGCCGCTCACGCCCTATTCCATGAGTTCGCTCATACTGATCAGCGGTCTCGGGCTGACACCAACCGCCTTCGTGATGCTGAGCGGCCTGCTGCGCAACATGGACCCCCTGCTGGAAAACGCCGGACTGGTGCTCGGCGCCTCCCGTCGAACGGTGATCCAGCAGATCACGCTGCCGCTGTTGCGACCGGGCATCCTGTCGGTCGGCATGTTCCTGGTCATGACCATGATCCAAGCCTTCGACCTGCCGTTGGTGATCGGGTTGACCGCGCAAATTCCCGTACTGAGCACGCGCATCTACACGCTCGCCTCCCCGGAGGTCGGTGGATTGCCCAATTACGGCTTGGCCGCCGCCTTCGGCATCATGCTGCTGGTCATGGCGACGCTGTTGATGTGGGGCTATTTTCGCGCCATCCGCATCAGCGAGCGTTTCAATGTGGTCGGCGGCAAGGGGTACCGTCCGCGCCGGCTTGAGCTCGGCCGCTGGCGAATGGTTGCGGCGGCAGGCGTCGCCTTGTACTTCGTCATCATGTTGCTGCCCATGCTCAACCTGCTGTGGGCCAGCTTGTTTCCATTCTATCGCGTGCCCACCCTGGCGCAGCTCTTTTCCGTATCGCTCCAGGCCTATCACAACATTCTTGAGGAAGCGGTGGTCAGGCGCGCGCTGGCCAACACCATCGCGCTGGTGTTCTTGAGCGCGACCACCGTGATCGTGCTTTCGTTGTTGGTCAGCTGGTATTCGCTGCGCGGCGAGGGGCGGTTGGGCAAGTGGCTCGACACGTTATCGTTTTCGCCGATCGCGGTGCCGCCGATCGTGATGGCGATCGCCATACTGCTCATGTACTTGCGAACGCCGCTTTACGCTTCCCTCGGCATCCTGGTGATCGGGCATGTCACGGTCTATGTGGCGTTCGGCACGCGCAGCATGATCAGCGCACTGGTCCAGATCAATCGGGAGCTTGAGAATGCCGCCATTATCAGCGGCGCCACTTGGTTTACCAGCCTGCGCCGCATTATCGTGCCCCTGCTTTGGCCCCATATCGTGAATTGCTGGCTCTGGCTGGTCGCCCACAGCGCGCGAGACCTGACCTTTCCCCTGATGCTGATGAGCACCAAGAACCTGGTTGGCGCCTCCGTGATCTGGATGGTGTGGGATTACCCCAACCTTCCCGGCGCCGCGGCCCTGTCTATGATCATGGTGATCGGGCTGATGGCGCTGGTGGTACCGGTTCAGATCATGACCGCCCGCCGTGCGGAGCGCGATACATGATTCAACGCGGCCGGCGCCAATCGATTGACCCGCTTCGCGCCCGCCACCTAAAATGCGCCTCCCCTGCGGATGCCTCGCTGACCCATGGACGTTCGGCAGCTACGATACTTCCCCCGCATCGCGCAGCTCGGCGGCTTCGGCTATTCCGCCCTGCCCAAATCGGCCGTTCACATGGAACTGATGCAGGGCGATTTGTGGGGCGTGCCGATTCCGGAGCTAGCGCTGCCCGCCGCGCTCATGCCGCTCAAGGTGGCGCAGCGCCCGCTGTCGCTCGCCTGCCATGAGCTGCAGCGGCTGCTGATGGAAGAGGTTGCGAAACTTGCGCAAGCCAGCTGGGGCCAACGCGAGCGGCCCAGACGGCCACGCGCCAAGACCGCCCCCAAGGCGCGGGGCTGATCCATGGCAAAGGCGATCCGCCGCCCTGATCGTGGAACGGCCGGCCAGCCGGCGGCGGAGCGGATCGCGGCCCCCGCGTGGAAGCTGCGCTATGCGCCCCACCTGGCTTATCCCAGCCTCGACCATCCCATGTATGCCGCGAGCGTGGGGTCGGCCGATCCGATCGACCAGATCCGATTCTTCGCCGATCTCGGCTTCGCCGGCATCGAGGACAACCAGCTCAACCTCCGCTCCGTCGCCGATCAGCGCCGCATCGGCCGCGAGCTGGTGCGGCGCGAGCTTGAAATGGGCTGCTTCGTCAACATGACCGAGCCGCGGAATCCGCCGCTCTGGGGCTCGCGTGACCGCGACACACGCGCGCGCTTGTTGCGGGAATTGCGGATCTCGATCGAGACCGCCAAACGCGTGGGCGGACGGCATCTTACGACATCGAGCGGGCGCGACCTGCGCGTGCCGCTGGCTCTCGATCTAGCCGGCATGGTCGATAACCTCAGGGAGCTGGCTCCCATCGCCGAGCAAGCCGGCGTGATCATCTGCCTGGAATCGACCAGCGAGACGCGCGTGCCGGGCCGGTTGCTGCATCGCATCCTGGACGCTTATGGGGTCGTCAAGGCTGTGAACAGCCCGGCCGTCCGTCTCGTGTTCGACATTTTCCATGTGCAGGTGATGGATGGCGATGTGATCAACAACCTGGCGCGAACTTGGGACGCGATCGCGGCTATCCAAGTCAGCGACAACCCCGGTCGCACCGAACCCGGAACCGGCGAACTCAACTATCCGAATATTCTTCGCTTCATCAAGCAGCGCGGCTACCGGGGCCTGATTGGGCTGGAGCATGTTATGGCGCGGCCGGGCCGCTCCGGGGAGCGGCAGGCCCTGGCCCTGCTGCGCGGGATCGATGACGCAATCTGATCCGATGGCGGCGCGGCCGCCGCGTGCCGTTCAGGAGAAACCGCCATGCCCGTAATCATGGGTTCCGGACATCACACCTACCGGCTCGACGAGGGTTGGGGCAAGTTGCCGGAGGGCTGGTCGTTCAACGACGTCGCCGCGGTCGGCGTGGATCGGCAAGATCGCGTCTATATCTTCAATCGCGGCGCCCACCCCATGATCGTGTTCGATCGCGACGGCAATTTTCTCCGCTCCTGGGGCGAAGGGATATTCCGCCGACCCCATGGCGTCCATGTCGGGCCGGACGACACGATCTACTGCACCGATGAGGGCGACCACACCGTGCGTAAATGTACGCTCGATGGCAGGGTGCTGCTCGAAATCGGCATACCGGGCAAGCCTGCGCCGTGCATGAGCGGCGACCCGTTCCATCGCTGCACCCACACGGCATTGTCTCCGGGCGGCGACATCTACGTGTCCGACGGTTACGGCAATTCGCGCGTGCACAAATACGCGCCGGACGGCCGATTTCTGATGTCCTGGGGCGAGCCCGGCACTGACCCCGGACAGTTCAACCTGCCTCACAATATCTGCTGCGACGACGAGGGTTGGATTTATGTGGCGGACCGCGAGAACCACCGCGTCCAGGTGTTCGACGGCGCGGGCGTCTACGAGACTCAATGGAACAATCTGCACCGACCATGCGCGCTGTTCATGGCGCCCGGCCCCAAGCCGATCTGCTATATCGGCGAGCTGGCGCCGGCGCTTGCCGTTAACCTGCGCACGCCAAATCTGGGGGCCCGCGTCAGCATCGTCACCAATGAGGGCAAGCCGCTGGCGCGGATCGGCGCACCGCTTCCCGGCCTGGCGCCTGGCCAATTCATGTCGCCGCACGGCATCGCCGTCGATTCCCACGGCGACATCTATGTCGGCGAGGTCGCCTTCACGACATGGCCGCGCTTCCATCCGAACGAACCGCCGCCCGTCGATCTGCGGTCGCTACAGAAATGGGTACGGGTGGATGCCGCTGTCTAACCCCAGTCGCTCGATCGCCGATGGCGCGAAATTGAATACATTCGCGGCGCGCCAACTGGTAGAGTCCGCCTGATAAATCCGTGATGTCCGACCGGCGCGCTGCCTGCCGCTGAGCCGTTCCCGGCAAGGGAGGTACCAATGCCTGAAGAAGACAATAAGTGGCTGCAGCAAAAATTCGCGGTCAGCCACCTAGACGACAAATCCTTCAAGTCCGGCACCGGATTGCGCGACTACAACATCCATCGCGATCTCGGCGTCATTGAGGCGACGGGTGGCATGGTCAAGGCCCATGTTGTGCGCACCAAGGAGCCCTGCAAGAAGGGCGACACCGGTGGTCGCCACAAACACAACGTCAATTTCCAGTTCGTCTACATGCTGAAGGGCTGGCAGACCATGTGGTTCGAAGGCCATGGTGTCATCACCATGAAGGAGGGCAGTTCATGGACACAGCCGCCCGGCATGGTCCATGAGGTGCTCGAATACTCCGATGATCGCGAGGTCGTGGAGATCATCATGCCGGCAAAATTCGACACCATCGAGGCATGAGCGCGACCATGGCTGATCTGCTCCCCACGCCATAGAGGCAAGAAAAATGGGCGAGATGCACGGCCGGCGAGTCCTGGTGCTGGGCGGTAGCAGTGGAATCGGGTTGGCCACGGCGCGGCTGGCCCACGAGCTCGGCGCCGTGGTGACCATCACCGGGCGAAACGTGACGCGCCTTGATGCGGCGCGGACGTTGATCGGCGGCGGCGACGCCTTCGTCGGCGACATCACACGGGAAAGCGATGTCGCGAGCGCCTTCGCGCGCCTCGGCATTGTCGATCACGTCTTTCTCGCTGGTGGCGGCAGTCTGTTCGGCAACCTTGTGGAACTGCCCCAGGATCGGTTGGAAGGCTTGGTGCAAGAGCGCATCTGGGCGCCGGTTTACGTGGCACGCTGCGCGGTTCGACACATGACCGCGGGCTCTATCACCCTCATGTCGGGAGGCCTGGGATCACGGCCTGTTCCTGGCGGCGCCATGAAGCATGCCGTGCTGTGCGCCACGGAAGGTCTGGCCCGCGGTTTAGCCTTGGAATTGGCGCCCCTGCGAGTCAACGCAATTGCACCGGGATATACGCGAACGCCCGCCTTCGAGAGCCTGCTAGGCGACGATCCGGAAGCACAGATCGCCAGGATGGCCGCCGGCCTGCCGCTGAAGCGCATCGGCCGGCCCGAGGAGGTTGCCCAGGCCGTGCTTGCCTTGATGACCAACGACTTCATCAATGGCGAGGTGCTGCACGCCGACGGTGCCGGGCGCTTCGTGGCACCCGCGCTCAAATTCACGCGATAGCGGCTCGATCGCCGCGCGTCGCCAGGGAGGATCAGCATGCGGCGCATCGGCTTCATCGGTGTGGGAAGCATGGGTTCCCGCATGGCACGGCGCTTGATAGCTGCTGGCCATGAACTCACCATCCACGATGCAGCGCAAGGCGCGCGCGACGCCTTCATGGGTCAGGCCACGGTAGTCCAGCACCCCGCCGCGTGCGGCACCCAGGATGCCGTGATCCTGATGGTGGCCAATGATGCGCAATTAACCGACGCCGTGCTTGGACCGAACGGCCTGCTCACGGGCATCGACTCGTTAGCGGCTCCGATGGTCACGGTCATGAGTACTGTCTTGCCCAAAACCATCCTCGCCATAGCCGGCCCGCTGTCGGAAAAGGGCGCCCGCCTGGTCGATGCCCCCGTCAGCGGCGGGCTGGCGGGAGCGGAGGCCGGCACCCTCAGCATCATGGTCGGCGGCAGTTTGACCGACTTGGACGCGCTGCGTCCGATCTTCGAAACCATGAGCAAGCAAATTTTTCATTGCGGCGCACTGTCTCATGGTGCGCTGACCAAGATCATGAACAACATGATCGGCGTGACCAACCTGCTCCTAGTCGCCGAGGTGATGACCCTGGCGCGCGGGCATGGCATGGACCTTGAGCGGCTGATCGAGATCATGGACGCAAGCTCGGGCCGCAATGCCTATACGAGAGACTGGAACGCGCGCCGCGCCGTTTACGGCGCGATCGCCGACGACCCGACACGAATGCAGGGGCACGTTGACATCTGCCGCAAGGATCTGGCTTGCAGCCTGGCTTTGGCGAGCCAGATCGATGTTCAACTGCCACTGTTCGAGCATCTGACCGGATCGATCGCCAACCTGCCCCAGGAACAGTTGCGTCGAATCTGGCAGCAGGCATTCGGCTAGGTTTCCGGTTACACTCGAGAGCGGCAGTTCAAAATTGCCAGGGACACCGGAGCCAAGCAATATAAGGCGTTTGGGGGATTAGTCCCTAGGCCCGACAAGTTCAACAGTGTCGGCAAAAGGATTCGCAACGCGTATGGATGCGTCCAGCGTCCGATCAAGGCTGCGGAAATGAGCGCCTTTATCCTTCGGCGGCTTATGCAGGCCGGCGTGGCCATTTTGATCGTGACGCTGATCGTTTTCTTCGGCGTCAGTGTGATTGGCAATCCCGTCGATATTCTGGTCAGTCCGGACTGCAATCAGGCCTGTCACGCGCAGGCCGTCGCCGCATTGGGATTGGATAAACCCCTTTTTCAGCAATACCTGATCTTCCTGTGGAACGTGTTGCATGGGCGGCTCGGCACGTCCTATGTCCTGGGCGCCACGGCGGTCGACCTGATCGTCCAGCGCCTCCCGGCCACACTCGAGCTTGCGTTCTCGGCGATGGCGCTGTCCATCTCGATCGGCATTCCTCTCGGCTTGTGGGCTGGCTTGAGGCCGGATGCCATGATCGGCAAGTCGATCATGGCCGGCTCAATTCTGGGATTCAGCCTGCCGACCTTCTGGGTCGGAACCATGTTCATTATCTTGTTCTCCGTCGAACTCGGCTGGCTGCCGCCGACCGGGCGTGGCCCGACCGTCCCTTTCTTCGGTATTCCCGTAAGCTTCCTTACCCTCGAAGGATTGTCGCACCTGGCCCTGCCCGCCCTCAACCTCGCACTCTTCAACATCTCCCTTGTGATCCGGCTCACCCAGGCGGGCGTTCGCGAAGTTCTGTTGATGGACTACATCAAATTTGCCTATGCCAAGGGCCTCACCGGGCGGCGCGTGATTCTCGTTCACGTCCTGAAGAACGTTTTGATCCCCGTTGTCACCGTGACCGGCCTAGAGCTTGGCAACCTCATTGCCTTTGCCGTCGTGACCGAAACGATTTTCGCATGGCCCGGCATGGGCAAGCTGATCATCGACTCGATTCAGGTGCTCGATCGCCCGGTCATCGTGGCCTATCTGATGATTACCGTGACGATGTTCGTGATCATCAATTTAATCGTCGATATCGTCTATTCTCTCCTCGATCCTCGCATTCGCTATCAAAGGAGCGCGGGGTGAGTGCCGCCGCAGCCAAATCGGCCGACGTTACCCCTCCCCTGGCGCCCAGCGCCCTTTTCCGATTCGCCCAAGAATTCGCGGAAAGCAAGATCGCCTTGGCCGGGCTTGTCGTTCTTTCCATCGTCGTGCTCATTGCAATCTTCGCCCCTTTCATATCGCCGACCAATCCAAATGACCTGCTGCAACTGACCATTCTCGACAACCGCCTACCGCCGGGGACGACGGGTTCGCGGGGCGTCCACTATCTCTTGGGCACAGACGGCCAAGGCCGCGACATGTTGAGCGCCATTTTTTACGGCCTTCGCACAAGCCTGACCGTTAGCATCTCCAGCGGGCTGATCGCGGTTGCCATAGGTACCATGATCGGCTTGATCGCCGCCTATTTCGGCGGCCGGGTCGAGACGCTTGTCATGCGCGTCGTCGATATCCAGCTTAGCTTTCCCACGATATTGATTGCACTGTTGCTGCTGGCCTTCCTGGGTCAGGGTGTGGGGAAGATCATCGTCGCGCTCATCATCGTGCAATGGGCGTACTATGCGCGTACGGTTCGAGCCGCGGCGCTGGTCGAGATGCAGAAGGAATACATCGAAGCTGCACAAGGCCTCCAATTGGGCCATCTGCGAATCCTACTCCGTCACCTCTTGCCCAATTGCCTGCCGCCACTCATCGTCGTCGCCACCATCCAAAGCGCCCACGCCATAGCCTTGGAAGCGACCTTGTCGTTCCTGGGGCTCGGGCTTCCCCCCACCGAACCGTCCCTTGGACTTCTGATCGCCAATGGCTTTGTATTCATCTTGAGCGGCCGTTACTGGATCAGCTTCTTTCCCGGCATTGCCCTGCTGATCACGATCGTCAGCATCAACCTATTGGGCGATCAACTGCGTAACGTGCTCAACCCTAGGCTTCAGAAATAGGGGATCGATTCTGATTCTCTCCTGCGTTTCGCTTTCTGGACTAGTATGGACGCCATCCCGCCGCGAAGGAGATTATCATGAGGACATTTCGTACGGCATTGCTTGGTTTCGCCGCCGCAGTTTGCCTTGGCACCACCGCCGCCACCGAAACGCTCCGCATCGGGCTTGCCGTCGAACCGAGCTCGCTCGATCCCCATTTCCATAACATCCAACCGAATCTGCAAATCGCGCGTCAGGTCTTCGACTTTCTCATCACCCGCGATCACAGGCAGCAACTCGGACCGGGCCTCGCCGTCGCGTGGAAAGCCATTGACGACAAGACCTGGGAATTCAAGCTTCGCGAAGGCGTCAAATGGCACGATGGATCGCCCTTCACCGCCGATGACATCATCTTCACGGTCGGGCGCGTCCCCAACGTCCCGGGCAGCCCGGGCGGCTATGGCAGCTATGCCTTGGGAAAGCGCGTCACAAAGGTGGACGACCTTACAATTCGGGTGACGACCGACAAGCCCAATCCCTTGATGCTCAATGATCTCGCGACCTTTGCAATCGTTTCCCGCAAACACGGCGAAAACGCGACGACAGAAAATTACAACACCGGACCCGCCGCCATCGGCACAGGGCCCTATAAGCTGGTTGAGTGGGTCCGAGGCGACCGGATCGTTTTCGAAGAAAACAAGGAGTATTGGGGCGGCCGAACACCATGGGACCGCGTCGTTTTCCGACCCATCGCATCCAACGCGTCGCGCATCGCGGCCCTGCTGGGCGGACAGGTCGACCTGATCGACAACGTACCCCTCGTTGACATCGCACAACTCAAGCGCAATTCAAACGTCGCACTGAGCCAATCGCCGTCGAACCGGCTGATATACTTCGCGCTCGATAGCAGCCGTCATATATCGCCTTTCGTGAAGGCCAATGATGGAACCGCGCTCTGGCCTAACCCGCTGCGGGATGCGCGAGTCCGCAAGGCGATCTCGATGGCGATCAACCGGCCCGCCATCGTCGAACGCATCATGGATGGGGGCGCCGTTGCATCAGGTCAGATCGTTCCGGAGGGTTTCTTTGGTCATGACCCGTCGTTGAAAGCGGAAAAATTTGACGCGTCTGGTGCAAAAAAAATACTGACCGAGGCCGGCTATCCCTATGGCTTTCGCGTCACTATCCATAGCCCCCGCGATCGCTATCCCAACGACGCCAGCATCACTGAATCCATCGCCCAGATGTTGACGCAGATCGGCATCAAGACCGAGGTGGCGATACTGCCGGCGAGCGTCTACTTCACCCGCGCTTCGCGCCTTGAGTTCAGCTTCGCGTTTTATGCCTTCGGCTCCGATACCGGCGAAGCATCATCGCCGCTCAACGGCGTGCTCAGCACGTATAACGCCCAGACTGGAGCCGGCGCTTTCAACCGCGGTCGTTATTCGAACGCCAATTTCGATGCCGTGATGCAGGAGGCCCTGATCACGATGGAGGATGGCAAACGCGAACAGCTTCTGCGCGAAGCGACCGCCATCGCCATTGGCGACTACGCGGCGATCCCCTTGCACTTTCAGATCAATACCTGGGCGCTGCGCAAGGGCCTGCGCTACGAGGCGCGGACGGACGAGAACACGCTGCCGCGTAGCGTTTCAAAGGCGCCATGATCCCTTAGGCGGCGGGGGAGTGCAGGCAATCTCAATGGTGTCGAAATACCGGGTCCGAAAGATGGGAACCCGGCACGCCACGGCTGCCGGTCATTATCTGGCGGCTCAGGCGGCCTTCCAGATTCTTGAAGCCGGGGGAAACGTTGTGGACGCCGGGGTCGCCGGCGGCATTGCCATGGCCGTCGTGCAAAGCGATATGGTCAATTTTGCCGGCGTCGCGCCGATCATGATCCGCACGGCCGATACAGGCGAGGTCGTGACGATCACCGGTCTCGGCCACTGGCCGAAGGCGGCTTCCGCCGACCGTTTTCGGCAGGATCACGGCGGGCGCATACCGGATGGATATTTGAGCACGGTGGTGCCCGCCGCCCCCGATGCCTGGATCACCGCGCTGGAGCGGTTCGGCACGATGGGCTTTGGCGAAACCGCAGCTGCCGCCATCGGCTTTGCCCGCGACGGCTTTCCCATGAATGCGCTGATGAGCGATATTCTCAAGGACCACGCCGATGAACATCGGCGCTGGCCTTCGACCGCCGCTGTTTACTTTCCAAATGGCCGGGCTCCAGAAACCGGCGAGATTTTCTATCAGCGCGACCTTGCCCGTACGCTTCAATATATTGTCGATGAGGAGCGTGGAGCGGCGTCACAAAGTGGCCGTCTGCGAGGACTGCAAGCCGCGCGCGATGCCTTCTATCGCGGCGACATCGCCGAGACAATGGTTCGCCACTACGGGGAAAACGGCGGTTGGCTGAGTCGGCAAGACCTCGCCGAATTCCGTGTCGAAATCCGCCCGCCCGTGAGGGTTCGCCTGGGCAACGTCGAAATTCTCAGTTGCGGCCCTTGGTGCCAGGGCCCGGTTCTGTCGCAGGCGCTGGCGATCCTCAAGGGGTTTGACCTGAAGGCGCTCGGGCATAATTCAACGGCCTATATTCATACCGTCGTCGAGGCGTTCAAGCTCGCCTATGCGGACCGCCATTATTATTATGGCGATCCGAACTTCGTTGACGTGTCGATCGACGCTCTGGTCAGCGACGCCTATGCCGGAGAAAGACGCGGCCTGATCGATCCGCGTCGCGCCAGCCCGGGAATGCCCGATCCCGGTAATCCGCAGCAATTGGGCACCGGATCATCCGTGTCGAGGAGCGCCATACGGGCCGACCGACCCCCGGCGCGAGAGGCGCTCGACACCTCCTATATCTGCGTCGTGGATGCCAGGGGTAACGCGTTCTCCGCCACGCCCAGCGACGCGTCCTACAATGGTCCGATCGTGCCCGGCCTGGGCATCGCGCCTTCGAGCCGGGGAAGCCAATCATGGACCGATCCCAATTTGCCCGCCTGTCTGGCACCGGGCAAACGACCGCGACTAACCCCGAGCCCGGCGATCGCCGTTGGCGCGGACGGCTGGTGCATGCCGTTCGGATCACCCGGCAACGATCTTCAGCCCCAATCCATGGGCCAAGTTCTGCTGAACACGCTCGTGTTTAGAATGACACTACAAGACGCCGTGGATGCACCACGCTTCGGTACATTCAGTTTCCCTCGATCATCCGACCCCCATCTGTACACGCCCGGACAGCTCAAGGTGGAGAGCAGCATTGCCGAAAGCGTCCGTGCGGAGCTGACGGCCCTGGGACACAGGGTCGAGGCGTGGCCTGGCCATTGGTGGGAGGCCGGCAGCGTCTGTGCGGCACTGGCAGATGTCGCCACCGGCGTCGTCGAATGCGCTGGCGACTCCCGTCGCCCGACTGGCGCCATCGTTCGGTAATTGAGCCGCCAACCACGGCGAAACTACCGGTCTTATGCGTCACCAACCCACGACATAGGCCGGGCGGCGATGATCGGCCCCGCCTTTCAAGACGCCCGTGGCCAAATCGAGCTGGACCGCACAGGATGCCGAGGCATTTTGATAGTATTCGGGCCCGGTCGCCGGCCATTCCTCAACCCGATGCCCCAAATTTTCCAGAGCCTCGCCCGCATCCCGGAAAATCGGTGTCTCCAGGAGAAGGCGGCCGGGGTGGCTATGATGCGGGCTAGCTGAAGATGGAAAGCTTAGCGAGCAGAAGCGCGCGGCCTCCACGGCGTCCTGCAACTCCATGTCGAACATCACGATGTTCAGCAGGGTTTGCAGCATGACCTGGGTCTGGGAGTCATGTCCCGGGGTTCCGAAAGGCATGATGAACTTTCCCTGGTGGATCGCGATGGCGGGATTGGGCGTCAGACGCGGCCGCTTGCCCGGCATGACTGACGATGGGTGCTTCCGATCGGTCCAGGATTGACCGCCGCGTGGGGATACGACGAAGCCGGTTTGAGGTACGACGGGTGCGCTTGTGACTGGATCGCTCGGAGTCGCAGAAAATGCATTGCCAAAGCGATCGACGACACAGACGTAACTGGTATCGAGGTTGACGGGTTGGCGCTCCCCTGCCCGCCCTTCATTCGCAGTATTTTCGGCGGTTCGTCCCGACGGATTGGCGGCCGGTGGTAGATCGGAGAAAGCATGATGGACATCAATTAAGCGAAGCCGTTCCGTCGCGTAAGCCGGGGATAGCAATCGATCCAGCGGCACATCGACGAAGCGTGGATCGCCGTAATAGGCCTCGCGGTCCGCCGCCGCCAGCTTGATAGCCTCGGTCACCATGTGTACATAGCCTGGTGTGTTGTGACCGAGCGCCCGCAAATCAACATGTTCTAGGATGGCAAGCTGCTGGAGCAACATCGGTCCCTGGCACCAGGCGCCGCAGCTATACACATCGACATCGTGAAATCGTCGGCGCACGGCCGGCTCTATGGCAACGTGGAACTCGGACAGATCGGTCGCCGCTAGCAGACCGCCATTCGCGCCATGAAAGTCAAGGATCGCACGGGCAATATCGCCCTTGTAGAAACAATCCCGCACGGCATCGAGCGCGCCCTCCCGCCCTAGCCGGGCGTTGGCCCGCTCCTCATCGCACATATGACGCAGTGTGCCCGCTAGCGCCGTCTGTACAAAGGGCAGGCCTAGCTGAGGCGGTGCGCCGCCAGGCAAATAGATGGCCGCATTGGACGGCCACTCCCCGATCTCGCGAGCCGAGCCCGCAATGGTCGCGGCCATGAAAGGATACATGGGGAAGCCGTGTTGGGCGAACCTGATGGCTGCCTCGGCAACGTCGCAAAACGCCATCGTGCCGAATTTCTGGAGGGCAGTGATCCAAGCATCCGGCGCGGCCGGGACGACCGTTCGCAAAATTCCCCTGGGAATGACGCCGCCATGACGCTGCACGAACAAGTCGCAGGATGCCGCCTTCGGCCACCCCCCCAAGCCGCTGATCGTCATCACTCTCCTTTCATCCGCCAAGTATATGGCGATCGGCGCGACCCCGGCCAAACTGACATAGGTACTCTCAACGACGGCAAGAACCATGCCAGCGCACACCCCGGCATCGACGGCATTGCCCCCGGCCTCGAGGATCTCAAACCCGGCGATGGAGGCATGATAGTGCCCGGACGCGATCATGTGGCGCGTCCCCATGATCGTCGGGCGAAAGGACATCACACCGATGCGCTGTGCAGCAGAGATTTCGCCAGCATGACGTGAATGCCTTTCGAACCGTTCACGGTTTGCGTGACCCGGAGGTCAGCCGCCAGGCTGCACAAGGTGTAGGCGTCCTCGCGCGATAAATTGGTCCGCTCACAGATCAGCTTGATCATGTCGCGCAGCGCCAACACCACGCATTGGTCGAGGTCGGGGTCCATGCCCATGGTGATGTAATGGGTCGGTGTCTCCGCGCGCGGATAGGTCAAATGGAGGTCCTCGCGCAAGACGAACTCGAAAGTGCCTTGCAACGCCGTTTCGATGGCGGTCACGCAGACCTCGCCGTCGCCCTGCACGCCGTGCCCATCGCCGCAGGAGAAGCGCGCGCCCTCGACGAAGACCGGCAGATAGAGCGTCGCGCCCGGTACGAGTTCCTTGTTGTCCAGATTGCCGCCATGGGCGCGCGGCACGATCGAGGTAATCCGACCCCAGGCCGCGGGCGGCGCCACGCCCATGACGCCGAAGAACGGCGCGAGCTTGAGTTCAAGCCCCCAGGGCAACCGCCCGACCTTGCGCTTCAGATCGAGCGGGATATGGATCAGCCGGGTCTCATGGAAATCGTCTTGCAATGTCCCGGCCAGCGGGCGAATCGCGTTGTAGCCCCAATCCTGGCGTAGTTGGACGTCGAGGATATGGACTTCGAGGACATGCCCCGGCCGGGCGCCGTCGATGGCAATCGGTCCGGTCAGGATATGCCCGGGTAGGAATCGCTCCACGTTCCGATGCACGTCGGCCAGTTCCGGTGGGATGTAGAAATTGCCGGAGGTGGGTAGCACGTCAGGCCCGCCGGCCAGTGTGTCGATGGTCACGCGATCGCCCGACTTGATCGCAAGCACAGGCTCGCGTGCCGCGGCAAAGTATCCCCAGTGGCAGGTCTTGGCGTTGGAATGAAGGTGGTGGCGCATCATGAGTCGGCATTTTTCCTGGCGATGTCCGAGCGCGCGCGTCAGCTTAGTTGCTCGCCCCCGTCATAGCAATCTAGTACCTCTGCACAGTGATTATGACTCTTTGGTTTGGTCTGGGTAAGCGCGGGCCATTTTATCGCGGGCGCGCTCGGTGGTGAACATCCATTTGATGCGGGCGCCGT
>SHVW01000078.1 GCA_009694085.1 Alphaproteobacteria bacterium
ACAGATACCGCTATCCGAGAGCCGCCTACGCCGCCAAGTTCGCCATCGTCGCCAGCATCGTCAATCTCGTCACAGGCTTTTGAAGCGGTGGAGCTTCGCCCACCTTGCCGCCGCCCTACGCCAAAGCTACTTTTGCAACAGGTCTATTGCAAGTTCGTCAACGACAGCCTGGGTCACACCTCGGGCGACCTTTTGATTCAGGAAGTGTCGCGCCGCCTGCTCGGCACACTACGAAAGCAAGATATCGTAGCCCGTATCGGCGGCGACGAGTTCGGCATCATCCTGCCCGAGGCGGACGAGCCTGACGATCTGGTCGAGATGGGTCAACGCATCCTAGCCGCCATGACCGAGGCGTTCCGCATTGCCGGCGAGGAGATATTCGTTACGGTCAGCGTCGGCATCGCGATCGGGCCGGCCCATGGTCGCGACGCCGAAGAACTCATGCGCAACGCGGATACGGCTATGTTCCATGCCAAGGACCAGGGCCGCAACAACATGCAGCTCTATACCGACAAGCTCAACACGCGCGCGGTCGAGCGGCTCAAGATCGAAAACAACCCCCGCCGAGTCAGCGTCAATCTGTCGTTCAAGCAATTCCGCAAACCCGATTTCCTCAACTCGGTCAAGCGTGCGATCCAGGACTCCGGCGTAGACCCGAATCGGCTTGAACTCGAGCTGACGAAAAGCATGGTCATGCACGATGTCGACAGCGTTATTCAGGTGCTGAAGCGCATCAAGGCGCTCGGCATCGAAATCTCGATCGACGATTTCGGCACTGGCTATTCTTCGCTCAGCCACATCCGGCGCCTGCCGATCGATACCATCAAGATCGACCGTTCTTTCGTGAAGGAAGTGACCACCAGTGCGGGCGATGCAGAGATCGCCACCGCCATTGTGGCGCTCGCCCACAGCCTTAATCTGAAGGTCATCGCCGAGGGTGTGGAAACCACCGAACAGCTCAGCTTCCTCAGCTCGCGCCGCTGCGACAGCTTCCAGGGCTTCCTCGCCAGCCCCGCAGTACCGGCCGAGAAGTTTCAAGCCTTCCAAGCCGACTGGCACGACCGGAACGCGCGCACCAGCGCGTGACCAACCGCCGCCTTGCGGCGGATGCCGCAGAGGCTATGCTGGCTCTCCTATTCGCCGGGAGCGGGCCATATCATGCGCATCGTCGTTGCCAAGATGAAGCACGAGACGAACACGTTCTCGCCGCTGGTCACCGACCTGGCGCGCTTCGAATCGCGCGGCAGCTATTTCGGCAACGAAGCGCTTCAGCGCTATGGCCTGACGCAGACGCCGTTCGGTGCCTTCGTGGCGCTTGCGCGCGAAGTGGGCGCTGAGATCGACGCCCCCGTGGTGGCCGAGGCCTGGCCGAGCGGGCGCGTGACGGCCGAGGCCTATGAGCGGATCAGCCGGCCGATCCTGGATGCGGTGGCGCGCGGCTGCGATGCGGTTTTCCTCGACCTGCACGGCGCCATGGTCACCGATGTCGATGACGATGGCGAGGGCCTGTTGTTGGAGCACATTCGCGCGATAGCGCCTGATGTGCCGATTGCCGTCGCGCTCGACTTCCACACCAATTTGACCGAACGCATGGTGCGCAACTGCACCGCCATGGTCGGTTACAAGACATTCCCTCACATCGATACCTACGAGACCGGATTGCAAGCCGGCCGCATCGTGCTGCGCGCGATCAAGGGCGAGATCAAGCCGGTCATGCGCTGGGCACGCCGGCCTCTGCTGACCCAGACGCTCTGCCAGGCGACCGACGAGGAGCCCATGGCAGGGCTGATCGCCGCGGTACGCGCGGCGGAGGCAAACGGCGCGCTAGCCGCAACCGTGTTTGGCGGCTTTGCCCATGCGGACATCGCCGATGTCGGCTTGAGCGCCGTGGTCGTGACCGATGGCGATCCCGAGGCTGCCGATCGCATCTGCGTCGATATCGTGGAGCGCGCCTGGGCCAAGCGTGTCGAGTTCGTCTATCGCGCCGCGCCGCTGGCGCAGTCGATCGCACGGGCCAAGGCCATGGCGGAAGGCCCGGTTCTGCTGATCGACCATTGCGACAACACCGGCTCCGGCGGCACCCAAGACGTCATGACCGTGCTGGCCGAAATCATGCGTCAGGGTTTGAAGGACGTTGCCGTTTTCGCCATCCGCGATCCAGCCGCCGTCGAAACCATGATCCGGGCCGGAATCGGCGCCCAGGTGAGTCTGGCACTCGGCGGCAAGACCGATATGCCCGCCGTAGGCCTCAAAGGTGCGCCGCTCGACGTGTCCGGCATTGTGCGCAACATCTCCGATGGCGAGTTTACGATTACGGCGCCGATGTTCACGGGCGTGCGCGCCTATCTCGGCCGATCCGCCGTGCTCGATACCGGCACCATCGAGATCGTGGTGTGCGAGCGCAGCCACGAGCCCTGGGATCTCGGCTGTTTCCGCTCCAACGGCATCGAGCCGACCCAGAAGAAATACCTGATGCTGAAATCGCGCATTCACTACCGCGCCGGCTTCAAGGCGATCGCCCGCCATATCGTCGAATGCAACGGTACGGGCTGCACCACGTCCGATAATACGATCCTGCGCTATCAACGCGTGCGCCGGCCGATTTATCCGCTCGATCCCACAGTACAAGCCTAGCTCATGGTCGCTAACCGCCGCGACCTTCGCCGGCTTCTCCTGGCCAATCTAGCGTTGCTGATCACCCAGATATTCTGGGGATCCCAGGTGCCGATCATGTCCGTGCTGCTGGCGACCTGGGGCGCTTTCGAGCTTTCGGTGTTCCGGTTCGCCATCGCGCTGCCGCTGTTCCTGGCCGTGCTCGCCTGGGAACGAAAGAAGGCGCCGGATGCGCCTTATGTATCGCTCGGCCGGGTGGCGCTGCTGGGCATCCTCGGCACCGCCGGGTTCAATTTGATCTACACGCTTGCCGTTCGTTTCGCGGGGTCGATCGGCGCGGTCGTGGTCGCCTCCATGCTGCCGCTGGTGGCTGCCATTGTCATGTGGGTCTGGAAACGTCAACGCCTGGGCTCGGGCGTGGCACTGGCGCTGGCCTGCGCCACCGGCGGCGGTTTGCTCGCCGCCTCGTTCGACGGCGGACAGACGGGCGATGGCCCGGCATTCCGCAGGCTCGGCGAGGTCCTCATGCTGGTGGCGCTCACGGTATGGACCTGGTACTCCCACGCCGCCCAGACCTGGCTTGCCGGCTGGTCGCAGATGCATGTCACTGCGGCCACCGTGACACCGGCGGCGCTGTTCCTGATCGCTGCCTACGCCGTCGCGGCCCTGGCCGGGCAGGTCCCGTTCCCGCCTGCCCTACCGAGCGAGCGCGATGGCTGGCTGCTGATCTTTCTGGGCATAGGGCCCGTGTTCCTCGGCATCATGGGCTGGAATTACGGCGTGCGCGGCGTCGGCGTCGTCGTCGCTTCGCTTTATTTGAATTTGATGCCGGCCATAGCGGTCGCGACCGCCGCGCTGTTCGGCGAGCAGGCGAGCTGGCAGCAATTGCTCGGCGGCGCCATCGTGCTGATCGGCGTCGTGCAGGTGCAAGTGCGGCATCTGCGTGCCCGCGGCGCCTGAACGCCCATGCCGAGCTACACCGACATCGCCGAGCGGCTTGCCCAGATCGGGCTCGTCGCGCGGGGTGCCTTTCGGCCAGCGGAGGAAGACGGTGTTCCCGATCCAGCCGCAACCATAGTCCTGGCCGGCTCGATCGGTAGTTCGCTCTGGCCGGCCTTCTCGACCGCGCCTGAAGCCGAGGATGGCCAGCCCGATCCGCTCGATCGCTGGACCCAGCGCGTCCTGAGTACGTTGGCTCTGGAGCTGGGCGCGACGCCGCTATTTCCCTTTGGCGGTCCGCCCCACCTGCCGTTTCAACGCTGGGCACAGAAGGCCGAGGCGGTTGCACCCTCGCCGATCGGCATCCTCATCCATCCCGATCACGGGCTCTGGCACGCCTATCGCGGCGCACTCGCCTTCGCCACGCCGATCGATCTGCCGCCGCGTGATCAGCGCGCGCGACCCTGCGACAGTTGCGCCACCAAACCTTGCCTGAGCACCTGCCCCGTCGGCGCCTTCTCAAGGACCGGCTATGATGTAGCGCGCTGCGCCAGTCATATCGGCGCGCCCGAGGGCGGCGATTGCCTGGGCGGCAGTTGCCTCGCACGCCGCGCCTGTCCGGTCGCACCCGATCTTGCCTATGAATCGGCTCAAGCGCGGTTTCACATGACGGCGTTCTTGGCGGCACGACGCGGCAAGCGCTAACCCTGCTGTCGCCCGGTGAGCGCTTGCCGTTGCGTTCGCACAAGCGCTTCCCGCATCAGCTTGCGCCAATGCGCTAGGCGAATTATTCTGCCTGGCATAATGGATACCACCGCTGAGCCCAGATCGGGGTTTGGCTGACAACTATCTGAAAACGTGCTGCTTTCACCAAAATTGGCGTGCCATCACCGGATCCGAGGGAGTGGAAACATGGCCGAGAAGGTCAAGAGCGACATCGAAATCGCGCGCGTCGCCAAGATGAAGCCGGTCGAGGTGATCGCCGCCAAGCTGGGCATCCCGGCCGGCGAGATCTTTCGCTACGGACACCACAAGGCCAAGATCTCGCTCGACTACGTTGCCAGCGTGGAGGGCAAGAAGGACGGCAAGCTGATCCTGGTCACCGCCATGACGCCGACACCGGCCGGCGAGGGCAAGACCACGACCACGGTCGGCCTGGGCGACGGCCTCAACCGGATCGGCAAGAAGGCGATCATCTGTCTGCGCGAGCCCAGCCTGGGCCCCTGCTTCGGCGTCAAGGGCGGGGCGGCCGGCGGCGGCTATGCCCAGGTCGTGCCGATGGAAGATATCAATCTCCATTTCACCGGCGACTTCCACGCCATCGCGGCGGCCAACAATCTGCTCGCCGCCATGCTCGACAACCACATCTACTGGGGCAACGAGCTCAACATCGACCAGCGCCGGGTTAGCTGGCGCCGCGTCGTCGATATGAACGATCGTGCGCTGCGCCAGATCGTCAGTTCGCTGGGCGGTGTGGCCAACGGCTTCCCCAGGGAAGACGGCTTCGACATCGTGGTCGCCTCCGAGGTCATGGCGATCTTCTGCCTGTCGCGCGACCTGGCCGATCTAAAGAAGCGCCTTGGCAATATCGTGGTCGCCCAGACCCGCGACCGCAAGCCCGTGCGCGCCCGCGACCTCCAGGCCGAGGGCTCCATGGCGACCTTGCTCAAGGATGCGCTGATGCCGAACCTAGTGCAGACCCTGGAGAACAATCCGGCCTTCATCCATGGCGGCCCCTTCGCCAACATCGCCCATGGCTGCAACTCGGTGATGGCGACCCGGCTCGGTCTCAAGCTCGCCGACTATGTCGTCACCGAGGCCGGCTTCGGCGCCGATCTCGGCGCCGAGAAATTTTTCAACATAAAATGCCGCAAGGCCGGGCTCGATCCGGCCGCCGCGGTGATCGTCGCCACCATCCGCGCTCTCAAGATGCATGGCGGCGTCGCCAAGGACTCGCTCGGCAAGGAAGACATCGGCGCGCTCGAACGCGGCTTCTCCAACCTCGCCCGTCACCTCGAAAATGTCGGCCAGTTCGGCGTGCCCCGGGTGGTCGCGGTCAACCGCTTCACCACGGATACCGATGCCGAAATCGCCAAGGTCCAGGAGCTGTGCAAGGCGGTCGGCGTCACCGCCATCATGTGCACCCATTGGGCCCATGGCTCGGCCGGCACGGAAGCGCTGGCCAAACACGTGGTAGGCATGATCGAGACGGGCGGCGCCAAGTTCAAGCCGCTCTACCCCGACGAAATGCCGCTATGGGACAAGATTCGCACCATCGCCCAGACGCTTTACGGCGCCAAGGACATCGACGCCGAAACCGCGATCAAGACCCGGATCAAGGATTTGCAGGAGGGCGGCTACGGCCACTACCCGATCTGCATGGCCAAGACCCAGTACAGCTTCTCCACTGACGCCGCCAAGAAAGGCGCGCCCTCGGGCCATGTCGTCAATGTGCGCGAAATCCGCGTCTCCGCCGGGGCGGAATTCCTGATCGCGGTATGCGGCGACATCATGACCATGCCCGGCCTGCCCAAGGTGCCGGCCGCGGTCAAGATCACGGTCGACGACAAGGGGCAGATCGACGGGTTGTTTTAAGCCATATCGAACAACAACACCTCGCCGCCCTGGGCGGCGGCGATGGTGAGATCGGTTTCGCTTTCGATAGCAGCGCCGTCGCCTGCCCCGAGCGCTTGGCCATTCAGCGCGGTCGCGCCGCGCGCGACCTGAAGCCAGGCGCGGCGGCCGGGTGCCAGCGCATGGGCAAGCTTGACCCCGGGACCGAGCGTGGCGGCGTAGAGCCGTGCGTCTTGCAAAATGTGGAGCGACTCCTCCGCCCCGTCGGGCGACACGATCAGGCGTAGACGGTCGCGCCGCTCGGCGTTCGGAAAAGTTTTCTGCTGATAACCCGGCGGCACACCCATACGATCGGGCTCGATCCAGATTTGCAGCAGATGGACCGGCGCGCTTTTGTCGTGGTTGTACTCGCTGTGGCGAATGCCGGAGCCAGCGGTCATGAGCTGAACTTCACCCGGCCGGATGATTGAGCCCGTGCCGATGCTGTCCTTATGCTCAAGCGCGCCATCGAGCACATAGGTGATGATTTCCATGTCCTTGTGGCCATGGGTGTCGAAGCCGGCGCCGCCGGCCACCCGGTCCTCGTTGATCACGCGCAGCGGCCCGAACCCCATATGCCGGGGGTCGCGGTAACTGGCGAAGGAAAAACTGTGCCAGCTATCGAGCCAACCGTGATTGGCATGGCCGCGTTCGGCGGCCGGTCTGCGCGTGATCATGAGGTCGCTTAGAACTCCTTGCCGATGCGCCGGTCGACCGATATGGCGCCGCCGCCCTTTATGCAGATGACAAGCATCAGAACGCACCACATCAGCAGGTGCTCGAACCCACCAGAGGTCCAGCCGAAGCCGTTGGGCAGATGCACCTTGAAGGCGGCGACCGCCATGAGCACGGCGGCCATGGCAGCGACCGGGCGGGTCAACAGGCCAATGGCGATGAGCAGACCGCCGATCGCCTCGACGGTGCCCACGAGCAGCACCAGGGGCACCGCCGGCTCCAAGCCGAGCTTGGTAAAGAAGCCGGCCGTCGCCTGTGTGCCCGTGGTCAGCTTGGGATAGCCGTGTGGGATCATCCAGGCACCCACCACGAAACGCATGAGCGGATAGGCGTAAGGCTTGAGCGGCTCGTAGATGCCGACGAGGCCGGGAATGATCGGCTGCGGCGTCGTTGTGGTCTCCGTCATGATGTCCCTCCAGGGATTCTGAGTTGAGGCGGATGGACGAGCCAGGATACCACCGCCAGCGGGCGCTGAGAATCCCTGGGACTCGAATCACTCTCCCGGCGGATAGGGTGCGGGACAAAGGCGCGCCACCGCCGCGTCGGCCCAGCATTGCACGGCGTCGATCAAGGCCGGCCCGCCGCAGGGCAGCAGCATGTAGCTCAGCGCTTCCGCCAGTTCGGGCACGGTCGCACCAGCCTTGAAGGCGCGGGGCAGATGGAACCGCATGCCGCCATAGCTGCGCCGCGCGGCGTGGCAGACCACCAGGATGATCTCGGCCAGCCGGCGATCGATGTTGCCGCGTGCCGCCGTGGCGAGTTTCAGATAGCGTTGGCGCGCCGGCCCCGCGGGAACCCAATTTGCCCAATGCTCAGCGGCATAATCGAGCGCGACAAGGCTTTCCGCTGCCGCTGCCAGCGCCACCGCATCGGCCAGCCGGCCGTGCGGGATGCCGGCCTTGTCCGCCCGCCGCAAATGGATCGAGCCATGGGCCTCGCGGGCCGCCAATTGCAACGCCGTCCACACCAATTCGCGCTGACGCGGCGTGAGCGCGCGCGGAAGCAGCGTCAGGCGCTCGTAATAGGCGTCGTAGGCGGCGAGCAAATCGGGGTCGGTCGCCGCGAGCAGCCGGTGATAGGGCAAGAGATAGCCGCGCTTGGCCTTAACCGCGGCCAGCACGGCGGCCGATTTGCTCTGGCGCTTCATCGCCCGCTCGCCTCGTCGAAGCCGCCTTGCCCCGGCGTTTCCGCCCACAGTTTGAAGGTGGGCGATGCCGCCACCGCACCGGACGCGATCAGGTCGCGCCAGACAGCGCAGGCCTCGACGAAATTCGGCACGCTCGCGGGAAACATGGTGAGTTGGATCGCTTCCACCAAATCCAATTCGTCGACTCCGGAGGCGTAGGCACCCTTGATGTGCTCTGCCAATTCCCACCAGCCGCGCCGGCAAATCTGAGCCACCGCCATGGCCATCTCGATCAAGCCCGGCGCGATTTTCGATCCCGCGGTCAAAGCCGCCAGCCCTGCCCGATAGGCACGGGCGCGATCGTAGCCGGGCAAATGGCGTTGCCAGTGCTCGGCGGGAAAGGCGTAGCGCGGCGCCGACGCGGCATGACCGGCCAGACGCACCGCAAGTTCGATCGCGCTATCGCCACCCCCGGCATCGCGGAACTTGGCGATGTGGTGCGAGGCCAAGGCCTCGTCAGTCGCCACCAGGATGGCAAGCCAGACGAATTCCTTGTCGTGGGCGCTGAGCCGGCGCGGCGTCAGGGTCAGTGCCGTATAGGTCGCGTCATAGGCCGCCAACAATTCCGGCGCGGCGATGGCGAGCAGCCCGTGGTGAGGCAGGAGGTAGCCGCGCTTGGCGCGCACTTCGGCCAGGCGGCGGCGAACCTCGTCCGATGACGGCGCGTCGGCCATGATCTGTGCTCTCCCCAGCTTTTCCCGACGCCTGTCGCTGTGCTAGCCTTGGAAACGGCCCCAAACGACCAAAGGCGGCGCCCATGTTCGTCGATCGCTCCTTCGATGCCTACCAGGACTTCCTCCTGGGCAGCAAGCTGTACTGGACGCGCCGGCTCTATCCCGCTCTCAAGGACGATTATGACCGTAAAGTCGCCCTTGCCGGCACGCAGCCCAAGACGTCCGAGGACGTCGCCCAGATCTTTGCGGGCGACACGCTCTACCAGTACTACGCCTGGCTGGAGCGTCATCTCCAGCGCCTCAAATATTCCGGGCGTTGGGGCCTGATACCCCAGCACGAGCGCCACCGCACCGATTTCGAGGCACTGGTCGCCAACCCGCCGGCAGGCGATCTGCTCGAACTCGATCCCGATTTGAAGCTGCCGAAATACTACACCAGCGTGGATATCCATCAGCATCCCGGTGGGGTCTGGAGCGACGCCATTGCCGGCTTCGTCTATGAGCGCGGCGCGCGCTCGACCACGCCGCTGCTGCAACGGGACAAGGATCTGCATCACCGCTTCACCGACCAGGTGCTGGCGCGCCGCGCGCCCAAGCGGTTGATCGATTTCGGCTGCGGCTTCGGCAAGAGCACGCGACCCTTCTACGAGGCCGCGCGCGACGCCGAAATCGTCGGCATCGATCTCGCCTCGTCCGGCCTGAAGATCGCCGCGCGCGACGCCGCCGAGGCCCAGACACGCCATGTCAACTTCCTCCAGCGCGACGCGCGAGCCACCGGCCTGCCCGACGGCATGGCCGATGTGGTTACCTCGACCATGATGCTGCACGAAATGCCGCCGGAGGTGATCGGCGAGGTGATCGACGAATCCTTCCGCTTGCTGGCGCCGGGCGGGTTGATGATCCATCTCGATTTTCTCGAAGCCGACGATCCCTTCGCTAAGTTCATCTATTACGGCCATAGCCGGCGCAACAACGAACCCTATATGCCGCCGCTCGACCGTATGGGCATCGCGAGCCGCATCGAATCGGCCGGGTTCCGCAATGTGAAGGTCGAGCCGTTCGAGGAGATGCCGGGTACGCTGGCGCCCGAATTCAAGAATTGGCGCTTCCCCTGGGTCATGATCTCGGCGGAGAAATAGCCGGCGATGCTGCTGAATCTGGAGCGAGCAAGGGCGCAGCTCCGGCGCGAAGGGCTCGACGCCGTGGTCGTGTCGACGCCGACCAATGTGATCTATGCTGCCGATTTCGCCTCCGAATTCCTACTCGGCCGCTTCGAGGACGATACGGCAGCGGCCGTGATCGCCGCCGATCCTGCCATCCCGCCTGCCCTGGTCGTGCCGGAGTTCGACCTGCCCCATCTGACGGAAAGCCCGGGTTGGATCGCGGATGTTCAGGTCTATGGCAATCCCTGGAGTTCGGTCGGCACCTTCATGGGCGAGACCCTGGCGGCCGGGCTGGGCACACCGCTGCGACCACGCTTGAAGGAGCTACGGGATCGCCTGAGGCCGCAGCAAAAGGCCAACTTCACAGAGGCGCTCGCCGCTGTTCTGCACAAGCGCCGGCTCGGCCAAAAGCACCTTGCCTGCGACGAGCCGCGCGTTGCCCGGCGGCTGGAAGCCCTGGGCTTCGGCGGCAATACCGGCATCGCCGATGCCCGCCAGACCATGCGCCGGATTCGCATGGTCAAGACCGCGGCCGAGCGCGCCATCATGACCGCGGGGGCCGCGATCAACGCCGCGGCATTGGACGCCGTGATCGCCGTGGGTCGGCCGGACATGGCCGAAAGCGACCTGACCCGCGTCTTTCGACGCGCCCTGGTCGAGCGCGACGCGCGCCATCTGGGCGAGCGCGGCATGATGTTCGCGTCGGGCGATGCCAGCAGCTTCAGCCTGCCCGCCAGCGACCGCCGCCGTCTGGCCCCCGGCGATGCCATCGTGCTCGACTGCCTCGGCACCTATCGCTGCTATCACATGGATCTCGCCCGCACCGGTGTGGTGGGATCGCCCACATCCGACCAATCCCACCGCTACCGCGCCGTGCTGACCGCGCTAGAAGCGGTCGAGGCTGCGATCAAGCCCGGCATCCACACCCAGGCGCTGCGCCAACTCACCCGCGACACCATCGCCGGCCATGGCCTCAGGCCCGAACTGATCTCGGTCACGACCCACGGGCTCGGCCTGGAGGTGTTCGAGTTTCCTGAGGAGGACAGCCTAGCCCAGGGCTTCCCGCTCGAAACAGGCATGATCGTCAACACCGAAGTGTTCTATCGCGACCCCGTGCTCGGCAGCTTCCATTTGGAGGATTCGGTCGAGGTCACGGCCAGCGGCTGCCGCATGCTTCATCCCGTGCCGCGCGAACTCGTGGTTTTCAATTAGGGAGCACCTCTTGGCCCAAAATCCCGACCCTGCCGACCCACTCGACGATATACGCCCCCAGCTCAAACGCGCGTTGGAACTGACCGACGCCGATTTCGACCGCATGGCACCGGAGGTGAAAAACCTTCTCACCGTGCGGCGCAAACTCGGCCACACCTGGCTCGACGATTTCGAAGTGGTGGTGGAGGTGCTGGAGAAAAAGGGCTGCGGCTGCGGGGTCGAGGCCGGGCAGATCGTGGTGTTCGACATGCGCCACCGGATCAAGCCGGAGAAGTCGAACGCGACCCTGTGCATGCACATGCTGGCCCCCGTGCTCGCCATTTTCTACATGACCTTCGATCGCGGCAGCGAAGGGCTGAACCCGTTGACTCGCATCTGGCGCTTCTACGATTGCGTCGCCCAGGCCGAGGACGAAGGCGCGGGCAAGGCGCGTACCCGCGTCTATCTGCGCACCAGCGACACCCACCAGCCCGTCCTGGTCGAGGACATGAAACCGCGCCGGGAGTTGGCGCTATGAGCGCCGCCGCCAACCGCGCGCCGAAGCATCCCGACTGGCTTCAGCGCTTTGAATTGGTCGCCGAGGTGACGTCCTCGGCCCATTGCGCCAATTTCATCAAACCGGGCGAGACCTTCGTGTTCGACCTCAAGGGCCGGATCAAGGCCGAGCGCTCCACCGCCAATCTGTGCCTGGGCATCCTGGCGCGCATCCAGCCGGCCCTGCTGATGGCGGCCGACCGCGCCCATGAAGGCCTCCACCCGGTCAGCCCGGGCTGGCATAGCTTCGACTGCTTCGATACCGGACTCGACCACGGCGGCATGGGCAAGGTGTGCGTGCGCCTGTCGCTCCGCGACGCCGCCACGGGCAAGCCGATCGCCGACGCGGCGCGGGGCGCATGAGCGGGCACTCGTGAGACTGGGCGTCGATTTGGGCGGCACGAAGATCGAGGTCATCGCGCTCGACCGCGACGGCACCGAGTTGTGGCGCCGACGCAGCGTGACGCCGGCCGGCGATTACGAGGGCACCATCCGCACCATCGCCGCCCTTGTTGCCGAAGCGGAAACAACGCTCGGCCGGCGCGGCACGGTGGGCGTGGGCACGCCGGGCGCGCTGGAGCCCGGCACGGGCCGGGTCAAAAACTCCAACTCCGTTGCGATCATGGGCAAGCCGCTCGATCGCGATCTCGAAGCGGCGCTCGGCCGGCCCGTGCGACTTGCCAACGACGCCAATTGCTTCGCGCTGTCCGAGGCGACCGATGGCGCGGCGGCCGGCGCCGCCATCGTGTTCGGCGTGATCCTGGGCACCGGCGTGGGCGGCGGAATCGTCGTCAATGGCCGGGTACTAACCGGCGCCAATGCGATTACCGGTGAATGGGGTCACAATCCCCTGCCCTGGCCTAGGGATGACGAGCGACCCGGCCCAGGCTGCTATTGCGGACGGCTCGGCTGCATCGAGGCCTTTCTGTCCGGCCCCGGCTTTGCCCGCCTATTCGCCGCGGCAACGGGGCGAGTCGGGCTGGATGCCGCCGCCATTGCAGCCGCTGCGGCGAAGGGAGATGCCGAGGCCGAGGCGGCCTTTCAGGTTTACGAGCAGCGTCTGGCGCGCGCGCTCGCCCATGTGATCAATTTCCTGGATCCCGACGTGATCGTGCTTGGCGGCGGCATATCGAATCTGACGCGTCTGTACACGGCGGTGCCCCGCTTGTGGCGCGGCTTCGTGTTCTCCGATACCATCGCGACCAAGCTGGTACCGCCGCACTTCGGCGATTCCAGCGGCGTGCGCGGCGCCGCCTGGCTGTGGCCGCCCGATGCGGATTGACCATGACCGCACTTTGCCGCGATTGCGCCGTGCCGGTCGACGAGAGCGTCCTGGCTGTGGCCGAGCCGCGCTGCCCTGCCTGCGCCGCGCCGCGCCTGTTCCGCCATGGCGAGCTGGATAGCCTGTCCATCGCGCATCTCGATTGCGACGCCTTCTACGCGACCGTGGAGAAGCGCGACAACCCGGCGATTGCCGACCGGCCCGTGATCGTCGGCGGCGGACGGCGCGGCGTGGTGTCGGCCTGTTGCTATGTCGCACGCATCTACGGCGTGCGCTCCGCCATGCCCATGTTCAAGGCGCTCAAGGCCTGCCCCGACGCCGTCGTCGTTCATCCCGACATGGGCAAATACCAGCGCGTCGGCCGCGAGGTGCGCCAGATGATGCTGACGACCACGCCTTTGGTCGAGCCGCTGTCGATCGACGAGGCCTTCCTCGACTTGACCGGCACGGAGAAGCTGCACGGAGCAAGTCCGGCGCGCACGCTGATGCGCCTCGCGCGCCGCATCGAGGCGGAGATCGGCATCACGGTGTCGATCGGCTTGAGCTACAACAAGTTCCTGGCCAAGGTCGCCTCGGATTTGGACAAGCCGCGCGGCTTCAGCGCGATCGGCCGCGCCGACGCGCTCGACTTCCTGCGACCTCGGCCGGCCAGCCTGATCTGGGGCGTCGGCCCCGCGCTGATGGGCCGGCTCGCCGCCGACGGCATCGCGACCATCGGCCAGCTCCAGACCCGGGACGAGCGCGAATTGATGGCGCGCTATGGCGCCATCGGCCGCCGGCTCGCCCGTTTCGCCAGGGGTATCGACGACCGCAAGGTCGATCCCGACGGCCCGGCCAAGAGCATCTCGGCCGAAACCACCTTCGACGGCGACATCGCCGACGCCGCCCGCCTCGCCCACGAACTCTGGCCGCTGTGCGAGAAAGTGTCGGAGCGCCTGAAACGCCATAAGCTCGCGGGCCGGGCCGTGACGCTCAAATTGAAGACGTCGGACTTCAAAAACGTCACCCGCTCGCGCCATTTGGGCACGCCGACCCAGCTCGCCGAACTGCTCTACCGGACGGCCCTGCCCCTGTTGGAGGCCGAGGCCAATGGGCCGAAATACCGCTTGATCGGTATCGGCGCCGCCGATTTGACCGACGCGGCCGAGGCCGACCCGCCCGATCTCTTCGATCCCGCGGGTCAGCGCCGCGCCAAGGTCGAACGCGCGATCGACGCGGTGCGCGCGAAACTGGGCGAAAAAGCGATTGCGAAGGGTCGCGCGCTGGGGCCGGCGAAGGGGCGCTAGCAGCTCGGCTTGGGCAGCGCCACGACCTTGTCCAGCGTGCCGTTGACCTTGAAATTACCGTAGTCGAGCACGATCAACGAAGTCACGCCGTTGTCGAACACGCGCATACCGACCTCGTAATCGGGTTCGGGCGCGCTGCTGTCGGGCTTGTAGAAGCCCATGCGCATCATCCATGACGGCCCCGTGAGCAGCACGTCCTTGGTCGTCCTGTCCGGTTCGATGCGCCGGCCGATGACGCCGGAGACTTGGAGCGCGCCTTCGAACTCGCCGCCGTCGAAGACGGGAACGGCCAGGAATTTACGGCCCGACATGGCCGCCTCGATAAGCGCCAGCGTGTGCGCCGTGGGGAACATGGTGCCCACGGGCAAGTCGATCGCCATGATTTCGGGTTGGCTGAATTCGGCTTTGCCCGCCTTACCCAATCCATCGAGCCGCGCGATGCCCTTAAGCGTTTCGTTGGTTTCGCCATCGTGCAGCTTGCGCACGTTGAAGCGATAGCTCAGCCCGTCTTTCGCCTCCCAGGTGACGAAGCTGTTGCCGATTTCGGAATCCGGGCCTTCCGCATGGTTGATTTTCAAACGATAGCGCTGCTCGATGGTCCAGCCGTCGCAGCTATCGCCCCATTCGACCAGCATGGCGCCGCTAGCGCCCGAGATGCCGCTGCCGCTGGCGGCGCCGCCCAAGGTCATCTTGTAGGTCGCACGATGAGGCGCCAACTCGGCGCCAGCGGCCGTCCCAGCGTACAAGCCCGTCGCGCACAGGGCCGCCGCCAATCCGGCGGCTGCGAGCGAACGGGTCAGAGCCATGGAGGAACCTCGTCAGAGCGGCCCGCCCAGCCCCAATCGACTGAGGGCCTTACCGTAGGGCCGCCGCTTATAGCATGCGTATCCTTGGAATTATAGTAATCCGCGCGGTCTTCGTATAGACAGAACGCCGTCTTTTTTTTGCCCACACGGATGCCGCTATGCCTCGCAAAGACCTCACGGAAAAGCCTGTTATCCTGGTTACGCGGCGCGTGCCGCCGCCGGTCGAGGCGCGAATCAGAGACGCCTATCGGGCGACGCTGAACGACGACGACCGGGTCTGGAACGCCGGCGAGTTGATCGACCGCGCGCGCGGCTGCACCGGCCTGCTCATTTGCCCGACCGAGCGGCTCACCACCGATGTCATCGAGCGCCTGCCGGCGGAGGTGAAAATCTGCGCCACCTTCTCCGTCGGCTACGATCATATCGACATCGCCACCGCCAAGCGCCGCGGCCTGATCGTCACCAACACGCCCGACGTGTTGACCGACGCCACCGCCGATATCGCGATCCTGCTGATCCTAGGTGCGGCCCGGCGCGCCACCGAGGCCGAGGCGCTGCTGCGCCGGGGCGATTGGGGCGCCTGGTCCACCATGTTCATGCTGGGCACCCATGTCTCGGGCAAGCGGCTCGGCATCTACGGCATGGGCCGGATCGGCCGGGCGGTGGCCCGGCGCGCCCGCGGTTTCGGCATGACCATTCACTACTGCAACCGCCAGCGCCTGTCGGCCGAATTGGAGACGGGCGCGATCTTTCACGCCACGCCGGAGGCACTGCTGCCCCATTGCGATTTCTTGTCGCTGCACTGCCCGGCATCGGCGGAGACCCATCATTTCCTTGACGCGCGCCGGATTGCGCTCTTGCCCGACGGCGCTGTGGTCGTGAATACCGCGCGCGGCACGGTGGTGGACGATGGCGCCCTGATCGCGGCACTCAAATCGGGCAAGCTCGCCGCTGCTGGTCTCGACGTCTTCGAGGGCGAACCCCGCTTCAATCGGACCTATCTGGAACTCTCCAACACCATGCTGCTGCCCCATATCGGCAGCGCCACCCACGAGACCCGGGCCGCTATGGGCAACCGGGCGGTGGACAATCTGGATGCCTATTTCGCCGGGCGGGCGCCAGCCGACCGGGTCATCTAGGGCGGTCACTGCACACCCTGCCGGTCGGCAAGAATTGCCTGTCGGATCAACGAACTAACCAGAATATACAATTCAAACCAAATACTTAGCAGTGGCACGGGGGTTGCGCCACCAGAGTTCGAGGCCATCGCCGTCGGTGGCCGCGAACCGATCAGAGTGTGCAGCGCCATGTCAGCTACCCCGGTTTCGTCCGAGTCGATTCGCCCCACGACCGACCGCCGCAAGGCCAGGATCGGCGAGTTCGGCATCCGGCTACCCGCCAATGACGAGCCGCTTGCCGAGCCGCAGCTTAAACTGCACCGCCTGATGTCGGCGGTTCAGCGTGCCCAGCAGGTGATCGACCGGTAGCAGAAGCGCATCGCCTATCTGGAAAGCCTGAGCGTCACCGACGAGCTGACCGGCGCCGCCAATCGCCGCGGTTTCCGGGTCGAGCTGCGCAAGTCGCTGGCCGAGGCCAAGCGCACCGGGCGCGGCGGCGTGCTGGTGATGATCGATCTCGATCGCTTCAAACAGATCAACGACCGCTTCGGCCATGCCGCCGGCGATGCCGTGTTGGGCATGGTCTCCGGTGTGCTCCAGGGCTATGTGCGACGCTCCGACACCGTGGCCCGGTTGGGCGGCGACGAATTCGCTGTGATCATGCCGGAAACCTCGCCCGACCAGGGTCGCCTGCGCGCAAGCGAGTTGGACCGCCTGCTCAACAATCTGATCGTGCCCTATGACGGCCATGCCATTCCGGTTCATGGCAGCGTCGTGTTGGAAATCTATAAGCCCGGCGCACGCGAGGCCGACGTGACCGACAGCGCCGACCGCAAGATGTACCGCACCAAACAGGCCAAGCAGCCCCGGCGCGCCAGGTGAATCGCTTCAGGTTAACGGGGGTTTCTGGCGGATGAGGGTTTCGAGGTAGTCTGGCTCGAGATTGGCGAGTTTTCGCCGGGCCTTGAGGCTGTGTTTGTCCATTGGGTTTCGGACCAGGTTGATGGCCATGTGTTTGACGACGGCCAT
>SHVW01000079.1 GCA_009694085.1 Alphaproteobacteria bacterium
CACCGCAATCAGCGAAAAAAATGGTCGTTCAGGACGCTCGTGGCGGCAAGCGACGATGATCGCCGTTGATCAACGCACTCAAGATTGCCGCCGTGAGCGCAATCGCCTACTCTGACGCTCGGGACCAGGTTGTATCTGGAGAATCCCGGCTGATGCCGCTATCCACCGATGGAAACAAGGTCGATGTCATCTTCGGCCTAGTCGAAGTCATTCGGGCAGTCTAACGCAAGCTGCACGCTTTGCGTCGTCAACGATAGCCCGACTCTGGCACCAATGCGACGATAACCGCACTCTGGCGGCACGATCCGAGGTTAAAATATCAGGATACCAGTGTGGCAGGCCATGACAACCGCCAAACGTGAAACTAGCGCGCCCTCCTTCGTCATCGCCCTCGACGGCCCCGCCGCCTCCGGCAAGGGCACCTTGGCCCGGCGCTTGGCCCGTCATTTCGGCTATGCCCATCTGGATACCGGGCTGATCTATCGAGCCGTCGGCATGAAGCTGGCGCGGGCTGGCGAAGACCCGTCCGATGTGGCGCGTGCGACCGCTGTATCACTAGGGTTGGTAGCGGCCGACCTAGACGCCCCCGACCTGCGGGGGGATGAGGCGGCCGATGCCGCCTCCAAGGTGGCGGTCATTCCTGGCGTGCGCGCGGCCCTGCTGGCGTTCCAGCAGAACTTCGCCGCTCATCCGCCCGGCGGGGCTGCCGGTGCCGTGCTCGATGGGCGCGATATCGGTACCGTGGTTTGCCCGGGCGCTCAGGCCAAGCTCTATGTCACGGCTTCCGCAGAAATCCGCGCCGAGCGCCGCCTTAAAGAGTTGCGGGAAATTGGGGTGGGGGCTATATATGCCCGCGTTCTGCAGGACTTGAAGGAACGGGACGCGCGCGATCGGGGCCGCGATACGGCGCCGCTTGCGCAGGCCAGTGATGCGTTCGTACTCGATACGAGCGCGCTCGACGCGGATCAGGCTTTCGCCGCCGCGCTCGCCTTCATCGAAACGCGGAATCGCGCCGATCGGGCATGATTGCGATGCCGGTGCGTTCTTGAACTCAGCAACGGCCGGGATGTTGCCATAGCGCCTTCCCTGTCGGCCCGGGCCGGATGCCGCCGTAGGCGGCTCACGCGCGTGTTAGTCGCGTCGGCGCATCGACCAGGACTGCCAAGGAGAATTCATGGCCAATCAGACCGTTACCGCCGGCGCATCGGGCGCAGGCATGAAGGAGAGTTTTGCCGCTCTGCTTGAGGAATCATTGTCCCAGGGCAATGGCATGGATAGCGGCGTGGTCAAGGGCCGCGTCATATCGGTCGAAGGCGATTTCGCGTTGATCGACGTCGGTCTCAAATCCGAAGGTCGCGTCGCGCTCAAGGAATTCGGCAGCCCCGGCCAGGCGCCGGAAATCAAGGTCGGCGACATGGTCGAGGTCTTCCTCGACCGCATGGAAGACAAGAACGGCGAGGCCGTGCTAAGCCGGGAAAAGGCGCGGCGCGAGGAATCCTGGACCGTTCTGGAGAAGTCCTTCGAACAGAATCAGCGCGTGCAGGGCGTGATCTTCGGGCGCGTCAAGGGTGGCTTCACGGTCGACCTGTCCGGCGCGGTTGCCTTCCTGCCGGGCAGCCAGGTCGACATTCGCCCCGTGCGCGATATCCAGCCCCTCATGGGCTCGCCGCAGCCCTTCCAGATCCTCAAGATGGACCGCCGCCGCGGCAACATCGTGGTCTCGCGCCGCGCCGTCCTCGAAGAGAGCCGCGCAGAAGCGCGCTCGGAACTGATCACCAGCCTCAAGGAAGGCCAGATCCTCCAGGGCGTGGTCAAGAATATCACCGATTACGGCGCCTTCGTCGATTTGGGCGGGGTGGACGGTTTGCTCCACGTCACCGACATCGCGTGGCGGCGCATCAACCATCCCTCCGAGGCGTTGCAGATCGGCCAGTCCGTCAAGGTCCAGGTCATCCGCTTCAATGCCGAGACCCAGCGTATCTCGCTCGGCATGAAGCAGCTTGAAGCCGATCCGTGGGAGGGCGTGGAGCTGAAATACCCTGCCGGCACTAAGTTCACCGGCCGCGTCACCAACATCACCGACTACGGCGCGTTCGTGGAGCTGGAGCCCGGCATCGAAGGCCTGGTCCATGTCTCCGAGATGAGCTGGACCAAGAAAAATGTCCACCCCGGCAAGATCGTCTCGACCAGCCAGTCGGTCGAGGTGATGGTGCTCGACGTCGATCCGGTCAAACGCCGCATCTCGCTCGGCCTCAAGCAGTGCATGGCCAATCCGTGGGAGGACTTTGTCGAGAAGCATCCCGCGGGCACCGAACTGGCCGGCCAGGTCAAGAACATCACCGAGTTCGGCCTGTTCGTCGGCCTGCCCGGCGATATCGACGGCATGGTCCATCTGTCCGACATCTCTTGGGACAAGGCCGGTGAGGAAGCGATCAAGGACTTCAACAAGGGCGACCAGGTCCGGGTCAAGGTGCTCGACGTCGATCTGGAAAAGGAGCGTATCTCGCTTGGCATCAAGCAGCTCTCGGCCGATCCCTTCGCCACCGGTTTGGCGGCGGTAAAAAAGGGCGCCGTTGTGACCTGTACCGTCGTCTCCATCCAGGAGAGCGGCGTCGAGGTCACGATAGCCGATGGCATGCCCGGCTTCATTCGCAAGTCGGAATTGTCGCGTGACCGCAGCGAGCAACGGCCCGACCGTTTCGCCGTGGGCGAGAAGGTCGATGCCAAGATCACCCAGATCGACACCAAGACGCGCAAGCTCTCGCTGTCGATCAAGGCGCGCGAAGTGGACGAGGAGAAGCAGGCCATGGCCGACTATGGCTCCTCCGATTCCGGCGCCAGCCTGGGCGAAATCCTCGGTGCGGCCATCAAGCAGCGCCAGGAAAAGCAAAAGGACGACGACCCCAAATCCGAATAGATTTGGCGTCGTGCGTATCTTTCCATCAACGCCGCCCGGGGCAGCCCGGGCGGCGCTGGTTCGTTTTGGCCGCTATGGCAAAGCGCCCCATAAGGCGGAAAAATGTTGTGGGTGAAAGACTTAACTTGACGGCGTCGGCCCGCTTTGGCACCCTGGACATCATGATCGGTACGCTGGCGGTCGAATTTCAGACTGCGCGCGCGGCCGAGGGGGCGGGCGCAAGCCTGACGAAAAAGGGGCCTGGCATGACGAAATCAGGGCTGATTCTGCGTCTGGCTGAACTCAGGCCGCATTTGTTTCAGCGCGAAGCCCAGCGCATCGTTACGACCGTATTCGAAGAGATCACGGCGGCGCTGGCGCGGGGCGACCGGGTCGAGCTTCGCGGCTTCGGCGCGTTTTCGATCAAGCGACGGGATTCGCGAGTCGGCCGCAATCCACGCACCGGCGCCTCGGTCAATGTGGATCAGAAGCTGGTGCCCTTCTTTAAGACGGGCAAGCAATTGCGGGAGCGGCTCAATCAGGGCAATTCGCAGCCGACGTCCTGATCCGAAGGCCGGTTCCGAGGCCTTGCCGACGTGCTAACCCCGTGAAGATTGTAGCCACCATCGCGCTCGCACCGGTGACCGCGGCCATTGTGCTGTTCGCGGTGTCAAATCGCGCCATCCTGACCCTTCGGTTATGGCCCCTGCCTTATGAGGTCGATATACCGGTCTATGCGTTGGTGTTGGGCGTCGGGTTTATCGGCTTTTTGATCGGTGCCACGGTGGCTTGGATTGCCGGTATGCGCAGCCGTAGGTGTGCGGTCGCGCGAGCGGCTGCTCCGGCGCCAGCCAGCCAGTCGACGCCATCGGCTTTGCCCGCCCTGTCCGGGCCGGCGCGTTAGAGGGAGCCGATGCGCCAAATCGACGCGGCCACGCTCGAACGCGTGCTGGACGATGCCAGCCTGATCGAGGCCTTGTGCGACATGTTCCGGCAGGGCTGCGTCGCGCCCGTGCGCCATCATCATCCCGTGGCCGTGCCGGGCGAGCCCGACGCCATGCTGCTGCTGATGCCGGCTTGGGTCGAGGGCGCCAGCATCGGCGTCAAGGTCGTGAATGTCTTTCCCGGCAACGCCCAGCGCGGCGAGGCCGCGGTCAATGGCGTCTATCTGCTGTTCAGCGCGCGCGACGGCAAGATCGAGGCCATGCTCGACGGCAATATGTTGACGCTTCGGCGTACCGCCTGCGCCTCTGCGTTGGCGGCAACATACCTGGCGCGCGCCGACGCGGCGCGTATGGTTATGGTCGGCACGGGCAAGCTCGCCCGCCACCTGATCGGTGCCCATGGCAGCGCGCGACCGATTCGCGAGGTTCGCATCTGGGGCCGCTCGTACGACAAGGCGGCGATATTCGCCGCCGAACTGTCCAAGCTGCCGCGTTATGCCAAGGTCCGGATCGAGGCCGCTGCCGATCTGGCCGACGCCGTCGCCTGGGCCGATGTGGTGAGCTGCGCCACATTGTCGCCCACGCCCTTGATTCAGGGTGCCTGGCTGAAGCCGGGCAGCCATCTCGACTTGGTTGGCGCCTATACCCCAGCGATGCGCGAGGCCGACGATGCGGCCGTGCGCCGCGCTGCCGGCGCCGTCTATGTCGATACCCGGGCCGGCGCCACCAAGGAGGCCGGCGACATCGTCCAGCCCCTTGCCAATGGCACGCTCGCCGCCGATGGCATAGCCGGCGACCTGCACGAACTGGCGCGCGGCACGGCGCAAGGCCGGCGCGACGATCGCCAGGTCACCTTTTTTAAGTCGGTCGGTACCGCGTTGGAGGATTTGGCGGCCGCACAATTGGCGGTGGCGCGGGCCTGATTGCCTCATCGCGTCCATGCTCCCCTTGCGGGGGTATAGGCCGCACATGCCATATCGTTGCGCCCGCCGTTTTGCTATACACCGGGTCAACATGACGACCGCCGCCAATCGCATCTTCTGCGCCATCGATACCACCGACCTCGACCACGCCGTCGGAATGGCCGGTGCGCTTGCGCCCAGTCTCGGCGGCCTCAAGGTCGGCCTGGAGTTCTTCAACGCCCACGGCGCCGAGGGTGTGCGGCGAATCGCTGCGGCCGGGGCGCGGTTGTTTCTCGATCTTAAGTTTCACGACATCCCCAATACGGTCGCCGGTGCGGTGCGCGCGGTGGTGACGGGATGCTGGCCCTTTATGCTCAATGTCCACGCCGCCGGCGGTGCCGCCATGATGCGGGCTGCCGCCCTGGCAGCGGGCGAGGCCGCCGCCAAGGCTGGGGTGCCCAGGCCTGTCCTGATCGCGGTTACCGTACTGACCAGTTTGGATGACGACGATCTGCGGGCCATCGGTCAGCTCGGCCCGACCGGCGAACAGGTGATCCGCTTGGCGGAACTGGCCCAGCGCTGCGGCCTGGATGGCGTGGTCTGCTCGCCGCACGAGATCAAACGCCTGCGCAGCGTCTGCGGCGGCGGTTTCACCCTGGTCGCGCCCGGCATTAGGCCGGTGGGTAGCGGTGGCGACGACCAGAAGCGCGTCATGACGCCGGCCCAGGCGGTGCGCGACGGCGCGGACTACCTGGTTATCGGCCGACCGATCACTGGCGCTGCCGAACCGGTCGAGGCGGCTCGGCGCATCGCCGTCGAGATCGCGGCCGAGATCGCCGCGGGCCAGCTCGCCGAACGGGCTGGCGGGGCCTGAGTCGTGATGGTGCGCGCCAAGATCTGCGGCATCAACGCCGAGGACGCGCTGGCTGCTGCTGTCGCGGGCGGCGCGGCCGAGATCGGCTTTGCTTTCTACGCCCGATCGCCGCGTGCGGTGTCGCCGGCGCGGGCCGCCGAATTGGCGCGGCTGGCGCCGGGCGCCATAGGTAAAGTTGCCTTCGTCGTCGATGCCGACGATGCGACGCTGGCCGGTATCGTCGATGCGTTGAGGCCGGACACGCTGCAACTGCATGGTGCGGAAACGCCCGAGCGGGTCGAGGCAATCCGCCGCCGCTTCGGCGCGCGCGTGATGAAGGTGATTTCGATCGCCGGCGCCGACGACGTGGCGCGCGCCGGGCGCTACCTGGGTGCGGCCGATCGGCTGCTATTCGACGCCAAGCCGCCCCGGAACCGGGACGATTTGATGCCGGGCGGCAACGGGCTGTCCTTCGACTGGCAGCTTCTGGCCCGGCGCGACTGGCCGTTGCCGTGGATGCTGTCGGGCGGGCTCACCCCGGACAATGTGGCCGAGGCGGTTGCTACCAGCGGCGCGCGCGCCGTCGATGTGTCGTCTGGCGTGGAAGATCGTCCGGGCGTCAAGAGCCCAACCAAGATCGCGGCCTTCCTGGCCGCGCTGAAAGTGAGCTAAATGGCCGAGAGTATCGACAGCGTCATCGACTGGCTGGCGCGCGACGGCCGGCGCATCGCCGAAGGTACGGAGTTGGTTACGCAGCTCGCCGATCGACTCGCCGCGATTGGTTTGCCGCTTGCGCGTATCTCGCTGAACCTGCGCACATTGCATCCGCAAGTGGTGGCGACCACCTACCGCTGGGAGCGCGACTGCGGCTGTGCCCAACAGATCGACCGCGAGCACGGCATCCAGTTCACAGCGACCTTTCTGAACAGCCCGTTGCGGGCGCTCTACGAACAGGGCCACGGGCAGCGCTGGCGCCTGGTCGGCCCCGTCGCGAATCTGGAATTCCCGGTACTCGCCGAGTTGAGGGACCAGGGACTGACCGACTACTTCACCATGGCGCTGCCGTTCGCCGATGGTAGGCTGTGCGGCTCGCACTTGGGCGACCGACCGGCCCGATGGCTTTTCCGAGATCGAGATCACCGGCATCCATCGGCTGCGCGACGTGCTGTCCTTGGTGCTCGAAGTGCAGGAGTCCCGGCGGATAACTGCAACCCTGCTCAACACTTTTCTCGGCCGTGCCACTGGCGAGCGCGTGCTGGCCGGCCAGATCAAGCGCGGCGATCACGAGAACATCCGGGCCGTACTTTTGCTCGCCGATCTGCGCGGTTTCACGAGGCTGAGCGATACCATGGCGCGTGAGGCGCTGATCGGCTTGCTCGATAGCTATTTCGAATGCGTGGTCGGCTCGGTGCATGGACAAGGCGGCGAGGTTCTGAAATTCATCGGCGATGGATTGCTTGCCATTTTTCCGATTGCCGGCGACGCGCGCGTGGCGGCGCGCGCAGCGCTGACCGCGGCCCGCGACGCCGAGACGGCCATCGACGGACTCAATCGCAGCCGTACGGCTGCGGGCGAAGTGCCGCTACGTTTCGGCTTGGCGCTTCATGTGGGCGACGTGTTCTACGGCAATATCGGTGCGCCCGACCGGCTTGATTTCACGGTGATCGGGCCGGCCGTCAATCTGGTGGCGCGCATCGAGGCGCTCAATAAGCCGCTCGATCGCACCATGCTGGCTTCGGCCGAATTCGCGGCCATTGCTGCGGAACCGCTCGTTCCGCTCGGCTCCCAAGTACTGCGCGGCGTGCGCGAGCCGCAGGATGTCTATGCCGTGCCCGACCGCCCGGCGGTGGGCGCTGCCGAATGACGGAACGTCGTGCCGATCTTACCTTCGCGCGTCTGGCTTCGACCGTGCTCGCGCCGTTCGCGGCCGGCTATTTCATGGCCTACCTGTTTCGCTCGGTCAACGCGGTGGTGGCGCCCGATCTGGTGCGCGATCTTGGTTTGACCGCCACCGGGTTGGGTTTTCTGACGGCGGCCTATTTCTTCGGTTACGGCGCCTGGCAATTGCCGCTGGGCGTTCTGCTCGACCGCTACGGACCCCGGCGCGTGCAGGCAGGCATGTTCCTGGTGTCCGGCTTGGGCGGTCTATTGTTCGCGCTCGGCCGGGACGAGACAACGTTGGCTATTGCGCGCGGGGTGATCGGCCTTGGCTTTGCCGGCGGGCTGATGTCGTCCTTCAAGGCGATCGTCATCTGGGTTCCTCGAGCGCGCGTGCCGCTGGCCAATGGCTGCATCATGGCGTGCGGCGGCGTCGGCGCGTTCGTGGCCAGTGCGCCCGCCGATTTTCTGATACAGCTTATCGGCTGGCGCTGGACCATTGCCATCTTGACCGCGGTCACCTTTGCGATCGCCGCCGCAATTTTTACCATCGTGCCGGAGAAACCGGGATCGACACCGCCGATCACATGGCGCGATCAGGTGCGTGGACTCGCGCGCATCTATAGCGACTCCTTTTTTTGGCGTGTGGCACCCCTGGCGACGGCCCATTGCGGCTTCCACCTGGCTTTTCAGACGCTGTGGGCTGGGCTGTGGGTGCGCGACGTGCTCGGATTCGAGCGCGACAGCGTGGCGATCCGCCTTGCCCTGTTGGCCATCGCTTTCGTTGCGGGCTCGTTGCTCGGCGGCGCTATCGCCGACGTCGCGCGCCGACGCTTCGGCATCGGGGTGCTCAATGTGATGAAGGCGCTCGTTGTCGTTTTCATGCTGTCCCATCTTGCCCTCCTATTCGAGGCGACACGGTCCAACATGATCGTTTGGCTGCTGTTCTGCGCCTTCGGCCAGGTCACGATCCTGGTCTACCCCGTGATCTCCGAGCATTTCGGCCCTGCGCTCGCGGGGCGCGCCAATACCGGGCTTAACCTGATGGTGTTTCTAACCGCGTTTGCCTTCCAGTCCGTATTCGGGGCGATCCTGGATTTGTGGCCGCGTATGGCAGCCGGAGGCAGCGATCCAGCCGCCTATGATCGTGCTCTAACGATTTTTTTGGCGATCGAGGCCGCGACCTTCTTATGGTTTCTCGTTGGCATGGCCAAAGAAAAACCTGCCGCCTGAGGCGGCCGGTTTGGCAATAACGAGCAGAAAAGTTTAGCGGAACAGCGGCGCGACGCTGGCCGGCCGTGCGTTCGCGATGTTGAGCGTGGAAACCGCGAGCTGCTGCTGCACACGCTGGGCGGAATTCCTGGCAGCCTCACGCGCCAGATCGGCATCCCGGATGGAGCCGAGGCCGATCTGTTGAGCCGTTGACAGCTTGTCCAGGAAATCATCCCGCGCGCCAAGGGCGCGGGTATCGGCGCCGATATTGCCGAGAGCCGTGCTGACCGAGGCATTTGCAGCGTTGAGCGTGCCAAGCGCAGTCTGGGCACCGGCGATCGTTGTGACATTCTGGGTAGCGAGTGCCGCCACAGCATCGCCGACCGATCCATTGCCTCGGATCGAAATAGTCGTGCCGTCGGTATTGGCGATCACGTTGGCATTGGCCGAACCGCTGCTGATCAGATTGGTTCCGTTGAAGCTGGCGGAACTGATGACCTGGTTGAGCTGCCCGACCTGAGCTTGGAAATCCTGTTGCAGGATTGCCTGCTGCTGGCTGGTGTTGCCTGGGTTCTGCGCGGCGACAATAGTCGCCGGCAGGTCGCCGAGCTGATCGGAAATCGCGGTGGTTGCGGCGTTGGCTATGGTTGCCACGCCCTGCGCATTGCCGATGCCTTGAGAGACCGCAGCGAGCGCGCCGATGTCGCTGCTGATGCCGGCGGCGATCGCGAAGCTGGCGGCATTGTCGACGGCTGAATTGACCTTAAAACCGGTGGAGATGCGATTCTGGGTCGTGTCCAGCCCGCGATTGATCCGATTTAGGTTCTGAACGCCGACTTGGGCACCGACATTGGTGTTGATGGGGTTAATTGCCATGAGGCCTCACACTCCCGAATGTCTCTCGCCACATGCGCCGGTTCTAGCGCGGGAGAGATTCGGATGGCGGCTTTCTGCCGCCGGGGAGAAAAATAATCCAAGCCCCAAAAGGGCTGGGGGTGACAAGCCAGCCCCAAGGCTTAGCGAACCAGTGCCGCTAGGCGGTCAGGGTTGCGGTTGGCGATGTTCAGGTTTTGCCCACCGAGCTGGCCCCGAGCATTTTGGGCAAGTTCCCGGGCGGCGCTCAGCGCCTCACCGGGATCGGCGATATCGGCCGGCCCTGGGCCGGCAATCTCGCTCAGGCGGCCAAGATCGATCTGGTCGCCAACGTTGATTTGAATGCTTGCACCATCGCCACCGACGCGGCCCGACGTGCCGCGCGAAGTTTCGGATGGACGAGGTGGTGCACCGTCGCGTGCACCAATGCGCGCCGGAGAGGGCGCATTGGGGTTGATCGGGCCTACGGCCATGTTCGTCTCTCGCTCCCGAAGGTCCCTCCTGGGATGCACCGTTTTGGCGCTGGAGAGATCGGGGTGCAGCATTCTACTGCGCGAATGATCTTAGAATAAGCCTATTTGGGCTCTGGGGGCAGGACGTATTCTTAGGCCAAATCCAACGAGTTAACCAATTTGTCAACTTGCCCCGGCCAAGCCAGCTCATGCATGGCAGTAGCGCCCCTGAGCCCGACAGCCCGGGCGGCTTCACGGTCCCGATAGACCCGTTCGAGCGCTTCGACGATCTCCTCCAGATCGGATTCGCCCCAGCCCTCGGTGCCCAGGTCGCGACCCGGCAGGGTGACGGCGCGCTGCCGGCTCAAGGGATAACAGCCTTCGGGCACCAGAATGTCGAGTTGGCCGGTATTGGCGGCCAGGATGGTCGGCACCCCCGCCGCCATGGCTTCCATGGCCGCCAGATTGGTGCCGCCTTCGCAGCGATTGGGAAACAGCGCCACATCGGCCGTGCGGATCAGGCGGGGCAGGCGGCTATGGGCGACCGGTTCGGTGACGATCCAATGACGCTCGGGGGCGAGCCCGCTCGCCCTGAGCCATTTGGTCCAGTCGATGGCGCCCGCCGAATCGAATGGGTCGGCACCATCGAGATGGGGCGAATGGCGGAACAGGCGGGCCTGATCGGAGGCGGGCCAGCGATTGTTCCACAGCGCCAGCAGCATGGCATCGGGGCGACGTTGGCAAAATATGCGCAGCGCCGCAGCGACGATGTCCTGTCCCTTGCGGTATTCCAACTTGCCCGCGCTGAACACGACGAAGCGACCGGGGAAGGCGGGCGTGCGCGGCGCGGGGTGAAAGTGGGAGGGGTCGACGCCTTGCAGGCATTCCACGACCCCCTCCAGCCCCCAGCCCTCGAGCACCTGTCGGTTCCAGCGCGAGCCGGCCACGATGCGGTCGAAACGGCGAAAGGCGGTCAGGCCCGGCGGCGCGACAGTCGTGTTCTCCAGGAACACCAGGGCGTGATTGCGGCGGCCGCGCACGCGCTCGGCGACACCGGCGAACATGACGGCCCCGCCATTGCCGCGCGCATGGAGAACCGGCAGGTCGAGGGTGAGGGGCCGATTGCCATGCGCTTCGATCGCAGCGAGCGTGTGCTTGTGCGCGCGGCGTGCAGGCGACCAGAGCGCGCGCTCGATGCCGTCGAGGTCGAGGGGGGCGGGCGGCACCAGCGGGATCGGCAGAAGGCTGCCGCGCTCCGACAGGCGGCGCACGATTTGCCAACCATACTGGCCCCAGCCGAACTCCGTGCCGATCTGCCAGGCCAGCCCGATCCGATCCGTAGTCGGCGTAGTTGTCATCCCCTCAGGCGCGCGAGGCGGCTGGCGCGGTCGGCATTGACCGCGCCAGCCGGGATTTCGCCGGCCAGGATGGCGGCAGCCTGGCGCGCCGTCTCCATGGATTGATGTCCGATCGACTCCGGCGTCAGCCCGGCGATATGCGGGCTGGCCAGCACGTCCGGGCGCCGCGCCAGGTGCGGCGATGGCATCTGGTCGGGCGCCCGCCCGACGTCGAAGGCGGCGCCCGCGATGGCGCGAGCATCGAGCGTGCGTTCGAGCGCGGCCTCATCGATCAGATTGCCGCGCGAGGCGTTGATCAACCAGGCCGTCGGCTTCATGCGGCCGAGCGCCGCGCCGTCGATCAGGTTCTCGGTCTCCGCCGTGGCGACCGCGAGCGGCAGGACATAGTCGGACTGTGCCAGTAGATCGTTCAACCCCGCTGGCTCTGCTGGCGGCGAAGGCGCGACATAGGGATCGTGTATCAACACGCGCGCGCCCATGGCAGCGAGTATGGGCACGAGATAACGCGCGATCGCGCCGTAGCCGATCACGCCAACCGTGGCGCCCTTAATTTGCCGGCCCTTGACCGGCATGGGCGTTCGGCCCGCGCGATAGTCGATGACATAACCCGTCAGGCCGCGCCCGGCATCGATCATGGCGCCGACGATCCATTCCGAAACCGAGGCGACGAAGCCGCGGCTGGCCTGGGTGACAAGCACGCCGGCCGCGCTCGCTGCGGCCATGTCGATGTTGCGGATGTCCACCGCGACCCGTATCAAAGCGACTAGGTCGGGCATGCGCTCGAACAGAGCCGCCGGCGCCTCGGTCTGTCGGTCGATCACGACCAGGGGGCAGCCGCGCGCCGCCTCCGCCAGTGCCGCCGGGTCGAGCGGTTCGTCGCGTGGATTGAGCATGACGTCGCCTGCGGCGCGTAGCGCGGCCAGCGCCGCCTCGCCATACCAGAAGGCGCGCGCGGTCGGCGCGTGGGTCAAGAAGATGCGAGCCGGGGATTTTGCCATGGCGGTCAGCGCGACGGTGCCAGGCGAATGCGCCGGATGTCGCCGACGAACTCCGCGCTGGCGTAGGGGCCGCCTTGCAGCCGGTCGCCGATCGGGTCGGGCGGCAAAGCGGCCTGGCCGGCCAACGCGTAGTCGCGCATGGTCTCGGCATTGCCAATGGGCTGGTAGCCCAGGCGAAAGGCAGCTTTGTTGTCCCACCAGGCGCGCTCATTGGCGGAAATGCCCCAGACCACCTCATGGCGGAGATCGGGGTGCTCCAAGCCGATGCGGATGAGTTGCACGAGATCCTCCGGGTGGCACCAGCCGGACAGGCGGCGCAGATCGGCTGGTTTGTCGGCGATGTTGCCGATGCGGATGCACAGCACGCGCACCCCGTATTTGAAGGCGTAAAGCGCGGCCATGGCCTCGCCGCAGGCCTTGCTCATGCCGTAGCGGGTATCCGGACGGACCAGAGCGTCCGTGCCGATCCGCCGGTTGCGTGGATAGAACCCGATGGTGTGGAAGGACGACGCAAACACGACGCGCGCCACGCCCTGGCGCCGTGCCGCCTCGAACACATTGTAGGTGCCGACGATATTGGCAGACAGGATCGACTCCCAATCGCCTTCGACCGAAACGGCGCCGAGATGAACGACTGCGTCGACGCCGCGGAGCGCACCTTCGACCGCCCCAAGGTCGGCCAGGTCGGCGGCGCGGAAATCCTCGCTGGGTTCCAGGTCTTTCGGCGCGACCCGGTCGGTCAGCACCAGGGCGGGGTAGAGCCCCTTCATCAGGCGACGCAGCCGCCCTCCGATATCGCCGGCCGCCCCCGTGATCAGGCAGGTCTTGACCTGGCGGTCCCCGGAATCGGTCATGGCACAGGCGCCGAACCGGCTGGGATCGGCGGCAAGATTGCTTTCTTGTCAGGGAATGGCGATAGTGGAGCTATCATTCGATATCCAGATATCACGCGAGATCGCGAGTATGAGACTGTGGACGAGGGGGTCAAGCCCCGGGTCCATCGATACAAGCACTAATCCGTGCCAACGGAAAAACCAACGGGGAGGAGATTGATCATGAATCGACGCAAATTCATCGGGCAAAGCGGTGCCGGCCTGGCTCTGGGGCTAGCAGGCGGCTTGACCGCCGGCTTACCCGCGCTGGCGCAGCAGAAAATGGTGCTCAAGGCGACCGACGTGCATCCCTTGGGCTATCCCACCGTGGAAGCGGTCGAGCGCATGGGCAAAAAGCTGGAAACCGCCACCGGCGGCCGGCTGAGCATCCAGATGTATCCGGCCATGCAACTCGGCGGCGAGAAGGAGATGATCGAACAGGCCCAGGTCGGCGCCCTGCAGATCGCGCGCATCAGCGTCGGCCCCATGGGCCCGATCGTGGACGAGCTCAACGTGTTCAACATGCCGTTCGTGTTCCGCGACGTGCCGCACATGAACAAGGTGATCGACGGACCCATCGGTACGGAGATGCTGGACAAGTTGACCGCCAGCCCGCAGTCCAAGCTGGTCGGGCTGTGCTGGATGGATGCCGGCGCGCGGAGCGTCTACAACTCCAAGAAGCCGATCAAGAGCATTGACGACCTCAAGGGCCTGAAGATCCGCATGATGGGCAACCCCATCTTCGTGGACACCATGAACGCGCTCGGCGGCAACGGCATCGCCATGGGCTTCGACCAGCTCTACAACGCCTTGCAAACCGGCGTGGTCGATGGCGCGGAGAACAACCCGCCCAGCTACGAATCGGGTAAGCATTTCCAGGTCGCCAAATACTATTCGCTGACCGAGCACCTGATCATCCCGGAGATCCTGGTGTTCAGCCGGGCGAGCTGGGACAAGCTGTCCAAGGACGATCAGGCGCTGATCGCCAAGGTATCGAAGGAAGCCCAGCAGGAGCAGCGCAAGCTGTGGATGGAGCGTGAAGCGCAGTCGATGGACACGGTCAAAAAGGCCGGTATCGAGGTGCTGAGCTTCACGCCGGACCAGAAGAAGCGCTTCCAGGACGCGGTCAAGCCGGTGTGGGACAAATACGGCTCGAAATACGCCGCCCTCGTCCAACGCATCCAGGACGTGAAATAGCCAACCCAATGCGGGGCGGCCGTCGGCAGCGGCCGCCCCGTTCTTGCATCATGGGAGACGCGGCATGAAGGCCGCCTATGTCCGTGCGATGGGCGCGCTCTATATCGCGTGCATCGCGGTCGCCGGGTTGTGCATGGTGGTCATGACGCTGATCATCCCGGCCGGCGTCTATGCGCGCTACGTCATGAACAGCGCGCTCGCCTGGCCTGAGCCGGCGGCCACCGTCATGATGATCTATTTCAGCTTCATCGGCGGCGCCGCAGTTTATCGCGCCAATGTGCATATCGCCGTCGTAGCGCTGCTCGATGCGGTCAAGCCCCAGGCGCGGCGCATCATGCTGTGGGCGGTCGATCTGTGCATGATCGCGACCAGCCTGTTCATGATCTACTATGGCCATGCCCTGGTCCGGTTGACCTGGCCGCAAGTAGTCGCCGACTTCCCCTGGATGCCGGTGGGCTTCACCTATCTGCCCATCCCGATCTGCGGCGTGCTCACCACGCTGTTCATCGTCGAGCGCATCTGGGTCGGCCTGCCCGGCGAGCACTCCATCATGTATAGCGACAAGCCGGTGGAGCTCGACTAGGCCATGGGCATCCTGATTCATATCGGTTCGTTCCTGGTGCTGAGCTTCCTCGGCCTGCCCGTGGCCTATGCGCTTGGCTTGTCCACCGTGTTGGCCGCGCTGTGGATCGATATTCCGCTGGAAGCGGTCATGTTGAAGCTGTCGGACGGGACCGACGATTTCGCCCTGCTCGCCATTCCCTTCTTCGTGCTGGCCGGCGCGATCATGGCCGAGGGCGGCATGGCGGCGCGCCTGATCAACCTAGCCAAGGTCTTCGTCGGCTTCCTGCGTGGTGGGCTCGCCATCGTCAATGTGCTGGCCTCGACCATGTTCGGCGCGATCTCCGGGTCGTCGGTCGCCGACACGGCGGCAATCGGCACGGTGATGATCCCGCAGATGGTCAAGAACGGCTATCCCCGGGTCTTCGCGGTCAATTTGACCATCTGCGGCTCGCTCCAGCCCCTGCTCATTCCGCCCAGCCACAACATGGTGATCTATTCCATGGCGGCGGGCGGATCGATCTCAATCGCGCACCTGTTCATGGCCGGCGTGATCCCCGGACTGTTGTTCGGCCTGTGCCTGATCGGCCTGATCTTCTGGGCTGGGCGCAAGCACAACTTCCCCAAGGGCGAGGTGATCCCACTGCGCCAGGCCGTGAAGATCGCGATCGACGCGTTCTGGGGCCTGCTGACCGTGTTCATCATCATGGGCGGCATTCTCTCGGGCGTGTTCACGCCGACGGAATCGGCGGCGGTCGCCTGCCTCTACGCCTTCTGCGTCACCATGTTCATCTACCGCGACTACAAATGGCGCGACCTGCCGCAGCTTCTGCACCGCACGGTCAAGACGGTCGCCATGGTGATGATCCTGATCGGCTTCTCCGCCGCCTTCGGCTATCTCATGGCGCTGATGCGCCTGCCCGCGCTGGCATCGGAGTACATGCTGGCGCTGACCGACAACAAACACCTGATGCTGCTGATGATCAACGTGCTGCTGCTGGCGCTCGGCACGTTCATGGATATGGCGCCGCTGCTGCTGATCTGCACGCCGATCTTCCTGCCGCTGGTGATCAAGCTCGGCGTCGACCCCGTCCATTTCGGCATGATCCTGATCACGAATCTGGGCATCGGTCTGATCACGCCGCCGGTGGGCCCCACCCTGTTCGTCGGTTGTGCCATCGGCAAGGTGACGATGGAACAGGTCTCGCGCGAGCTATGGCCGTTCTACGGTGCCATGCTGGTAGCGCTCGTCCTGATCACCTTCGTGCCGGCATTGTCGCTCTGGCTGCCCAGCGTAGTCTTGAAATAGAGCCGGCGCTTACGCTTTGATCTGCAAACCCTGGGCGATCAAGCCCATGAACTCGACCATGACCGTGCCGGCCAGGAACGCCGTCATGCCGCCGACATCGTGAGGCGGGCTGACCGTGTTGAGGTCGAAGGCGACGATGTTGAGGCCGGCGAGGCCCCGGATGAGCTGAAAACCCTCGCGCGCGGTAATCCCGCCCCAGGTCGGCGTGCACACGCCGGGCGCCACGGAGGGGTCGAAAAAATCCATGTCGAAGCACAGATAGACCGGCCGTCCGGCCATGCGCGCATGGATATGGGCGAGTATATCTTTAAAGCCGCGCTCCATCATTTCCAGCCCATCGATCAATTCGTAACCGTGGTCCCTGGTGTGCTGGAACACGTCGGGCACGCTGACCGTGCCGCGCGCGCCGATATGCATGGAATTGCGCGTGTCTACCACGCCCTCCTCGGCCGCGCGGGTAAACGTGGTCGCCGTGTTGTACTTGTCCGCGCCCGAACCGGGATAGGTATCGGTGTGGGCATCGAAATGGAGCACGACGAGATCGGGATATTTGCGGTGGAGCGCGCGTAGCTGCGGCAGCGTCACCGCGCCATCGCCGCCCATGGTGATGGGCACCACCCCTTTGTCCACGATGCGCCAGACCGCTTCCTCGATCCGCGCATAGGAATGCTCGATCCGGCTGGGCACCAGATTGACATTGCCGGCATCGACCACGCCGAGCTGCTCCAGCGGGTTGAAATTCCACAGCGGCGGCTGATAGGGCCGGACCAGCGTCGATTGCTCCCGAATCGCCGCCGGCCC
>SHVW01000080.1 GCA_009694085.1 Alphaproteobacteria bacterium
TCGAATCCCGACTGACAAGTCTTCTCAGCGCAGCGCTTGAAGACTCGGGAAACTAGATTGTTCGGCTGGGGTGACAATCCGAGGTAGGTAAACGGGGCACCGCAACAGGCTCGGACGTAAAGACCTCACATCGCAGATCACGTATTGAGCCCTTCAAGCGATTGCCCTGTCCATGGCCGGCCCTTGGCTTGGCGCTTGGGTACCTTTCCGATAGGGTATCGCCGCTTCCCGCCACTCAACTGCTAGACTCAACCCGCCATCATGTTGTTGCAGCGCGCACGCGCCGTTCTCGTTGTCATCGATTTGCAAGTCCGGTTGTTTCCGGCGATTACCGATGGGTCGTTTGTGCTCGATCGATGCTGCATGCTGATCGACGGGGCGAACCGCTTTGGCGTTCCGGTCATGGTGACGGAGGAAAATCCTGTCGGCCTCGGCCATAGCCTACCTGCCATAGCGGAGCGCGTGCCGAAAGCCGGTGTTCACACCAAGATGGCCTTCGATGCGGCCGCCGAGCCCGAATTTTTGCGGCAATTCAACGCCTTGGGACGACCCCAAGCCGTGCTATGCGGCACCGAGGCCCATGTCTGCGTTCTCCAAACTGCTTTTGGTTTGCGCGCTTGCGGCGTCGATGTGTTCGTGGTCGCCGATGCGGTCGGGTCGCGCCGCGTACGGGATCGCGACGCTGCGTTGATGCGCCTCGGTCGGGACGGCATTCGCATCGTGACCGCGGAGATGGCGATTTTCGAATGGACGGAAACGGCTACCGACCCGGCGTTTCGCGACATGCTGAAACTGGTCAAATGACGATTCAGCCCCTGATCTTGCTGCCCGGTCTGCTGTGCGATGATCGGCTTTGGGCGCATCAAAGTCGGGGTTTGACGGATCTGGCCGGGCCGATCGTTCCCGATCTGACCCGTCACGACACGGTTTCCGATCTCGCTCGCGATGTATTGGCCGCGGCACCCGAGCGGTTTGCTCTGGCCGGCCTGTCCATGGGGGGTATGTCGCACAGGAAATCATCCGTCAAGCACCCGAACGGGTCGCTCGGCTGGCCTTGCTCGACACATCTGCGCGCGCCGACAGCGCCGAGCAATCCGAGCGGCGGCGCGGGCTGATCCGGCTGGCTGAAATGGGCAAATTCAAGGGCGTGACGCCTCGCCTCTTACCGCTTCTGATCCACGCGGATCGGCTGAGCGACGAGGGGTTGACCGTGGAAATCATGGCGATGGCGGAAGCGGTCGGTCAGGCCGCCTTCCTACGTCAGCAGCACGCGATCATGGGGCGCCCCGATGGGCGTGCCGACCTCGCCGCTATTCGCGTGCCGACCCTCGTCCTGTGCGGGCGGCAAGATGCGCTGACGCCGGTCGATTTGCACATGGAAATGGCGGCATCGATCGCCTCTGCGCGTTTGGTCGTGATCGAACGGTGCGGTCATCTCGCGACCCTGGAACGGCTGGATGAAGTGACCGCCGCCATGCGCCGTTGGCTGGCTACGGAATGATGGCTACGGACCTGCCGGCCACACGCTGGAACGTTGTTGCCGCCGTCGTCATGTCCGGCGTGTTTATCGCGTTTCAGATCGGTAAGGCGCCGGCGGCGCTGCCGGCGCTACGCGCGGAACTCGGCCTCGACTTGGTGACGGCGGGCTGGGTGATCTCGATGTTCAATGTCATCGGTGTTGCCGTCGGCATGATGGCAGGGGCCATTGCCGACCGCCTCGGTCACCGGCGCATGGTTGTGCTTGGGCTGGTTATAACCGCGTTGGCCAGCGGCCTCGGCGCATTGGCCCACGGACCGGCGGCTATCCTGGTGTCGCGCTTCTTCGAGGGCTTCGGCTTCATCATCGCCGTTGTGGCCGGTCCCGGCATTATCGCGGTGGCCGCGCACCCGCGTCATCACAAACTCGCCTTTGGTTTCTGGGGCAGTTACATGCCGGCGGGTACGGCCGCCATGATGTTGGCGGCCCCGGCCGTCATGGGGGTGTCGGGCTGGCGGGGTTTGTGGCTGGCGAACACGGTATTGTTGCTGAGTTTCGCAGTTCTGCTTTGGCATCTGACCCGCGATATTGCTCTGGCGCGCGACGATGTGCCTACGCTGCCGCCGCAGCAAGCCATCGCCTTGACCTTGCGCGCGCGGGCACCCTGGCTGCTCGCCCTCGGCTTCGCTTGCTACACGAGTCAGTTCATCTCCGTGATGGGCTTCCTGCCCGTGATGCTGGTGGAATCGCGCGGCTTCGATCCCGCCGGTGCTGCGGCATTGGTTGCGCTCGCCGTTGCGGTCAATGTGCCGGGCAATCTACTCGGCGGCTTTCTGCTTCATCGCGGTTGGCCGCGTTGGCTCCTGATCGCTGTGGCCTCGATCGCCATGGGGCTCAGCGCCATCGGAATCTATAATGACGGCGTTCCCGATGGATTGCGTTTCGCGCTAGTTCTCATTTTCTCGCTACTGGGCGGACTGTTGCCGACATCGGTACTTGGCGCCGCGCCGGTCTTTGCCCCGCGGCCGGCGCTGGTCGGCACGACCACGGGGTTGATCATGCAAGGCTCGAATCTGGGGCAGGCGATCGGTCCGCCCTCGGTTGCAGCCTTGGTTTCGGCAAGCGGCAGCTGGTCGTCGGCACCGATTGTGCTATGCACCGCAGCCGCGCTGGCTTTTACCTTTGCCATCGCAATCGGGCGCGAGGAGCGTCGCCACAAGCTGTGAGGTTGAAACCGGCGCAAGGCGACAATATATCAACGACATGCTATCTTTTGCGTGGATCGGGTGCGTTCGGTTCGAAAGGCCATAGGCCTGGAGTTTGAGATGAGGCAGGACAAATTTCGCGGCAATCTGTTCGTGGCCAACCTGCCCAAGGGGTTTACGGACGCCGAACTCGCTGCGCTGTTCGACCCGTTTGGGATCGTGGTCAGCGCCTTTTTGGCACGCGACGCGACGACTGGCGAACCCAAGGGCCATGGGCTGGTCAACGTTGCGCCTGAAAAGGCTGCAAAAGCGGCGGTGGCGGCGCTCAATGGCTCGCGCGTCGGCGATCGTGCGATCGAGGTGCGGATGGCCGACCCGGAGATGTCGATCACCATTCCGCGCCCGCGCGGAGCCGGGCGCCGTTCCGTGCAAGCGCACCCGCCGGTCGTGGTTGAGGCGGCGGTTCAACCGCGCCGGCAGGTTATCGTCGAGTATCGCAAGCCCAGGCGCACGATGGCTTGAGAGAAGGTGCGATTTCGAGCGTACGGGTGCGGTAGGACTTTATTAATCTTTTTCTGCGACGGTGTATGCGCAGTGCGTAAGAACCCCCGCAACCTGTCGAAGAAACCACTCTGGCATCCTGGCATGGTCATCCGCTCCATCCGCTCGCCCCAGATGCAGGGCCGACCGGCATGATCGCCGAAACCCATGCCGCGTCTTTGCGAGGCCTCCTGATTACGGCTCGGCTGGATGTCGAGGCGATGATGCGCAAACTTGCCAATGCCGGGGGCGGGTTGAGCATCGAGCTGGAAAGGGCCGCGAGCATCGCGCAGGCGAAGAAGTGCGTTCGGGCATCCGATTACGATGTCATCTTGCTCGACGGCGGATCGAACAACGATGTCGAGCAAACCCTCCTACGCCATGTCGTCGGGGATGGCGTCTTTCAGGGGCCGTTCTTGCTTTTCTTGGATAAGGTCGATCGCGAAACCGAACGTGCCGCTTGCGAAGCGGGCGCGTCCGATGCGCTTGAGCTTGGCAAGCTCGGGCCGCCCCTGTTCGAGCTCGCCATTCGCTACGCCGTGGCGCGTCGCCGGTCTGAAGAACAACTGGCAGCGCTTCAACTTTTCGATTCTGCAACCGGGTTGGCGCGTCAGCCCCTGTTTTGGGAAACCCTGGCTCTGGCGGTCAAGCGCGCGCGTCGCCACCGCGACCATTTGGCGGTGCTGCTGCTGCACGTCGATGGGCTTGCGCTGGGCCCAAGCGGCAGCGATCTCACCCAACACATGGCTCGCGCGGTTGCGGGCCGATTGACCACGTGCCTGCGCGCCAGCGACACGGTCGCGCGTTTCGATCACGATCAGTTCGTCGGCTTGGTGGAAGGTATGCCGCGCGTTGAGGACATCCAGATCGTCGCGGAAAAACTCATCGAGGCTGTAACCCGGCCGATCGATGTGGATGGCCGCGGTCATGTGCTGGCCGTATCCATGGGCATAGCCATGTACCCCGCCGGTGCGCTGAGCGCGGAGGGACTGATTCACGGTGCCGTCAATGCCATGCTCTATGCCCGCGAGCGCGGCGGCAACGCGTTTCATTTTCACTAGAGCATGATCGTTTCAGATTGAAGCAGAGCTTTAATCCGAAACGTGAATCATGGCCTAGGGCGTCGCGTTTACGCTTTCTTGCGCGCGACCACGAGCCCGTCCACGGCCACAACACCTCGCTCGGTTACGATGATGGGGTTGATGTCGATGCTTTCGATGGCGCCCGCATTGGCGGCGGCAAAGCAGGATAGCGCCGATAAGGCGCGGGCGAGCGCGTCGACATCGAGCCGGGGACGCCCGCGCACACCGGTCAGCAGCTTGTAGCCCTTGAGGCCGGCAATCAGGTCGCGCGCGTCATCCACGCCGAACGGCGCGAGGCGGAATGCCACGTCGCCGATGACCTCGGCGAAGATGCCACCCAGCCCGACCATGACCGCCGGTCCGAAGACGGGGTCGTGCTGAACCCCCAGAATGGCTTCGACGCCACCTCGCACCATCGGAGACACAAGCGCGCCGTCGATGCGCGCGCTCGGCGCGGCCCGACGGACGCGCTCCATCATTGCTGAATAAGCGTCTGCAACCGCCTCCGGCGTATCCAGCGACAGTGCGACGCCGCCGACTTCGGTCTTGTGTGCAATGTCGGGCGAGAGGATTTTGAGGGCGACGGGCAGGCCGAGAGCGCGGGCCGCGTCGGCGGCTTCGGCTAGTGAGCGCGCGACACGGTCGGGCACGACCGGAATGCCGGCCGCTGACAGCAAAGCCTTCGAAGCGCGCTCGTCGAGCATGCCGCGAGGCGAGGGCGATAGCGGCGCGGGTAGGGACGGTGGGGATATCGGCGGTCGCGCGAAGGCGCGGCCGAACCGTACTAACGCACCGATCGCTTGCACCAGGGCCACCGGATCCTCGAAATGGGGAATGCCGGCGGCCGCCAACTCGGCAATGAGTTCGGGCGCGGAGGTCATCGCCATAAAGATCGGAACGTCGGGATGCTTGCGGCGAACCGAAACGATTGCATCGCGCAATTTGGGTGCGATCTGCGGCGAGAAGCCGACCGACGAGAAGAAACAGGCGATGGCATCGAAATCGCCTGACTCGATCATGATTTCCAGATTGCGCTGCGCCAACGACATGTCGTCCAGCGCTTGGGCCGTCGTGTCCACCGGATTGCGCGGCGAGGCATAGGGCAGGAGCGCCTTGAGCCGGCGTTGCGCCTCTTCGGGCAGGGCGGGCACGTCCAGCCCCTGTTCGGCCGCTGTGTCGGCCATGAGGATGCCGCCGCCGCCGGAAATGGTGACGATGCCCAACCGACCGCGTCGGGGAAATGCGCGCGCCGTGCAGGCTTTGACTGTTTCGAACACTTCGTTCATCGAGCGCGCGCGATGCACGCCGCAGTCGCGAAAGACCGCGTCATAGATGGCGTCGTTACCGGCGAGCGAGGCGGTGTGGGAGCGCGCGGCCTCGGCGCCGACCTCGGACCGTCCGACCTTCATCAGCACGACCGGTTTGCGGTTGGTGCGTGCGCGTTCGCAAGCGTCGACCAGCATCTGGCCGCGCCGGCCGCCCTCCAGATAGCCCAAGATGATTTCGGTTGCGGGGTCGTCGGCGAGGAAGGCCAGGGCCTCGGCAAAATCGACATCGCATTCATTGCCGGTCGTCACCCAGTGGGACAGACCAAGACCGCGCTCGCGCGCCATGACGAAGCAATGGGCACCGAACGCGCCGCTCTGGCTGACGATGCCGATCGGGCCGGGCTTGGGCCAGGCACGCAAGAATGCGGAGGAGAAGGTGACGTAGGATTTATGACGGACGTTGAACAGACCCATGCAATTGGGCCCGAGGATGCGCATGCCGCGGGTTTGCGCAATTTCCGTCATGCGGGACTGGGCCGCTTTACCGCCCGCATCCACCTCGGCAAACCCGGAGGTGAATATCACGGCGGCGCGAACGCCTTTATCGGCACAGGCCTCGAGTGCCGGCACCACGGCCGGCGCCGGCACGGTGACCAGCGCGAGATCGACCGGTCCGGGAACGGCGTCGATCGAGGGGAAAGCCTTCAGGCCTTGAACGTCGGCATATTTCGGATTGACCGGATAGATCGGTCCGGGAAAACCGGCGGCCTTGAGGGACTCGATGGGTTTGCCGCTGATGCGCCGGGCGTCGGCCGAAGCGCCGATCACGGCAATCGATTGCGGATAGAACAGGGGCGTGAGCGAATCCGCTTCGCCAGTCCCCGTCATTGCGCGCTGAGCCCGCCATCGACCATCAGCGCCACGCCGGTGATCCAACTCGCCGCGTCGCTGGCAAGAAACAGGCAGGCCTCGGCCACGTCTTCGGGTTTGCCGAGGCGGTTCAGGGGGTAGGCCTTGCGCATGCGATCCAGAGTTTCCGGTTTCATGCCGTCGAGCAGACCGGCGGTCATCTCGGTGTGCACCATGCCGGGCTGCACGATATTGACCCGGATGTCGCGGCCGCCGAGCGAGACCGCCATCTGGCGTCCCAACCCGATCAGCGCTGCCTTCGAGCCGGAATAAGCGAAGCGCTTGTGCGAGCCGATCTCCGCCACCACGGACCCGATCAACACGATGGCGCCGCCATCGGTCATGGCGCGCACCACCGCACGCCCAACCAGAAAGACGCTGGTCGTGTTGATGTCGAAGGTTTTGCGGAAACCGTCGAGCGTGGTTTCCGTGATATCCTCGCGCTGGAGATTGACGCCGGCGGCATGGACCAGAATATCGAGCCGTCCGAACGCCTTGACGACGGCAGCGACGAGATCGTTCACCGGCCCTTCCTGGGACACGTCGCAGGGGAAGGCCAGAACGCCGGGGCCGATCGATTGGCTCGCGCGCGCCAACACATCGGCGCGGCGCCCGCAGATGGCGACCCTTGCGCCTTCGCGATGAAACATCTGGGCCGTGGCGAGGCCGAGGCCGGTGCCGCCGCCGGTGATGAGCGTGACCTTATTGGCAAGACGCATAGACATCCTCACAAGCTCGCGCGGGCCGGCGCGGCCCAGGGCGTTCCGAATGCCGAAGCCTATAGCCGGGGCAGGGCGGCCTCGACGCCGGCCAATGCCTCGGCGAAGGCGCGGGGCTTGTAGCTCTCGTCCTTCTGCGTGGCGTCGTAACACTTGGCCAGCGCAGCGGTGATCGCTTGGTGCTGCTTGTCGTCGATCGCGCCGAGTTGACGGAGCGTGGCGGCCAGCGCGCTCATGGCCATGGTTGCCTGTTCGGCCGCCGCGTAATCCTGGAACTCGCCGGCGCGGCCCTGGGCCAGCAGGGCGCCGAGCAGTGCCTGCACATCTTCGCGTCCGAAATTATGGGCGGCAAAGCGCGAGATCAGTTGTCGGGCAATTTCGGCGACCGATTTGGCGCCGTCGGTGGCGGAGCCGCGGCCCTGGGATACGGCGGCATGAAGCGCCGTCACCTGTTGCGTCAAGCGTTGCCCTAGCTCCGGCGCAACGCGCTTTGTAATCGCCGCCAGCATGATCGCATTGGCGTCGTTGAGGCGTACCGCGCCCGGCCCCAAACCGGTGGAGGATCGCGGCTGCCAGCGCAACTCACTCATGGAATGGTGACAAGCGTGACAGTCGAACAGAACAAGCTCGGGGAAAATGCCGTCGCGGCCGCGCTTGGGATCGGCCAGCGCTTCCATCGACTGGGCAAGCGCCATGGCCTGGCCGATCGCCCAGGTTTGCACGCCGGGCGCGACCGTCTTGCGCTTGGCGTAGTCGGCATCGACCCGATAGTGGGCGGGCTGAATTGCGGTGAAGGTGTCGAGTTCGAAGCTCATGCGCGGATGGCCCGCCCCCATCAGGCGATGGGTGACGAATTTGCGCTCGTCGCCGAAATGGCAGGACAGGCAAAGCTGCGCCCGCGCGACCGGGTCAGCGGTCGGGTACATGCCGAGGTTGAGGTTGTCCTGGTGCGTGGACTGGCCCGAGACGTGAATGCCGAGCCAGCGCGCCGCGCCGCCATGGCAGGATTCGCAGCCGACGCCATCGGAAACCTGAAACTGCTTGCTCCGCTTGTCGGCCGCCACGTTATCGGCGTGGCAATCCAGGCAGAGCTGAGCGGTATGGGCGTCGGGCAGCCCCAGATTGCGCGCGATGCGCTTGGAGCGGTCGTTGAGCAGGACCTCATAGGCCTTGGCGTGCTTGTCCCGGCGCGTCCAGGTCACGTACTCGTTTTGAAGCACGGTCGAGTTCTTCCACGGCTCGACGGCGCCGTGGCAGGTGCTGCCGGCGCAACTGGCGACGCCGAGGTGAACGTCGGTGCCGTAATGCGGCAAGGTTGCAGCTGGCGCATTCCCCGCGAATAAAGCGGCAAACAAGACGAAGGCAAAAAATCTGATCATGGCCCGGCCCCAAATTTCCCCCGAGACATCGTTAGTATGACCATATTTTCAGCCGGGGTGCAGGGGATTTCTTCGGTTCGGGTTTCGGGCGCTTCGGCGCTAGCCTATGCAGGGGTCATGGCCATGGCGGAACATTCGGGACGGGCAATTTCGCCCCTGGCGGTCGGCTTGGCGGCCTTAGCCGTGCCGGCAACAGCCGCATTGGCCGGATTGACGGGCTGGCCCTTGGCGGGCGCCTGCGTCTTCGGGTGGGTTTTGCTGGCTTTGACGGTCGGCGATCTCGATCGCATGGTGCTGCCGGACTATCTGACCCTGCCGCTGATTCCTGCCGGCCTGGCTGAAGCATGGTTCGGGCACGGCTCGGCCAGCCTTGAAGATCGTGCGATCGGCGCTGCGGCCGGCTATCTTGCCTTCGCCGGGCTGCGCTTGGTCTATCGGCACTGGCGCGGGCTTGAGGGGATTGGCGGCGGCGACGTTAAGCTGCTAACGGCGGCAGGGGCATGGATCGGATGGGCTGGCCTGCCGATCCTGGTGCTCGTCGCAGCCGCAATGGCCCTCGCAGTCGTGGTCGCGGACCGCCGCAAGGCCATTCGTGCCGATCGACCGGTTCCGTTCGGCGCCTATCTTTGCCTGGCCCTCTGGGCGATCTGGCTTTACGGACCGTTGGCGCTGGATTAAGAGCGAGGGAAGGGCTGGGGAGATCGGCGTGGGCAAGGGAGTGGTCGACATCCTGGCGGAACGCGGCAAACTCGATGCCGCCGCGGTCGCGCGCGTGCGCGGTGTTCAGGGCAGCAGCGGCGAACGCGCCGCCGCCATCGTCACGCGCCTTGGCCTGGCCGGCGAGGGCGATGTTGCCGCCGCACTTGCGGCCGAGCTTGGAATTACCGTCGTCGCGCCCGAAGACTATCCCGGCCGTCCGGTCCTTGCGGACAAGGTGACGGAATCTTTCTTGCGCAAGGCGCGGGTGCTGCCGCTGTCGAATTCCGGGCCGCGTCTGACGCTGGCCATGGTCGATCCCCATGATCGCACCGCGATTGAGGCCTTGCAGGCCCTGGTGGGCAAGCCGATTGCTCCGCGCGTGGCCGTTGCCGCCGAGTTGGAAGCGGCCCTGGACCGGCTCTACGGCACCCGCCGTCCGGGCGAGGGGCTGGGGCGCATTGCGGGCGCCTTCGACCGGCTTGAACATGCATTGGGTCGCGACGATAAGGAACGTCAGCGCGCCGATGTCGAGCGCGTGCGCGAGGCTGGGGCAGACGCGCCCGCCATACAGGCGGTCCAGGCGCTGGTTGCCCGCGCGCTCGCGGCCCGCGCCTCCGATATTCATATCGAGCCCGGCGCCGATCGCCTGTCCGTCCGCTTGCGCGTGGATGGCGTGCTCGGCGAGATCGATCCGCCCGCGGCTGCGCTGCACGGTGCGATCGTCGGGCGGATCAAGGTGCTCGCCCGGCTCGACGTGGCGGAGCGGCGCTTGCCGCAAGACGGTCGGGCGCGGTTTATCGTGGGCGGACGCGAGGTGGATGTGCGCGTTTCGATCATGCCCAGCGTTCATGGCGAGAGCGTGGCCCTGCGTTTGCTGGACCGGGCGCAGGCGCCGTTGGCGCTGGACCGGCTCGGTTTTTCCTCGGCCACGCTCGACGGGTTGGCGCGCGCGCTGATTCGGCCGAACGGCCTGGTGCTGGTCACCGGGCCGACCGGCAGCGGCAAGACTACGACGCTCTACGCCGCCCTCGGTCAGCTCGCCGCGCCCGAGCGCAAAATCGTCTCGGTCGAAGATCCCGTGGAATACCAGGTGCCCGATATCACCCAGATCCAGGTCAAGCCCGAGATCGGTCTGGGCTTTCCCGTAGTTCTACGCAGCGTGTTGCGTCACGATCCCGATGTGATCATGGTCGGCGAAATCCGCGACAGCGAAACCGCTCAGATCGCAATCCAGGCAGCGCTGACCGGTCACCTTGTCCTGGCGACGCTTCATACCAATAGCGCCACCGGCAGCATCGCGCGCCTGCTCGATATGGGGGTGCCCGGCTATCTCGTGACCGCCACGCTGGGTGCGGTGCTCGGTCAGCGCCTGGTGCGACGGCTGTGCCCATCCTGTAGCCAGCCGATGGAAGCGCCGCCCGGTTTGCTGGAGCGGCTTGGTCTTTCCGGCGAGCGCCATGGTTTGCGGCGCCCCGTTGGATGTAAGGCCTGCGCGGGCACCGGCTATGCCGGTCGCGTGGCGATCGGCGAATTGCTGGCGCTGACGCCGGGTTTGCAGCAGCTTGTCGTCGAGGGCAAGGATGCGGCGACGCTTCACGCGGCAGCGTGCGCCGGCGGTATGCGCGATCTGCGCGCCGAAGGCCTGACGCTGGCGCTCGCCGGCGCCACCTCTCTCGAAGAGGTGCTGCGCGTGACCAACCCGATATAGATATGACGCGGTTCCGCTATCGCTCCGTGCCCCCCGCGGGCGCCGCCGATATCGGCGAGATCGACGCAACCGATGAGCGTGCCGCAGTGGCGCAACTCCAGGCGGTCGGTCACTATCCCCTGGACATCAGGCCCGCCGACGATACGCCAAGCGCGACCGCATCGATCCCCGCTCAATCGGCACAGCCATTGGCTGTCCATGATGCGGCGCTGGCGATGCGCCAATTGGCGACGCTGGTAGAGGCGGGCGTACCGCTGGATGCGGCGCTGGGCCTGACAGCGGAGCTTGGGGCGCATATTGCCCTGGTCGATCTGGTCCAGCGGTTGCGCCGCCATGTGCACGGCGGCATCGCCCTGTCCACGGCATTCGCCCATGAGGGCCATCCCTTCGGTCCGCTCGCCGGCGCCATGGTGCGGGCGGGCGAGGCCTCGGGCCGGTTGGGCGAGGCGCTGGGACGAGCGGCGCTGGGGCTGGAGCGCAGCCGCGATCTCGGCACCGCCCTGCGCAACGCGCTGGTTTACCCGGCCGTGCTGATGGCAGTGGCGGCGGCCGCCATCTTACTGCTGATCGGCTTTGTCATTCCGCGCTTTCAAATCATGTTCCGTGACATGGCGGATCGATTGCCATGGGGCACGCGCGCGGTGATGGCGATCGCCGATGGCCTGGCCGCCTATGGTCCCTTCGTCGCCTTGGTATTGCTCGTTGCCGTCGCATTGTTGCGCTGGCATGTGGGACGCCCGGGCGGACGCCTGACCTGGCATGGCGTCATACTGAGATTGCCCGTTCTGGGCGACCTCATGCTCAAGCGCGATATCGAGCGCTTTACCCGTGCGCTCGCCGGGCTGGCCGGCGCCGGAGTGGCGTTGCCGGAGGCGGTCGAACTGGCGCGTGCCACACTGGCGAACGAAGCCATGCGCGCGGCGACGGCGGAGTTGGCCGTCGATATCCGCCGCGGCGTCGGACCCGCGGAGGCTTTGGCGCGCTGCGGGCGTTTTCCGCCTGCTGTGATCGGCCTGGTCACGGTCGGGCAGGAGACCGGGCGGCTTTCCCTGATGCTCGATCAAGCGGCCGAGCTTTACCGGCGCGAAGTGGAGGCGTTAAGCGCACGCTTGATGACGTTGCTGACGCCGGTTTTGACGATTGGCCTCGGCGTCGCGATCGCCGCTATAATCCTGGCCCTACTGCTGCCGATCCTGGGACTCTATGAAACTATCCTCTAAGCCATCGCCGCCACGCGACGAGCAAGGCCTGACCCTGGTCGAGATGCTGGTCGTGCTGGCGATCCTCGCCTTGGTCGTGGGGCTGGTGGCACCTCGGGTGGTGGACTATCTCGGCCGCGCCAAATCGACGACGGCGAAACTGCAAATCGAAAACCTGGCCGCCGGCCTCGACCTGTTCCGCCTCGATGTCGGGCGCTATCCGAGCCAGTCCGAGGGACTGGCGGCGCTTGCCCAACGACCCTCCGCCTTGCCCGCATGGAAGGGGCCCTACATCAAGGGCGACGGCGTGCCTCCCGATCCCTGGGGCCGGCCATACACCTATCGCATCCCTGGGCGCGACGGCCGCGCTTTCGATGTGCTGTCCCTCGGTGCCGATGGTGCGCCCGGCGGCTCGGGCGAGAACCAGGATATCGGCAATTGAACGGCCGCCGGCCTCTCGGCGCTGCCGGCTTCACGCTGGTCGAGCTGTTGGCTGCACTGGCCGTTCTGGCTCTCGTCGTCGGCCTGGTCGTTCCCTATGCCACCGGCGGCGGGCGCCAGACCGGTGCGGCGGCCAGCGAGATCGCGGCGGCGTTGCGGCAGGCGCGCTCGACCGCTCTGCGCGAGGCGCGAGCGGTATCGGTGTCGGCGCCGGGTCGACCGGACGCGATTGTGTTTCATCCCGATGGTTCGTCCAGCGGCGGCGATATCGCGATCGGCGCGGTGACCCTGGTCGTCGACCGGCTGACCGGTAGGGTCAGGCGTGCGGAATAGACGACAAGGGCGAGATCGCGCGGGCTTCAGTCTGATCGAGGCGATCGTTGCCTTCGCTGCCCTAGCCTTGGTCGGCGTGGTGGCCTTCGAGTTGCTGGCGGGGGCTGCGCGCGGCACCAGCGCCGCGGAACGCCGCCAAGCCCTCCTGACGATCGCGGAAGCGCGGCTTGCCGAAATCGGCGCGACCCGGCCGCTCGCACCCGGTAGCGACGATGGCGTATCCGACGGGGCATCGTGGCGCCGCGACATACGCTTGCATGCTCAAGGCAGTGGCGGTGCCCGGCTGCTCCAGCTTTACGATATCGCCGTGACCGTGGGGGCAGATAACCGCAGCGTGACCCTGTCGCGACTTGACGCGGCGCCGGCCGCGCCATGAGCGAAATGCGGCAAACCGGCAATGCCGGCTTCACCCTGGTCGAAGTGGTGGTCGGCCTCGCGCTGTTCGGCCTGCTCATGCTGGCGCTGACGGGCGCGGTGCGCATCGGATTGGTCGGCGGTGCGCGGGTCGAGGCGGCGACGGCGGCATTGGAAGAGCGGCGCACCGCGGCGCATCTGTTCGGTCATCTTGTCCGGCGCATCGAGCCCATGCCCGACTGGTCCGGGCGCGAGGCAAGCACGGCGTTGATGGGGGCATCCGCAACGCTGGAGATGGTTGCGGTATTGCCCGGGGGCTTGGGCGGCGGGCTCGGCCTGGTCCGTCTGACGCGCAGCCAGGACCGGCTGATCGCGACGACCTGTCCGTTCGACCGCGCGCGCGCGCGCTGTGCCGGCGCCGCCGCATCGTCGGTGCTGGCCGAGGGCGTCACGCGGCTGAGTTTCGCCTATTTCGGCACAGCGGCTGCGGGCGAGGACGCGCGCTGGCTCGATACATGGGACGGGCAGCCGAGCTTGCCCCGGGCGATCCGCATGGCGGTTGAAACCCGGCGCGGTCCATGGCCAGTGCTGATCGCCCATCCCGCCATCGAGGTCACGGAATGACGGCGCGCGTGCGAGCGCAGCGCGGCGGCGCGCTGGTCGTGGTGATTGCCGGGCTAGCGCTGCTGACCGCCCTGGCGCTGGGGGCATCCGCGCTCATGCGCGCCAGCGCTGGCGGTGCCCGCGACGATGTGGAGATCGCGACGGCGCGGCTGGCGGCGGAATCCGGTTTCGCGCTCGCTTTGGCGGCGTTGGTCGATGGACCGGAGGGCGCGCGCCATGACGGCGAGGCTCGAACCCTGTCCCATGGCGCGGCGCGATTGACGATCGCCATCTCCGACGAGGCCGGGCGGGTCGATCTGAATGCAGCGCCGCCGGCTCTCATTGCGGGCGTCTTCGCTGCGGCCGGTGCCGATACCGGCTTGGCGCAATCCGTTGCTGCTGCGATCGATGCGCGGCGCAAGACCCTCCGCTACGTTCACATCGCCGAATTGCGTGCGCTGCCAAGCATGACGCCGGAATTGTTCACCGCCAGTGCGCCTGTCCTCACGGTCCATGGCGGCACAGTGGGGATCGATCCGCGCGTGGCGACGGAATCCGCCTTGCGCGCCATCCCCGGCCTGGACCGGCGCGAGATCGAATCCTATCTCGCCACCCGCGCGCGCGTCGGCGCCGCCGCGCCGGCATCGGGCCGGGGTTTTTTCGTCGATAGCCCTGTTTCGGCCTACCGCATCGCCGTTCTAGCCGAACTGCCCGGCGGCGTGCGTCATCGCCTCGTTGCCATCGTGCGTCTGACCCAGGAGCCGCGCCGGCCTTACATTGTCGTTGCGTGGGAGTAGGGGCCGCGTTGCCCGTCTAAACACCCGATGCTAGCGTGGCGGCATGGTCGAAGGGATCGGGCAGGTCACGCATCCGGCGGTCGGCACGTTGCGCGCCATCTTTCAATGGTGGCTCGACGAACTCGCCGGCATGATCCCCGATGGCATCAAGCGCGTCTTTGCCGGCAGCGACGATCTCCTGGTCTTCCGCTTTGAAGATGACGGCATCGAGGTTCGGCGCGCCGAGAGCGGGGCCTGGAAAACTTTGGGCCGGTTGGCGCCCGGTGCCGGGCCGGCCGCGCTTGCCGGTCTGATCGGTTCTGACAATGCCGGGGTCGATGGCGCCGTGATCGTGCTGCCCCAGGCGCGCGCGGTCGTGCGGCGCCTGACCCTGCCGGCGCAGGTCGAACCGGAGATGGCGCGGGCACTCGATTACGAGATCGAGCGGCACACGCCGTTCCCCTCGGGCCAGGCCTGCCACATCCACGCCATCGCCTGGCGCGACCGGCGCGCCGGCACGGTAGGCGTCGATCTGACCGTGGTGCCGCGCGCGCTTGTGGAAAGCGCGCTGCCCGCCATTCGCGCGCTGGGCGTGGAGCCCGTGGCGGTCATGGTTGCCGGTGGTGCCGGGGATTTGCCCACACGTTTGGCCGAACTTCAGAACCGCAATTTCGTGTCGACCCTGCCCGCGCGATCTGCCGGCAAGGGTCGCCGCCGCGCGGTCCTGGCGCTGCTGTTCTGCGCGGCGGTGGTCGCGGCGGCGGTGTCGCCGATCCTGCGCCTGGGCCAGGCGAGCGACGAGGTTCAGCGCCAGATGCCGATGGCGCGCGAGCGGGCCGAGACGGCGCTGGCGCTGGAACGACAGACGCAAGCGGTGGAAGCGGAGATCGCTGCCGTGCTGTCCGCCCGTGCGGCGCTGCCGTCGCCGGCGCGATTGCTGGAGGGGCTGTCGGCGGCGCTGCCGGACGACACCTGGCTGACCTTCTTGCGTCTGGGTTCGGGGCAGTTGATTATCGAGGGCCGCACGACCTCCGCCGCCGCACTGGTCCGGCGCCTGGAGGCGGTGCCCGGTTTCGGCGGGGTTGGGTTCGGCACGCCGGTGACGCGCGATAGCCGCGATGGGCTCGAGCATTTCCAGTTCACGATTGCCGTGCCCGGGGCATCGCCATGAGTGCCGTCGCCTTGCCCAGCGGCACGCTGGCCGGACGGCTCGTCGCGCTGGCCGTGGCGGGCGCGCTGGCGGTTGCCATCTGGATCGGTCTGGCCGCGCCGCGGTTCGACGCCATCCAATCCGCGCGCCAACATTTGGAACGCCAGCACCAAGTTCTGCAAGGTCATGAGCAGGCGGCTTCGCGCGCCGATGCCTTGGCCGCTCGCCTTGCCGCGCTGACAGCCGATCCGAATACCGGCGGTGTCTGGCTCGCCGCCGGCAGCGAGGCCCAGGCGATGGCGACCATGCAGGACAGGGTCAAAACAGTGGCCGCCAGCGTCGGCGCGACCGTAGTCACGGCGCAGCCCTTGGGTGCCGCGGCGGGCGCTCCGGCCCGCGCCCGGTTGCGCGTCGGACTCAGTGCCGACACGACCGCATTGCAAGCGACCCTGCACGCCCTGGAATCCGGTTCGCCCCTGTTGCTGGTGGAGACGTTGACCATTCGCCCCCGGTCGAGCGCGGGTGGCGGCATTCTGGACGTGCAGATCGATCTCGCCGGCTTCATCAAGGGGGCAGCGCCATGAACGGAGCGCTTCGCCGTGTGGACCCCGCCTCGGCGTGGTTGACCCTGGGGATCGTTGTTGCCCTTGGGTTGGCGGCCTTGCCCTGGTTCTTGCCCCTAGGCCACGCAAACCGCGCGGCGGTCACGATGGCAACGCCCACGCCTCTGCCGGCGTTAATGGCGCGTCTGCCCGCGCTCGACACCTTGCCCGAGACGCGCCAGCGTCCCTTGTTCTCGCCCGATCGCAAGGCAATCGTTAGCGCTCCGGCGGCGGAAACCGGCCCGAACCGTCTGGTCGGCATCGTCGGCGCGTCGGGCGCACGCCGCGCCATGCTGCGCGATGCAGCGGGCACGCGCATGGTCGGCGCGGGCGACCGGCTGGATGCCTGGACGGTCCAGTCCGTCGAGGCGGATCGCCTGGTGTTGAGCCGAGGCGCGGAACAGGTCATTCTATCCATCGGATCGGCGTTGCCCGCCGGTCCCGGGGGGACCAAGTGACGGCAAGATTGGCTGGGATGATGGCGGCGCTGGTCTGGCTCGCGGGTTGCGGGCTGGAGCCCCAGCATGGCGT
>SHVW01000081.1 GCA_009694085.1 Alphaproteobacteria bacterium
TTCGACGAATGGACCGGTGTGTTCGCCTCCGAGCGTCTGACCGGTGCATTGCTCGACAGGCTGACCCACCACGTCCACATCCTCGAGATGAACGGCGACAGCTACAGGCTCAAGCAGAGCAAACGGCGCTCTCGCAAAGCCGCCACCGAAAATCAGCCGGCCGACGCCGACCACGCCTGATCGCGAAATGCAGGAGGGCCCCCCTCGGGGGCCCTCCTGCGCCCCTCACTGACGCATTTTTACTCCGGCGCGCCGATGCATTTTGTCTCCGGCGTTGACAATGTCACCGTGACCGATGGCCGCCTCGTCATCAAGGGCGAGAAAAAGGCCGAGAAGGAGGATAAGGGCAAGGATTGGCACCGGGTCGAGCGGTCCTATGGCAGCTTTCAGCGCGCCATCGACCTACCCCTCGCCATTGCCGAAGACAAGGTCCAGGCCGAGTTCTCAAAGGGCATCTTGAAGATCACGCTGCCCAAGGCGCCGGCAGCCCAGGCCGCCACCAAAAAGATTGCGATCAAAGCGACAAGCTGACTCCCGCGTGCGAGGCCGCCCCGCCCTGCTCGGTCTCTTGTCCCCGAAGACTTGGCGGTGGGGCGGCAATTTCGCCGCCGACGAGACCATGATTCGCGTTTCAGATTGAAGCTCTGCTTCAATGTGAAACGATCGTGCTCTAGAGCCCCGCCGCCCCCGCGATGCGCTTGAGGTAGGCACATCCCATCTGGGCATAGGTGAAGGGGTGTGCTTTCCCAGGGTCCTGCTCAGCCTCGACGACCAACCAACCGCGATAGCCGGCTCCGGCAAGGATAGGCATGAGCCCCGGGTATTCCACCGTGCCGTCGCCAGGAACGGTGAACACCCCGTCCACCACGGCATCCATGAAGCTGGAATCGCGCCGACGCACATGATCGAGCACGGACGACCTGACATCCTTGCAATGGACATGGCTGATGCGACGGATGTGCCGTCGTGCCGTGGCCAAGGGATCACCGCCGGCATAGGTCAGGTGACCGGTATCGAGCAGCAACCTCACGGATGGGCCGGTGGCTGCCATCATGCGATCGATCTCGGCAGGCGTTTCGATCACGGTGCCCATGTGATGGTGAAACGCCATCATGATACCCTGGCTCGCTAAATACCCAGCGACCTGGTTAAGCCGGGAGGCGAAAGGCTGCCATTCCGCCTCGGAAAGGGTCGGACGCTTCGACAGCGCCATTGCGCGATCGCCGGCGACGGAGCCGCTGGTTTCGGCAAATACCATGACGCCGCAACCCATGGCCTTCAGCAACGTCAGATGGGGCTGCATGGCCGCGATCTCGGCATCGGCGCTGCGTTCGCGCAGCCGTGCGCTATACCAGCCCGATACGACCGATAGGCCGTAGCGCGCCATGACCGGTTTGAGCGCTTCGGAGTCGCGCGGGAATTTATTGCCCAGTTCGAGACCGTCGTAGCCGGCGCGACGCGCCTCGTCGAGACAAGTTTCAAGCGACGTGTCGCCACCCAACTCTGGCATGTCGTCGTTCGACCAGGTGATCGGATTGATACCGATCCGGACGGATTTCAATGCAGCGGTCATATCATTGGGCTCCGTAGACTCAGAGCAGCCCGAGGGCAACGAGTTCGCGCCTCAGTGCGGCCGGGTCGGTGAAGTGGATGCCGTGAATGCCCGCGCTGGCACCGCCCATGGCGTTCTTGGGCACGTCATCGATAAACACGGCGTCTTCGCCCTTGATGTTGTGCGTATCGAGCAGATGTTGGTAGATACGCGGGTCTGGCTTGATCATCTTGAGCCGGCCAGACACGGTGACGCCGCGAAACCGGCGGAAGAACGGGAAACGTTTCTCGGTCCGCGGATAGGTCTCCGGTCCGAAATTGGTCAAGGCATAGAGCGGCGTGCCGCGCCCATGCAATTCTTCCAGGATATCCACGGTGCCGGCGATCGATCCCGGAATCATCTCGTCGAACCGGTCGAACCAGGCTTCGATCAAGTGGCGCTTGTCCTGATGCTGCGGCATCAGGACGGCGATGGCGTCCGTTCGGCTACGGCCGGCATCCTGGGCTAGATTCCAGTCCGGCGTGCAGATATCGGTCAGGAAATGCTCCATCGCCGCGTCGTCGCCACCGAACATCTTACGGTAGAGATTGCGCGGGTTCCAATCGAGCAGGACACCGCCGAGATCGAAGATCACGACGGATCGTTGTGCGCGCACCATGGAGCAGCCTCCGATACGGTCGATTGCGGGGCCGAGGGGGAGGCCGCCGTGGGTTTACCTAATCCATTCGCACCTTTGGCAGCAAGGCCTTTCCGCGCTCAGGGCTGGGCACGCTTGACCGCTTCTCGCAGCGACTTCGTCAGATCGCCGCGCCGCCCCACGACGACACGGGACAGGCCGAGCCAGCGGGCGAGCGTGTGAAGTTCCCGCGCCAATGGCTCGACCGTGCGCCCCGGCTCGGCCCCGGCCTCGCCATGGGCCGCCGGCACCATCAGGATCCCGCGCGCCCGATCGGCCTTGAGATCGACGCGCGCCGCCAGGCGTTCGCCCAACAGGAAGGGTAGGACGTAGTAGCCGAATCGCCGTTTTGGAGTGGGCGTGTAAATCTCGATGCGGTAGTGGAAATCGAACAGCCGCTCCGTCCGGTCGCGATACCAGATCAGCGGATCGAAGGGCGAGATCAAGGCGGCACTTTCGGATGGTTGCGCCGGCTCGGCCGCCGGGTCGAGATAGGCGCCATGGCGCCAGCCTTCGACCTGAACGGGCAAAAGCTCACCCGCCTCGACCATCTCTCGAACGCGTAACCGTACCGCCGCCACGGGAAGACGGAAATAGTCGCGCAAATCCGCCTCGGTCGCCACACCGAAGGCACGGGCTGCGATGCGGACAAGCACGCGCTGAGCCTCCGCCTCGTCCGGCACCGGCCGCGCGAGGATCGCCGCCGGCATGACTCGCTCGATAACGTCGTACACGCGCTCGAAGCCGCGCCGGGTTGCCGCCCCGACCCGACCGATATGGAATAGGTGCTCAAGAGCGATCTTGCCGTCGTGCCGGTTCCACCAACCGCCCTTTTTGGTGCGGCGTTCGCCGCCGATCTCGCGCGCGCTCAACGGGCCGCGGGCCGTCAACTCGACCAGAACGTCGTCGATCAAGCGGCGGCGCGCACGCACAAATTTCCGGCCCTCGCGCGAGACGCCGTCCAGCCGCTCCGCCCGCTCCATGCGCCAGCGCAGCAATGGGTAGGTCTCCAGAGGTAGCAGGGACGCCTCGTGGGCCCAATACTCGAACAGGGTGCGCCGCGTGGGGTCGAAGGCGTGGCGATCGAGCACGGCGCTGTCATAACCGCCATGGCGCGAGAAGATGGGCAGGTAGTGGGCACGGACCAGAACATTGACCGAATCGATCTGCAACAAGCCCATCCGCTCGACCGAGCGCAGAATGCCCGCCGCATCGTTCGTCTCACCGTCTCGCGGCACGCCGAAGCCTTGTGCGTTGAGAGCAATCCGACGCGCCTCGTCGCGTCCCAGGATCTGCGGCCTCACGACTCGACCGCCGATCGCCCCGTCGCTAGCCAGAGCGAAAGAGCGCCTAGCCCGTAGACTGCCAGGACCGACCAGAGCACGACGGCATAGCCGTTACCCAGCGCCCACAGCATGGCGGCGGCCAGCGGCGCCACCGCCTTGAGCACCGTCGCGGGAAAGGCGAGCGCGCCGTTGATGGTGGCGTAGCCCTCGCGGCCCAGCACCTCGGGCACGATGGTGCCGCGCACGATGGTCATCATGCCGTTGCTCATGCCGTAGAATACCGTGAAGAGGGCGACCCAGGCGATGGTCGGCGGTGCCAGGATCAGCAGTAGTACGGCCACGGGCTGCATGGCCACGGCGACGCGCCCTATCTGGCGTGCCGTAACCCGGGGGCCGGCAACCAACAGCAGCAAGCGGCCCGCCACTTGCATGGGTCCGATCAAGGCCATCAGCCAGACGATCTCGCCCGTGCCCATGCCGCGCTCGGCCAGCAAAGGGATCAGGTGGAAGGTCATGGCCGAGAACGCCAAGCCATAGCAGGACAAGGCAATGGCTAGGCCCCAAAATTTGGCATCTCTCAGTGCCCGATGGAGCGGCGAACGCGGTGCGGCGGCATTGGGCTCGGCGCCAGCATTCGCCGTCGCCATCCCCGGTTTCGTGCCCTTGAGGAACACCAAATGGATGCCGGCGCACACGATTAAATTGCAGGCGGCCAGCACAACCAAGCTCTGTCGCCAGCCCAGCCCGTCGATCAGAAACTGGGTCAGCGGAATGAAGACCGTGCTGGCCAATCCACCAACCAGGGTCATCATGGTGATGGCGCGCCGGAATTGCGGGCCGAGATTAGCGGTCAGTACCGCGAAGGCCGGCTCATAGAGCGTGGTCGTCAAAACGACGCCCATAACCGCCCACAGAACGTAGAACGTCACGAGGTCGCTGGTCGCCGACCACACCACCAGCAAGGCGCCACCCGCCAACGAGCCCGCCAGCATGACCCAGCGCCCGCCATGGCGATCGATCCAGGCACCAACCGGCAATGCGAATAAGCCATTTACCAGCAGCCCCAAGGATAGGGCCCCGTTCAGCTCCGTCTTGGACCAGCCCAAATCCTGTTCCATCGGCAGCGCATAGACCGCGAAGGAATAATAGAGGGTCCCCCAGGAGATGAGCTGGCCGAGCGAAAGGGTCCAGATCAGGACCCAGCCCGCCGTCGAGATTTGCAAGCCTTGGCCGGGCCGAAGATAGGGAGACTCCGTCACGTCGAACCGCGCGCTTCTGCGCCTACCATCGAAGCAACGCCCGAGCGACGCGCTATTCCGCCGCCCGTGCCGGCACGCCAACCCGCTCCACGCGCGCGGCACAGAATTTGAACTCGGGAATTTTGCCGATCGGATCGAGCTGCGGATTGGTCAGCACATTGGCAGCGGCCTCGGCATAGCAGAACGGGATGAACAGCATGCCCGCGGGCACAGCACCATCGATCCGGGCAATCAACTCGATGGCGCCGCGCCGGGTGATCACGCGCACCCGCTCGCCCGGCGCCACACCCAGGCGGCGCAGATCGGCGGCCGCTAGCGAGGCAACCGCCTCGGGCTCCAGCGCATCCAGGACGCTCGCGCGCCGGGTCATGGCCCCGGTGTGCCAATGTTCGAGTTGACGACCCGTCGTGAGTACCATCGGATATTCGGCATCGGGCTCTTCCGCCGGCGGCACGATTTGGGCCGGCACCAGTTTGCCCCGGCCCGACGCGGTCGGGAAACCGTCGGCGAAAACAATATCCTCGCCAGGCTTGTCCGGCGCCGCGCACGGATATGTCACGGCGCTTTCGCGCACCAGCCGGTCCCAGGTGATGTTCTTGAACGAGGGCATGGCCTTGGCCATCTCGGCAAAGACATCGCGCGGATGCGCGTAGCGCCAGTCGCGCCCGAGGCCGCGTGCGAGTTCCTGGATGATCCACCAATCCTGGCGCGTATTGCCCGGCAGCGGCAGCGCCTGCCGGCCCATCTGGACCTGGCGGTTGGTGTTGGTGACGGTGCCGTCCTTCTCCGGCCAAGCCGAGGCCGGCAGGATGACGTCGGCATGGAAGGCCGTCTCCGTCAGGAAGATGTCCTGGACGACCAGGTGTTCGAGCTTGGCCAGGGCCTCGCGGGCGTGCTGGGCGTCGGGGTCGGACATGGCCGGGTTCTCGCCCATGATGTACATGCCCTTGACCGTGCCGGCGAGGATCGCGTTGACGGTCTCGACCACGGTCAGGCCGCGCTTGGGATCGAGCTTGGCGCCCCAGAAATCTTCGTAGAATTTCTGGGTCTCCGGCTTCTGCACGGAGTTGTAATCCGGATAGAACATCGGGATCAGCCCGGCATCCGATGCGCCCTGGACATTGTTCTGGCCGCGCAGCGGATGCAGCCCCGAACCGGGCCGGCCGACCTGGCCGGTGATCAGAGACAGCGCGATCAAGCAGCGTGCATTGTCGGTGCCGTGGATGTGCTGGGAGATGCCCATGCCCCAGAAGATGATCGCGGCCTCGGCCTTGGCATAGGTGCGCGCCACGGTCCGCAGTGTATCGGCATCGATGCCGCAGATCGGCGCCATCGCCTCCGGCGCGAAATCCTTGACGTTGTCGCGGAGCTGCTCGAAATCCTCGGTATGAGCCTGGACATATTGCTTGTCGTAGAGCCCTTCCGTGACGATGACGTTGAGCAGCGCGTTGAGCATGGCGACATCGTGGCCCGGCTTGAATTGCAGCATGTGGGTGGCGTGGCGCTTGAGCGCTTGTCCGCGCGGGTCCATGACGATCAGCGTCTTGCCCGCCTTGGCCGCGTTCTTGAAGAAGGTGGCGGCGACCGGATGGTTCTCGGTCGGGTTGGCGCCGATCACGATGATGACGTCGCTGTCCTTGACCGCCGTGAACGGCGCGGTGACCGCGGCCGATCCGATGCCCTCGATCAGGGCGGCGACCGACGAGGCGTGGCACAGCCGCGTGCAATGATCGACATTATTGGTGCCGAAGCCGGTGCGCACCAGTTTCTGGAACAGATAGGCCTCTTCGTTGGAGCCTTTAGCCGATCCGAAGCCGGCGAGCGCGCCGCCGCCATCGCGGTCGCGGATGCGCTTGAAGCCGCCGGCGGCGGCGGCCAGCGCCTCGTCCCAACTGGCTTTGCGGAAATGGGTCCAGGGATTGCCCGGATCGACCTCCATATCGCCATGCTTGCCGACATGGGCCAGGCGGATCATGGGCTCGGTCAGGCGGTGGCGGTGGCCGACATAGTCGAAGCCGAAGCGGCCCTTGACGCACAGCCGGTTGTTGTTGGCCGGCCCGTCGCGCCCGTCGACATAGAGCAGCTTGTCGTCCTTGATCCGATAGGTGAGCTGGCAGCCGACGCCGCAATAGGGGCAGACGCTCTCGACGCTGCGGTCGGGCGTCGCGGCATGGACGCCGGCCTCGTTCACCACACTGGCCGGCATAAGCGCACCGGTCGGGCAGGCTTGCACGCATTCGCCGCAGGCAACACAGGTGCTGGCGCCCATGGGGTCGTCGAAATCGAACACGATTTTGGCGTGGGCGCCGCGGAACGCCATGCCGATGACGTCGTTGACCTGAACCTCGCGGCAGGCGCGGACGCACAGATTGCATTGGATGCAGGCATCGAGCTGGACCGCCATGGCCGGGTGGCTGCGATCGGCCGAGGGGGCTGCGCGCCGGGGCAGGTTCATGGCGCCCTCGTCGGCGCCGACCCGCTCGGCCCAATTCCAGAACCGCGAATCCGGGTCGTGGCAAGCCGCGCGTGCGGGCTGATCGGCGATGAGAAGTTCGAACACTGCCCTGCGCGACGATTTGGCGCGTTCGCTGGCGGTCTGCACCTTCATGCCAGCGCTGGGCTTGCGCACGCAAGAGGCGGCCAATACGCGCTCGCCCTCAACCTCGACCATGCAGGCCCGGCAATTGCCGTCGGCCCGATAGCCCGGCTTGGGCAAATAGCAGAGATGGGGAATCTCGGTGCCCTGGCGATTGGCAACCTGCCAGATCGTTTCGTCCGGTGCGGCCTCGACCTCGCGGCCGTCGAGCGTGAAGCGAATGGTCTCGCTCATGTCAGATCCCCACGGAAATGCTTGAGTACCATCTTAACCGGATTCATCGCCGCCTGCCCCAACCCGCAAATCGAGGCATCGGTCATGACTTTGGCCAGCTCCTGAAGCGTGCCCTCGTCCCATTTGGGCTGCTCCATCAGCTTGACCACTTTCTCCGTGCCAACTCGGCAGGGCGTGCACTGGCCGCAACTTTCATCCTCGAAGAAGCGGAGCAAATTAAGTGCTGCATCCTTCATACTGTCCCGGTCGGACAGCACGACAACAGCGGCGGAGCCGATCAAGCAGCCATGGGGTTCGAGCGTACCGAAATCGAGCGGGATGTCGGCCATGGAGGCGGGCAAGATGCCGCCGGAGGCACCGCCGGGCAGGTAGCCCTTGAAGACGTGACCATCCGCCATGCCGCCGCAATACTCATCGATCAACTCGCGCGCCGTGATGCCGGCAGGCGCCAACATCATGCCCGGCTTCTTGACCCGGCCGGAGACGGAAAAGCTGCGCAGCCCCTTGCGGCCGTTGCGCCCATGGGAGAGGAACCAGTCCGGCCCCTTCTCCACGATGTCGCGCACCCAGTAGACGGTCTCGACGTTGTTGATCAGGGTGGGGCGGCCGAACAGGCCGACCTGGGAGGGGAATGGCGGCTTGTGGCGCGGCAGGCCGCGCTTGCCTTCGATGCTTTCCAGCATCGCCGACTCCTCGCCGCAGATATAGGCGCCGGCGCCGCGCCGGAGATGAATGTGCGTGTGGCGCGACAGCCCGGCCGCGTCGACCCGCGCAATCTCGTGCTTCAGCACCTCATGGCACTGCGGATATTCGTCGCGCAGATAGACGTAAACGTCGGTCGCCTCCACCGCCCAGGCGCCGATCAACATGCCTTCCAGAAAACGGTTGGGATCGGTTTCGAGATAGATGCGATCCTTGAACGTGCCGGGTTCGCCTTCATCGGCGTTGATCGCCATCAGGCGCGGCCCCTTCTCCTGGCGCACGAAGCGCCATTTGCGGCCGGTCGGGAATCCGGCGCCGCCCAGGCCACGCAAGCCAGAAACCTCCATTGTCTTAACGATGTCCTCGACCTTGCGCCGGCCGGCCAGGCAATCCTCCAGCAAGCCATAGCCGCCCTTGGCCCGATACTCGTTGAAGCCGATATGGGGCGGCGCATGAGGATGGGTATCGCCGCGCTTGACCGCTTGGGTCACACTATCGAGCGTGGCGTTCTCGTGCAGCGCATGGCCGATCGCCGCGACCGGCGCGTTGTGGCAGCCGCCCATGCAGGGCGCGCGCACGACCCGGACGCCGGAACCGAGCGCGCCTTTAAGATCGCCCAGCAGCTTGTCCGCTCCGAACAGCGCGCAGGTCAGGCTGTCGCAGACCCGCACGGTCAGATCAGGCGGCGGCGTTTCGTCCTCCAGCACCACATCGAAATGGGCATAGAAGGTGGCGACCTCGTAGACCTCGGTCTGGGCCAGCTTCATTTCGGCCGCCAGCGCCGCCAGATGGCGCGCGGACAGATGCCCCCATTTGTCCTGGATCAGATGGAGATGCTCGATCAGCAGATCGCGTTGGCGCGACCGGTTGCCGAGCAGGGCCTGTATTTCGGCCAGCGCCGCCGGATCGGTCTGACGGCCCTTGGGGTGATCGGCCCCCTTACGCCGGCCCGAGCCGGGGTGGTTGCGCGGTTTGACGGTTTGGGTCGCCTGGGCCAAGGGACAATGTCCTGATCGGAGGGTTCTGCGGATTCCGTAGCGTGGCTAGGGTCGAGCGGATAGTCCGGATGCGTCACGGGCGGGCCTGAAAACGGCCCGCCCGCTCCGCGCGTTAGATCGCGCCCTGTGCCTTCATCTCGGCGATTTGACGGGTCGTATAGCCGAGTTGTCCCAGCACCTCGTCATTATGCTCGCCGAGCAGCGGCGAGCGCTTCACGTCCGAGATCGAGTCCGAGAGCTTGATCGGGTTGCCGACGGTCAGGTACTTGCCGCGGGTTGGGTGATCGACCTCGACCACGGTCCCGGTCTTGCGCAGCGACTCGTCCTCCGCGATCTCCTTCATCGACAGGATCGGACCGCAGGGGATGTCGTACTCGTTGAGGATGTCCATGGCCTCGAACTTGGTCTTGGACATCGTCCACTCTTCGATGCGCGCGAAGATCGCTTTGAGTTTCGGCAGGCGCGCGGGCGGCGTGGCGTAACCCGGATCTGTCTTCCAGGTCGGCTCGCCGATGACGTCGCAGATCGCCTCCCAGACCGGGGCCTGGGTGATGAAGTAGATGTAGGCGTCGGGGTCGTTCTCCCAGCCCTTGCACTTCAAGATCCGTCCCGGCTGGCCGCCGCCCGAATCGTTGCCGGCACGCGGCACGGAATCGCCGAACGGGATGTTCTCGCCGAACTGACTGTATTCCCTGAGCGGGCCGTGCTTCAGGCGCTGCTGGTCGCGCAGCTTGACGCGGCAAAGGTTGAGCACGCCGTCTTGCATGGCGCAGAGCACGCGCTGGCCGCGGCCGGTGCGGTTGCGCTGGAAGAGGGCGCTGACGATGCCGAGCGCCAGGTGCAGGCCGGTGCCGGAATCGCCAATCTGGGCGCCGGTGACCAGCGGCGGACCTTCGCGGAAGCCGGTGGTCGAAGCCGAGCCGCCGGCGCACTGAGCCACATTCTCATAGACCTTGCAGTCCTCGTACGGGCCGGGGCCGAAGCCCTTCACCGAGGCGACGATCATGCGCGGGTTGAGCTTGTGGATGTACTCCCAGGTGAAGCCCATGCGATCGAGGGCGCCAGGCGCGAAGTTCTCGACCAGCACGTCGCAGTGCCGGATCAGCTTTTCGATGATTTTCTTGCCCGCGGGATTCTTCGAATCGATGGTGATCGAGCGCTTGTTGTGGTTGAGCATCGTGAAGTATAGGCTGTCGGCATCCTTCACGTCGCGCAACTGGCCGCGCGTGATGTCGCCGACACCCGGACGCTCAATCTTAATCACGTCGGCGCCAAGCCAGGCCAGGAGCTGGGTGCAGGTCGGGCCCGACTGGACGTGCGTGAAGTCGAGGACGCGCACGCCCTGCAGCGCCTTGCCGTCCTGACCGAGCGGCTTGCTGGAAATCTTCGGCAGGCCGCTTGCGGCTGGCTTCGCCCCCACCTTGCGCACGGCGGGCTTGCGCGCGGCGGGCTTGGCGGGTTTGCGGGCCGTCGGCTTCTTCTTCGCCGTGGCTTTCACCTTGGTGCGCGCCGCAGTCTTCTTCTGCTTCTTGGCCATTTCTTTCCTCCCCTCCCTTCGTTCAACTGCATCCCGGCCGGCGGCGCGAAGCGGCGCCGACGATCCTGAAAAGGACTACTTCTTCTTCAACGCGCTCTGCGGGTTGAGATTGCCGATGCGGCCGCTCTCGCTGCCCGCCGCCGGGTCGATGACGGCGTTGATCAGCGTCGGTTTGCCGGAGTCCATCGCTGCATTGACGGCGCGCTTCAGTTCGTCGGGCGACGTCGCATTGACGCCCACGCCGCCGAAGGCCTCCATCATCTTGTCGTAGCGGGCACCCACCACGAATACGGTCGTCGCCGGATCGGAGCTCGCCTTATTGACGTCCGTGCCGCGATAGATGCCGTTGTTGTTGAAGATAACGATGCAGACCGGCAGGTTGTAGCGGCAGATCGTCTCCACCTCCATGCCGCTGAAGCCGAAGGCACTGTCGCCCTCGACCGCGAGGACCGGCTTGCCGGTCTCGACGGCGGCTGCGATCGCCTGGCCCATGCCGATGCCCATGATGCCCCAGGTGCCGACATCGAGACGCTTGCGCGGCTTGTACATGTCGATGATGCCGCGGGCGAGGTCGAGCGTGTTGGCGCCTTCGTTGACCAGGATGGCGTCAGGCCGCTCCTTGACGATGGTGCGCAAGACGCCCAGCGCGCCGTGATAATCCATCGGCACGTTGTTATTCATCAGGCGCGGCGCCATCTTAGCGACGTTCTCTTCGCGCTTCGCCTTGACGGCGTTGGTCCATTCGGCCGGCGGCACGCCCCACTTGCTGCCCATGGCGTTTAGCAGGGCGGCGACGCAGGAGCCGATATCGCCGACCACGGGGGCGACGATCTCGACATTGCTGTCCATCTCCTTGGGCTCGATGTCGACCTGGATGAACTTCTTCGGTGCGTCACCCCAGGTCTTGCCCTTGCCGTGCGAGAGCAGCCAGTTGAGGCGGGCGCCGATCATCATGACGACGTCGGAGTCCTTGAGAACCGTCGAGCGGGCGGCACCGGCGCATTGCGGATGCGTGTCGGGCAGCAGGCCCTTGGCCATGCTCATCGGCAGGAACGGCACGCCGCTCTTCTCGACGAACTGACGAATCGCATCGTCGGCCTGCGCGTAGGCAGCGCCCTTGCCGAGGATGATCAGCGGGCGCTTGGCGCCCTTGAGCACGTCGAGGGCGCGCTTGATCGCGTCGGGCGCGGGGATTTGCGCGGGTGCCGCGTCGATCACCTTGACCAGCGACTTCTTGCCGGCTTCGGCGTTCATCACCTGGCCGAACAGCTTGGCCGGCAGGTCGAGATAGACGCCACCGGGGCGACCCGAAACGGCGGAGCGGATGGCGCGCGCGATACCGATGCCGATGTCCTGGGCGTGCAGCACGCGGTAGGCTGCCTTGCACAGCGGCTTGGCGATGGCGAGTTGGTCCATCTCCTCGTAGTCGCCCTGCTGCAGGTCGACGATCTCGCGCTCGGACGAGCCCGAGATCAGGATCATCGGGAAGCAGTTGGTGGTGGCGTGGGCCAGCGCCGTCAGGCCATTGAGGAAGCCGGGCGCCGAGACGGTGAGGCAGACGCCGGGCTTCTTGGTGAGGAAGCCGGCGATAGCGGCGGCGTAGCCGGCGTTCTGCTCGTGGCGGAAGGAGAGGACGCGGATGCCCTCGGCCTGCGCCATACGGCCGAAATCGGTGATCGGGATGCCCGGGACGCCGTAGATCGTGTTGAGACCGTTGAGCTTCAGCGCGTCGATGATCAGATGGAAACCATCCGTCAGATCCTGCGTGTCAGCCCCAGCGTCCTGCTTCTTTGCCGTACCTTCGGCCATCGATAGTTTCCTTCTATATCGAATTGCAACGGCGGGTCGGGCCCCGCCGAATTGGCTCTTGGGATGACGCCCTCCCAGCGCCTCGTCCGGTTCAGACGTCAGTCTAGATAATTGACGTGCTTCTCGACATGCGTGGCGAGGTCGAGACTGTGCTGGCGCACCAGCCGCTCCGCGCGCTCGGTGTCGCGCGCCTCCAGCGCCTCGATGATGTTCAGATGGTCGATGATGGAACGCTCGGCCCGGTCGTACTCGCCGATGGTGCGGGTGCGGATCGCGCGCATGTGCAGGAACAGATTTTCGGTCATGTCGACCAGCAACCGGCATCCACCCATGGCAATCAGCGCCTGATGGAAGGCGATGTTGGTTTCGGAATATTCGTCGATATGGGCGTTCGGCCGATGGGCGTCGCTGGTGAAGTCGACGAACATTTTACGCAGGCCGCGGATGTCCTCGTCGCGGCCATGAAGCGTGATCAGGCGTGCGGCCATGCTTTCCAGTGCCGCCCAGACCGTGATCATCTCCAGAATCTCGGCCTTGGTCTTACGCACCACGAACACGCCGCGGCGCGGCACGGTGCGCACCAGCCCTTCCTGTTCGAGCAGCGTCATGGCCTCGCGGATCGGCGTGCGGCTGACGCCGAGATCTTTGGCAAGCTGGCGCTCGTCGAGCCGAATGTCGTCGGGCCGCTCATAGATGTTGAGCTGGGTAATCGCCCGCTTCAGCGCGTTATAGGCCTCGTTGCGGAAGCTGAAGCTGATCTCGAGAGGTTGAACATTGAGCTTAGCCGCCGTCACCGCTTAGCGCTCCCCGTCGATATAGCTCGCCGCCCGCCCCCGGGCAGTGCCGTTCTGATATCTGATATATAGTATGCCACCAATAGACCTCACAAGCCGAAACCTCGGATCCCTCTGAAATCCCACCTCAAGCTGCCTTTGCTCCTTTGAGCGCTTGCAACCCCCGCGCAAGGAGGGGCCAGAACAGCATCACCAGAGCGAGGGTTGCGATCGACCCAACCAGTGGGTTCGACCAGAACACGCCCAGATTGCCATGGGACACCAGCATGGATTGGCGAAATGCCGTCTCTGCCATGTCGCCGAGCACGAGAGCGAGGACGAGGGGTGCCATCGGGTAATTCAGCTTCTTAAACACATACCCGATCACCCCGAACAGCATCATGACGTAAACGTCGAGCATGGCGTTGTGGACCGTATAGGCCCCGACCGCGCAGATTGCGATGATGACGGGCGCGATGATGCTGAATGGTATGCGCAGCACAGCCGCAAACAGCGGCACGGTCGTCAGAACCACGATCAAGCCAACGATATTGCCTAGGTACATGCTGGCGATCAGACCCCAGACGAAGTCCTTCTGTTCGACGAACAGCATGGGGCCGGGCTGCAGGCCCCAAATCATCAAGCCACCGAGCAGCACCGCAGCCGTCGGCGAACCTGGGATGCCCAGGGTGAGCATGGGCAGAAGCGCGCTGGTTCCGGCCGCGTGAGCCGCCGTCTCGGGCGCAATGACGCCCTCGATCGTACCGCGCCCGAACTTCTCGGGGTCGCGCGAGAACCGTTTGGCCAAACCGTAGCTCATAAACGAGGCTGGCGTGGCCCCGCCGGGCGTGACGCCCATCCAGCAACCGACCATGGAGGAGCGCACGGAGGTAACCCAGTATTTCGGTAACTTCTTCCAGGTCTGCAACACGACCTGCATGTTGAGCCTGGCGGATTCGCCTTTGAAGGCGAGCCCCTCCTCCATAGTCAGCAAGATCTCGCCGATGCCGAACAGGCCGATGACCGCGATCAGGAAATCGAAGCCGCGCAACAGCTCCATCCAACCGAAGGTCATACGCAGCTGGCCGGTCATGGTGTCAAGGCCGACGGCCGCCAGTGCAAAGCCCAGCATCATAGCCGAAATCGTTTTAAGCGGCGGCTCCTTGCCCATGCCGACGAAGCTGCAAAAAGTCAGCATCTGAATAGCGAAAAACTCGGGCGGGCCGAATTTGAGCGCGAATCTCGCGACCACGGGCGACAGGAATGTGACCAGCAGGACCGCAACGAAGGCGCCGACAAAGGACGATGTGAAGGCTGCGGTCAGGGCCTCGCCGGACTTGCCCTGCTTGGCCATGGGATGGCCATCGAAGGTGGTGGCGACCGACCAGGGCTCGCCCGGTATGTTGAACAGGATCGAGGTGATGGCGCCGCCGAACAGAGCGCCCCAGTAGATGCAGGACAACATGATGATCGCCGAAGTCGGCGCCATCGTGAAGGTCAGCGGCAGCAGGATGGCAACGCCATTGGCGCCGCCCAATCCGGGCAATACGCCGATCAGAACGCCAAGCCCGATGCCGATGAACATCATCATCAGGTTGTAGGGCGTGATCACCACGGCAAAGCCGTGAAACAATGCGTTAAGCTCTTCCAACTCCGGCCCTCCCGAGGCACATCGTGCGAGGCGCGCGCGGTAGCGCCTCAATAACCCAACAACGCTTCGATCGGCCCCTTGGGCAACGGCACCAGGAACCAGACCTCGAACAACATGAACAACGCGATCGGCACGCCTAGGCTCACCCCCCCGATCGTCGGCCAGGGAAAATCGCCCATGCGGATCATGAAGTAAGCGATGAATACGGCCGAAGCCGCATAGATGCCGAGAAACGCGATCAACGCACCGAAAACGATGGTCGGCACCAAGACCTGGAGCACGGAGCGAAGCGCCGTATGCGCTACAAAAATCTTGCCGCTCTTGGAAAAGATGGCGCCGGCAAAGGTTCCGCCGCTGGAAATCAGGATCAGCAAGCCGATGTAGAAGGGGAAGTAGCCGGAGCGCGGACCATTGCTGTCCCACCCCGCACCGATGCGCGCGCTGTCCCACATCACCGTGGCGCCGATCACCATCAATGCAGCGGCGGTGATCAATTCCATGGTTCGCGTCGTTACCGGGCCGTCATCGTTCATCGTGATTCCTTATGTGGTATGCCACCAAAACGCTGGGCATAAGAAACCCCGGGATCTCTGCGATCCCGGGGTTTGAAAGAGTGCGTCAGTTCGTGGCGAGGAAGCCCGCTTCCTTCATCAGCCCTTGGTGGAGCTTCTCGTTGGCATCGACCCAATTGCGATACTGGTCGCCTGCCATGAAGGTGGTGTTGAAGGCCCCGGTCTTCATAAAATCGGCCCAATCGGGGGTCGCACGCACTTTCTGGAACAACCCGACATAGAAATCGACCTGCTCCTTGGTGGCGCCCGGCGTCATGAAAATGCCGCGCAGCATCAGGTAATCGATCTTCAAGCCGCCCTCGGCACAGGTCGGGATGTCACCCCAACTCATGCTGCCGGCGATCTTGTCCGTCAGCGCAATCCGCTTGGTATCGAAGACGCAGAGCGGGCGCAGTTTGCCCGCGCGCCACTGTTCCACAGCCTCGATGGGATTGTTGACTGTCGAATCCACGTGCTTACCGACGAGCTGGACAGCGACTTCGCCGCCGCCGCGATAGGGTACATAGGTGAACTTAGCGCCCGTCGCCTTCTCGATCGCTGCCGTGATGATCTGGTCTTCTTGCTTGGACCCGGTGCCGCCCATCTTGTACTTGCCAGGCTCTTTCTTGACCGCGTCGATGAATTCGGCCGGCGTCTTGTACGGCGTTTCCGCATTGACCCACAGGATGAACTCGTCCAGTGCCAGCATGGCGACCGGCGTCAAATCCTTCCAGTTGAACGGCACGCCGGTGGCGAGCGGGGTGGTGAACAGGTTAGATAGCGTGATGATGATCTTGTGCGGGTTGTTGCGCGATCCCTTGACGTCGAGGAACCCTTCCGCGCCGGCTCCGCCGGCCTTGTTGATCACGACAACCGGCTGATCCATCAGCTTGTGCTTCAGCACGATGCCCTGGATCATGCGCGCCATCTGATCCGCGCCGCCGCCGGTGCCCGCAGGTATGATGAACTCGACCGCCTTCGTCGGCGCCCACTGGGCCGACGCCGCCATGGGCAGCACCAAAGCCGCCGCGGCTACAGCGCCCGCGAATACCGACATAAATCTGGTCGACATGGCTCCTCCCTCTCCGCTTTGCGCTCGTGCCGTCCCGACTCTAAGTTCAGGCAGTGGCGCGCGTGTGCGTGAAATTATCCGCCGATGTGGGCCATCGGTCATCGTTTGGGATCGGCATTCCGGC
>SHVW01000082.1 GCA_009694085.1 Alphaproteobacteria bacterium
AAATCAAGCCGCAAAGGCTCGTTCTCGGATTCACCCGCCAGGTTCGCCATCAGCTCCACCTCCAGATGCGTCCAACGCATCGATTCTTAAAGCAGAATCAGTTCCCATTCACATCAATTAGGGAAGCCATATGGGAAATACGGGCTTAAGGAAGCTGGCGCCTCGGAGGAAAAATCCCGCGCGGCAGCCAAAGCCATTGCTGACTATGACAGCCGCTTTGTGAAGATCGAAGCTGACCTCTTGGTACTAAAATGGATGGCGGGGGCCATTCTGGCTGGTGTCGTCTCATTGTTATTGAAAACATTTTTCGGCTGATCACGCGACAATTTACCCCTTCGGCGCCACCGCCCCCTTGCGCTCGACGATCAGGCTATAGGCCTGGGGCTGCCGGTGCAGTCCGAAATTGAAGGTCGTGCGCTTGTAGGACACACAATCGTCCAGGTCGCAGCGCGCGACCACGAGTTCGTCGTCGAGCGAGCGCGCCTCGGCGACGATCTCGCCCGTGGGGGCGATGATGCAGGTGCCGCCGATGAGGTCGCAGCCTTCCTCGCGGCCCGCCTTGGCGACGCCGACCACCCAGGTCGCGTTCTGGTAGGCACCGGATTGCATGACCAGGCGATTGTGGAAATCGCCGAGCCGGTCGTGTTCCGGCGCCGGCGGGTTGTGGTAGGGCGTGTTGTAGCCGATCAGCACGAGTTCGACGTCCTGCAAGCCCATGACCCGATAGGTCTCGGGCCAGCGCCGGTCGTTGCAGATGCACATGCCGACATTGCCGCCGAAGGCGCGGTTCACGCCGAAGCCGAGATTGCCGATTTCGAAATAGCGCTTTTCCAGATGCTGAAAGGCTCGCCAGGGTTCGTGCTCGGCATGGCCGGGCAAATGGACCTTGCGGTACTTGCCGACGATGCCACCCGATTTGTCCACCAGCACCGTGGTGTTGAAGCGGCAAGTTCGTCCGGCCTCCTCGATCAATTCGGCATAACCCAGATAGAATCCGACGCCGAGCCGCTTGCTCGCATCGAATAGCGGTTGGGTCGCGGGGCTGGGCATGGCGCGCTCGAAGAACTGATCGATTTCGTCCTGGTCGGCCATGAACCAGCGCGGGAAAAACGTGGTCAGCGTCAATTCGGGATAGACCACGAGGTCGCAACCCTTTGCTGCCGCTTGTTCCATGAGCGCGACCAAGCGGGCAACCACGGCCTGCCGGCTGTCCTGGCGCGCGATCGGCCCGACCTGGGCTGCGCCGATTGTAACGATCCTGGGCATGTCAAACCTCCGCGTTGCCCGCAGGCTGACACGGCCAGCCATTTGCAATCAAGCCGATCCGGACTACAGTTAACTCAAACCGACGACACGAGGGGAGGCTTCGTCATGAACCGATTGATCGCGCTCGCCGCGCTGGCAGCATTTGCTGTTACGCCCGCCTGGGCTGGCAAGAAGGACGACACGCTCAACTTCGGCGTCTATCGCGAGGTCGAGAATTACGATTTCTATTTCAACACGGCGCGCGAAGGCATCCTGATCCAGCAGCTTGTTTGGGACAATCTGATCGACCGCGATCCGCGCACGGGCGAGTATCTGCCGCTGCTCGCCAAGTCGTTCAAATGGATCGACGACGTGACCCTGGAGATGGAGTTGCACGACGGCGTCAAGTTCCACAATGGCGAACCCTTCGACGCCGATTCCGCCGTGTTTACCATCAACTGGGTGTCGAACCCCACCAACAAGGTGATCACCCAGGCCAATGTCAACTGGATGAAGAACGCGGAGAAACTCGGTCCCCACAAGATCCGGCTGCACCTGAAACAGCCTTTCCCGGCGGCGCTGGAATACCTGTCCGGCACGGTGCCGATGTATCCCAAGGACTATTACGCCAAGGTCGGTCCGCAAGGCATGGGGCGCGAACCCATTGGCACCGGCCCCTACAAAGTGGTCGCCGCCAAGGCCGGCGACTTCATCACCATGGTGAAGAACCCGGACTACTTCAAGGACAGCACGAAGGGTCAGCCCGGCATCGGCAAAATTCACATGCGCACAATCCGCGAGGCCAATACGCAGTTCGCCGAGCTGATGACCGGCGGCCTCGACTGGATCTGGCAGGTGCCGGCCGACCAGGCGGAGAAGCTGGCGGCCAATCCGCGCCTGACCGTCAAGGCGGCGGAAACCATGCGTGTCGGCTATCTCGGCATGGACGCGGCCGGTCGCGCGGGCGACGGCCCGCTCAAGAACGTCAAGGTGCGCCAAGCGATCGCGCATGCGATCAACCGGGATTCCATGGTCAAGAACCTGGTCAAGGGCGACAGCCGGGTTGTCCACGCCGCCTGTTTCCCCTCGCAATTCGGCTGCACCGACGATGTCAGGCGCTATGACTTCGACCCCGCCCGCGCCAAGGCGCTGCTGGCGGAGGCCGGCTTCCCCAACGGCCTCGACATCGACATCTACGCCTATCGCGAGCGCCCCTGGACCGAAGCGGTGATCGGCGATCTGCGCACGGTCGGCATCCGCGCGCGCCTGCAATACCTGTCCTACGCCTCGCTGCGCGACAAGAATCACGCGGGCGAGACGCCGTTTTTCCACATGACCTGGGGCTCCAACTCGATCAACGACGTTTCCGCGATCCTTGCCGTGTTCTTCGGCAAGGGCATGCCCGATGATTTCGCGCGCGATCCGGAACTGCATGAATGGCTGCGTATCGCCGACAACTCCGTCAATCCGGACACACGCAAAACCAACTATAAGAAGGCGCTCCAAAAAATCGCCGAGCAGGCCTACTGGCTGCCGACCTTCACCTATGTGGTCAATGTGGCTTTCACTCGGGAACTCGACTTCACGCCCGATGCTGACGAGATTCCGCGCTTCGTTCGGGCACGCTGGAAGTAGGAGCATATCGGGGAAACCGAGGGCAGCACGATGTTGGCCTATGCCGCCAAGCGCATTTGTCTGGCGCTTCTGGTCGCGCTGACCGTATCGATCATCAGCTTCGGCCTGCTGCGCCTGTCCGGCGATCTTGCCCAGGCGCTCGCCGGACAATCCTCGACCGCGGCGGATGTCGAGGCTCTTCGCAAGGCCTATGGGCTGGACCAGCCGCTGACCGTCCAATACCTGGAATGGGCGGGCAAGGTGTTGGCCGGCGATTTCGGCGACTCCTTCTTCTTCAAGGAGCCGGTTGCCGCCATGCTCGCGCAGCGCCTGCCCGTGACCATGCTGCTCGGCGCCTCGGCACTGACCTTTGCCCTGGTATTGGCCGTTCCGCTTGGTGTGGTCGCGGCGATGCGGCCGAATTCCTGGATCGACCGGCTGGCCCTGACGCTCGCGGTGCTGGGCCAGGCGCTGCCGAGCTTCTGGTTCGCGCTCATGCTGATGATCGTATTCGGCCTGACCCTGCGCTGGCTGCCGATTTCGGGCACCGGCACCTGGCAGCATTTCGTCATGCCGTCGATCGCGCTCGGTTATTACGCCACGCCGGCGATCATGCGGCTGACCCGTGCCGGCATGATGGAGGTCATGGCGTCGGACTACATTCGTACCGCGCGCGCCAAGGGGTTGCGCATGCCGACCGTGCTGTTCAAGCACGCATTGCGCAACGCCGTCATTCCCGTGGTGGCGCTGGCCGCCGTGCAGTTCGGCTTCATGCTGGGCGGCTCGATCGTGATCGAGACCATCTTCGCCCTTCACGGTGTCGGCTATCTCGCCTGGGAATCGATCACACGGGCCGACTTTCCCGTGGTTCAGGCGATCGTGCTGGTGCTGGCCAGCATCTATGTCGTGCTGACCCTGTTGGCCGACCTGCTCAACGCCTTCCTCGATCCGCGCATCCGCATCGCATGACCGCTGAAGCTCTCGACTCCGCAAAAATTCTAGAGCCGAGCCCGGTCACGCAGTTGCGCCGGCGCATCTTCGGCCATGCCGGCTTCCTGTTCGGCGCGATCGTGATCGCCGCCATGCTGGCGATGGCGCTGCTCGCCCCCTTGTTGGCGCCCTACGATCCCTATGACCAGGATTTGGCGCGCCGGGTCATCAACCCGATCTGGCATGACGACGGCAAGTGGGCCCATCCGCTCGGCACCGACCAACTCGGCCGCGACTATCTCAGCCGCGTGATCTATGGCGTCCGCATCTCGCTGCTGATCGGGTTCGCCACCATGATTATCTCCGGCGTCCTCGGCACCGCGCTCGGCGTTGTCGCCGGCTATTTCGGCGGCCGCGTCGATATGGTTATCACCTTCCTGATCACAACCCGGCTATCCATGCCGGTGGTTCTGGTGGCGCTTGCCGTGGTGGCTTTGGTCGGCGGCTCGCTGACGGTCGTCATTTCGGTGTTGGGTCTATTGCTGTGGGATCGTTTTGCCGTCGTCATGCGATCGGCCACCATGCAAGTGCGTGCGCTCGACTATGTCGCCGCCGCTCAGGCGATCGGCTGCTCGGCCGCGCGCATCGTGACGACCGAGATCATGCCCAACATCCTGAATGCGTTGATCGTGGTCGCGACCCTGGAGATGGCGCACGCAATCCTGCTGGAGGCGGCACTGAGCTTCCTCGGTCTCGGCGTCCAGCCGCCTTTGCCCTCCTGGGGCCTGATGGTGGCGGAGGGCAAGGAATACATGTTCTTCAGCCCCTGGTTGATCACCATTCCCGGCGTCGCGCTGTTCCTGCTGGTCCTGGCGATCAATCTGCTTGGCGACGGCATTCGCGACATCACCGCGCCCGAAAACAGGAATTGATGCCGTGAGCGTTATTCTGGACGTGCAAGCCCTCGACGTTCGGATTCCGCTCGCCCAGGGCATGCTGCATCCCGTGCGCGATGTCAGCTTCGCGGTCGAGCGGGGCGAGACGCTGTGCATCGTCGGCGAGTCCGGCTGCGGCAAGTCGCTGACCTCCCTAGCGCTCATGGACCTGCTGCCCCGGCGCGCCGAACGGCGCGCCGCGCGCCTGATTTTCGCAGGCGAGGACCTGACCCGCGCCAGCGAGGCGCGCATGACTGATTTGCGCGGCAACAAGATGGCGATGATCTTTCAGGAGCCGATGACCAGCCTCAACCCGTCCTACTCCATTGGCAATCAGTTGGAGGAAGCGCTGCTACGTCATCGCCGGATCGGCCGGCGGGAAGCGACGGATCGCGCAATCTACTTGCTGGAGAAGGTCGGGATCACGGCGGCGGCGAGCCGGCTGACGCAGTATCCGCATCAACTCTCCGGCGGGCTGCGCCAGCGCGTCATGATCGCCATGGCACTGATGTGCGGGCCCGACCTGATCATCGCCGACGAGCCGACCACCGCGCTCGACGTGACCATTCAGGCCCAGATCCTCCACCTGCTCGCCCAGCTCCAGCGCGAGTTCAAGATGGGCCTCATCCTGATCACGCACGATCTCGGCATCGTGGCGCGGGTGGCGACCCGGGTTGCCGTCATGTATGCCGGCCAGATCGTGGAAACCGGCACGGTCGCCGAGCTGTTCGCCCGGCCGCTGCATCCTTACACGCAAGGCCTATTGCGCTGCATCCCCGTACCGGGCCGGACCAAGCGCGGAACTCATCTGGGATCGATCCCCGGCATCGTGCCCAATTTGATCGGCGACCTCGTCGGATGCAGTTTTCACAATCGCTGCGAACACGCCTATGAATCCTGCGCTGCAACCGATGTGTCGCAGCGGGAAATCGCGCCCGGACGCGCCTATCGCTGCCTGCTCACGGCCGAGCAATGCGCTGCCAATGCGGCCAAGGCGGCGGCATGACGGCACCTGTCCTGGAAACTCGCGATGTCAGCTGTACCTTCCAGATCGGCGCCGGGCTGTTCAAGGCCAAACGACCGCTGCATGCGGTTAATGGCGTATCGCTCAAGCTCATGAAGGGCGACGTGCTCGGCCTAGTCGGGGAATCCGGCTGCGGCAAGTCCACGCTGGCCAAGATGCTGCTGGGTCTGCAGGCGCCGACCGGCGGCGACATCCGGTTCGACGGCGCGCCCATCATGGGGCTCGACCGCCGGGCGATCGCCCGCCGCGTGCAGCCGATTTTTCAGGACCCCTATTCCTCGCTCAACCCGCGCAAGACCGTGGGCTCCATCATCTCCCTACCCTTGCGCGTGCACCGGGTCGGCGAACCCGACGAATGGCGTGACCGGGTTGAGGCGATGATGGACCTGGTCGGCCTCGCCCGGCGCTTCACCGATAGCTATCCCAACCAGCTCTCCGGCGGTCAGCGCCAGCGCGTCGCCATCGCGCGCGCCCTGATCATGAAACCCGACGTGGTCATCTGCGATGAGCCGACTTCCGCGCTCGATGTGTCCGTGCAGTCGCAGATTCTGAACCTGCTGCAAGACCTGCGGCAGGAGCTGGGCCTGACCTATCTGCTGATCAGCCACAATCTCGCCGTGGTCGAACACATGGCGACCCGGGTCGCCGTGATGTATCTCGGCCGCATCGTCGAGGAGAACGACACGGACTCTCTGTTCCAAACCCCGCGCCATCCCTATACCCAGGCGCTGCTTGCCTCCGTGCTGACGCCGGAGCCGGGACTGGGCGTGCCCGATGCCCAGCTCGGCATCGCCTTTCCCAATCCGATCGATCCGCCCGCAGGCTGCACCTTTCATCCCCGTTGCGCCCAAGCCTTGGCGCAATGCAGTCGCGTCGCGCCGATGCCGATCGCCGACGGGAACGGCTTTACCGAATGTCACTTGTACAATCCAGCCAAGGATGTCGCTGCATGACCAGATCAGCCGCCATCGACCGCGCCGTCGCCCAATACGACACCGGCGTCTTTCACGAGGTGCTGGCACGCCGCATCGCTATTCCCTCCGAAAGCCAGAATCCGGAACGCAGCGCCGCGCTGATGGGATATCTTGCAGAAGAGATGCGGCCCGCTCTGGAACGCATTGGCTTCACCTGCCGCCTCCTGCCCAATCCCGATGGCAAGCACGGGCCGTTCCTGATCGGCGAGCGCATGGAAGGGGCCGGCCTGCCCACCGTGTTCACCTATGGCCATGGCGACGTCATTCGTGGTCAGGACGAGCAATGGGCCCAAGGGCTCAGCCCCTGGCGGCTCCAGAAGGATGGCCGCCGGCTCTACGGCCGCGGCACCGCCGACAACAAGGGCCAGCACACGATCAACCTGACCGCGCTCGAATCCGTGCTGGCGACGCGGGGCAAGCTGGGTTTCAATCTGAAGATCCTGATCGAAACGGGCGAGGAGACCGGCTCGCCGGGCTTGCGTGAGCTGTGCGCGGCCGAGCGTGAGCGTCTGCGCGCCGATGTGCTGATCGCATCGGACGGTCCGCGCCTGACGCCGGAGCGCGCCACGCTCTATCTCGGCACGCGCGGCGCCTTTAATTTCGACCTGAACCTGACCTTGCGCGAGGGCGGGCACCACAGCGGCAATTGGGGCGGCCTGCTCGCCAACCCAGGCATCGTGCTGGCCCATGCCATCGCCTCGATCACCACGGTAGCCGGACAAATTCTGATTCCGGAATGGCTGCCGCCGCCCATGCCGGCTTCGGTCAAGCGAGCGCTGGCGGATTGCGTGGTCGATGGCGGTCCGGACGGGCCGACCATCGATACCAACTGGGGCGAGCCTGGCTTCAGCCCGGCCGAGCGCGTATTCGGCTGGAACAGTTTCGAGGTGTTGGCCTACCGCACGGGCAATCCGGATCGGCCGGTCAACGCCATCCCCCACCGCGCCTCCGCGCACTGCCAAATCCGTTTCGTCGCCGGCTCCGACCACACCCAGTTCCTGCCGGCGCTGCGCCGCCACCTGGACCGGCGCGGCTACGGGAAGATCGAACTCAGCGCGGCGCGCGACAGCGTGTCCGCGGCGACCCGGCTCGATCCCGACCATCCCTGGGTGCGCTGGGCCGTAGACTCCGTTATCCGCACGACGGGCAAGAAACCCGCGGTGCTGCCCAATCTGGGCGGCACGTTGCCCAACGATATCTTCGCCGATTTGCTCGGTCTGCCCACCGTGTGGGTGCCCCATTCCTACGCCTCCTGCTCCCAGCACGCGCCCAACGAGCACATGCTGGAGCCGATCGTGCGTGAGGGGCTCGCCGTGATGGCCGGATTGTTCTGGGATCTGGGCGAGGGCGGGGTTCCGGCGCGCACGGCGACCTGAGCGCCCGTTTTCAGCATTGAACGCATGATTGACGCTCGCCACAGCCGGCGTCATCGTCTTAACCTTTACCTGACAGGATTCCTCGCATGACTGAACTCTGTGATCTCTCCGCGGTCGAATTGCGCCGGCTGATCGGTACAAGACGCGTCTCGCCGGCGGAGCTGCTGGAATCCTGCCTGCGCCGGATCGAGCGGATCAACCCCGCTGTCAACGCCGTGACCGCCACCTGCATCGACCGTGCACGCAAGGAAGCGGCGGAGGCCGAACGCAAGGTTAGGGCCGGCGACGATCTCGGCCCGCTCCACGGCTTGCCCCTCGGCGTCAAGGATTTGGACGAGACGGAGGGGCTGCGCACGACCTGGGGTTCGCCCATCTATGCCAACCACGTCCCCACGGCGGACGGCCTGATGGTTGCGGCCTGTCGCAAGGCCGGCGCCATCGTGGTGGGCAAGACCAACGTGCCCGAATTCGGTGCTGGGGCGAACACCAACAACCCGGTCTATGGCCCGACCGGCAACCCCTTCGATCCCCCGCGCACCTGCGGCGGCTCATCCGGCGGCTCGGCGGCGGCGCTGGCGACCTCCATGCTGCCGATCTGCACCGGCTCGGACACCGGCGGCAGCCTGCGCATCCCGGCCGCCTTCTGCGGCATCGTCGGCTTCCGGCCCTCGCCCGGGCTGGTGCCGACGGAACGCCGCAGACTCGGTTGGACGGCGCTGTCCGTGCTCGGCCCCATGGGCCGCAACGTCGCCGACACCATGTTGCTGCTCCAGGCCCAGGTCGGCGACGACAGCCGCGACCCCTTCGCCGGGCCGGTCAACCCGAGCGATTACGCGACACCCCGGCCGCTTGATCTATCGCGCCTGCGCGTCGCCTACACCGTCGATTTCGGTTTCGCACCGATCGACGACCGTATCCGCACGACCTTCCTGGAGCGCATCGGCCTGATCAAATCGGCGTTCAAGTCCTGCGATCAGCGCGACCCCGCCATGAAGGATTCGAACGAGGTGTTCGAAATCCTGCGCGCGCAGAATTTCCTCGCCGGCCACAAGGAGCACTACGAAAAACACCGCGATAAGCTCGGCCCCAACATCATCGCCAATTACGAGCAGGGCCTGAAAATGTCGGCCGCCGACGTTGCCTGGGCACACGCCGAGCAGACCCGCATCTTCCGCGACTTCCAGGCGTTCTACCGCGACTATGACCTGCTCATCTCGCCGACCCTGTCGGTGCCACCCTTCCCAGTGGAACAGCGCTACGTCGCCGAGATGAACGGCCAGAAGCTGCGCACCTATTTCCATTGGCTGGCGCCCACATATGCGCTGACCAACACCGGCCATCCCTGTATCTCAATTCCGGCAGGGCTGGAGCCGACGGGCACGCCATTCGGCTTGCAGCTCTGCGGCCCCCATCGCGGCGACCGCTTCGTGCTTGAGGCGGCCCACGCTTTGGAACAGCACATGGCCCATGACAAGCGCACGGCGCGGCCGGTGCCCGACCTGGACAAGCTGGCGGGTATGAAGCCGATGGCGGGAGCCAAGCAGTGAGCAAGCGCGTCCTGATCGCACAAATCATGCATGAGACCAACACGTTCAGCCGGCTCAAGACCGATCTCGATGCCTATCGCCGGCGTTATCTGCTGTTCGGCACCGAGATCGAACCGTACTTCCGCGGCACGCGTACGGAACTGGGTGCGCTGTTCGATCTGGCGCCCCGGTTCGGCTGGACTCTGATCCCGGCGGTCGCGGCGAACGCTACGCCGTCGGGGACAGTGACGGCGGAAACCTGGGAGCGCCTATCCGGCGCGGTCATCGATGGCGCCGGTGCCTCCGGACCGATCGACGGCGTCGTATTGGCTTTGCACGGCGCCATGGTGACGGAGACGGCCGACGATGCCGAGGGCGAATTGTTGGCCCACCTGCGCGCCGTGCTTGGCCCCGATGTGCCCATCGCCATCACCCTCGACCTCCACGCCAACGTCACGGATGAGATGGCCGCGAACGCCAGTGCCATCGTCGCCTACCGCACCTATCCCCATATCGACCAGTACGAACGCGCGAGCCAGGCGGCCGAGCTGGTGCGCCGCGCCATGGCGGGCGAGATCAAGCCGCGCTGCACGGTAGCGCGCCGTCCGACGGTCGACGGCGCCAATAGCGGCATCACCCAGGACGGGCCGATGGTGGCGCTGCTAGCCCAAGCCGACCGCCACGAAGCCGAGCCTAACGTGCTCGCGGTCAGCATCCATGCCGGTTTCGCCTGGTCCGACATGGCCGATGCCGGTCCCTCCGTCGCCGTCACCACCGACGGCAACAATCCGCACGGCCGCGCCATCGCGGAAGATATGATGGACCGGATCTGGGCGACCCGGGCCGAACGCACGGTGCGCCTGCTGTCGCTCGACGAAGCCATGGCCATGGCGCGTCGGCCCGACAATTCGAGCAAGCCGTTGGTGATCGCCGACACCACCGACAATCCCGGCTGTGGCGGTTACGGCGACACCACCGGCCTGCTCCGCGCCATGCTCGACGCCGGCCTGACCAACGCCTGTTTCGCGCCGATCTGCGACGGCGACGCCGTCGAGGCCGGACGGCGCATCGGCCAGGGCCGGCGCGGACGCATCCGGCTCGGCGGCAAGATCGACCCGGCCTTCGGTGCGCCGATCGAGATGGAGGGGTTGGTCGTCAGCCTCGGCGACGGCAAATTTATCCATGACGGCCCCATGCATAAGGGCACGGTCATGAACATGGGGCCGAGCATGACACTTCGCTTCGCCGGCATCGACGTGGTCGTTACCACCAACCGCCTGCAAGCGACCGATCGCCAGGTCTTCCTGTCCCAAGGCATCGATCCCAAGACAAAGTCGGTCATCGGCCTCAAATCCTCGCACCATTTCCGCGCGGCTTATCAGCCCATTGCGCGCGAGGTTCTGGTGGTGGATTCGGGTTCGCTATGCTCCCACGATCTCGGGCGGTTTACCTATCGCAAGCTGCGTCGGCCGGTGTGGCCGCTCGACCCATCCGCCTGAACAATTGACGGAAGGGGCTGTCGATCCTATATACAGCCTCAATACAATGCGCGAGCGGAGAGGCCGTTAACCGCGCGGTAACCACACCGTCATTCGGGAGATGAGCCATGACCCCCCAGGAACGCGACATGCTGAACGGGCTGTTTGCCCGCTTGAAACAGAACGAGCCGGCCGAAAAAGACGCCGAAGCCGGCACGCTGATCCGCGATGCAATTGCGCGCCAACCCGGCACTGCCTACACCTTGACCCAGACCGTCATGGTCCAGGAATTTGCCCTGACCGAGGCCGGCCAGCGTATCCAGACGCTTGAAAAAGAGCTGGCGGAAGCACGCGCCGCTCAATCTCAGACGCCGGCACAGCCAGGCTTCCTCGGCGCGCGCACCGGCGCCGGTCGCCCCTGGGATCGCCCCGCGACCTCGGCCCAGCCGTCGCTCCGCCCGAGCATGGTGCCGCCGCCCCAAACCCAAGCGATGGCCCAGGCGGCCCAGCCGCAATCGGGAAGCTTCATGCGCACCGCGCTTGGCGCGGCGGCCGGCTTCATCGGCGGCGCGATGTTGATGAAGGGGCTGGAAGGCATGTTGGGCGGCAATAGCGGCCAGGCCCATGCCTCCGATCTCGGCGCGGCACCGTTGCCCGAAGCGAAGCCCGATGCCGAAGCCTGGAACCCCGTGCAGGAACATGCTGATTATGTCGGCAACGATGCCGATGCGGGCGGTGGTAGCGACGAAAGTTTCTGATCGGGTCTAACGCCCGATCGGCAGGTGCATGAGCAGCAGGCCGGCGACCACGGTCGCGGCCGCTGCCACGCGCCAGAACCCGAAGCGCTCGTGTAGCAAAACCGTGCCGATGATCGCCGCGAAAAGTACTGAGGTCTCCCGCAACGCGGCAACGTGGGCGATGCCACCCTGCCCCATGGCCCAGATCGAGATGCCGTAACCAACGGCCGCAATCGTGCCGCCGAGCGAGCCGCGCCACCAGTCGGTGCGCATATGGGCGACGATCGCCGGCAAGGGTCGTCGCATGAACATGATCACGACGACGCCCGGCCCCTCTACCACGTTGAGCCAACCGATATAGGCGAGCGCGTTGCCCGACGCGCGCACGCCCAGCCCATCGACAATGGTATAGGCCGCAATGGTCACGCCGGTCAGAATGGCAAAGCCGGTCGCCCGCCCGTCGGCACCGCGCGGCATACCGCGCGCCAGCGCCAAACCGCCTACACCAGCCGACACCAGCGCTATGCCGCAAAGCTCGACGAAGCTGAGATGCTCGCCGAAAATCAGGCCGGAGAACAACCCGACCAGCATCGGCCCCAGCCCGCGCGCAATCGGGTAGACATGGCTGAGATCGCCATGGGCGTAGGCGGCGAGCAGCATATAATAGTAGGCGTAGTGGATGGCACCGGAGAGCACGAGATAAAACCAGGCATCCGGCCCGGGCAGGCCGGAAAAGTTTACGACCGCCAGCCCGAGCGTCATGCCGGTTGCCTGGATGAGCGCGAAACTGATGAGCCGGTCGCGATCCGATTTGATAACCGCATTCCAGCTCGCATGCATCAGGGCGGAGAGCAGCACGACGGAAACGACAAAGGGATCGAGTTTCACGATTAGGCCGCCAGTTCTTCCTCGATCCGGATACCTTCGTTCCATTTGGCCATGCGCTCGGACCGCGTGAACGACCCGACCTTGAGCTGGCCCGCATTCCAACCGACGGCGAGATGAACGATTGCGGTGTCTTCGGTCTCGCCGGAGCGCGCCGACACGATCGTGCGCCAGCCCGCCGCTTGCGCGGCGTCCAGCGCTGCCTTGGTTTCAGTCAAGGTGCCCGCTTGATTGGGCTTGATCAGCGCCGCGTTACCGGCCCCCACCTTTGCCGCCGCCTCGATCAGGGCGGCATTGGTCACGAGCAAATCGTCGCCGACGATTTGAACGCGATCGCCGAGAGTGCGGGTGAGCGCGATGAAGCCGGGCCGATCGTCCTCGGCAAACGGGTCCTCGATCGAGACGATCGGATAGCGCCGTGTCCAACCCGCCAACAATTCGACCATGCCTGCGCGATCGAGCGTGCGACCCTCAAGGCCGAGGCGGTAAGTACCATTGAGCCCGAACTGAGAGGCCGCAATGTCGAGCGCGATGGCAACCTGATCGGGCGCGCGATATCCCGCGCGCTCGATGGCGCGCGTCAGCAAGATCAGCGCTTCCTCGTTGGTCGCAAAATCGGGCCACAAGCCACCCTCGTCGGCGACGCCGTGGCGCTTGCCCGCCTCGGCCATCAAGGTGGCGGCCACACGATAGACTTCCGCGGTCCAGTTCAGCGCCTCGACGAAGCTGGCGGCGCCCGGTGTGGTGACCATGAAATCCTGCACATCGACGCGGCCGCCGGCATGAGCGCCACCGCCGATGATTTGGATCATCGGACGCGGCATGGTTGCCGGGCCGTCGCCGGCAAGCCAGCGCCACAAGGGCAGGCTCGCGCCAGCAGCGGCGGCCCGCGCGTTTGCCATGGAGACGGCAATCATGGCATTGCCGCCCAACCTGGCCTTGTTCGCCGTACCGTCCAGTGCCAACAAGGTCGCATCGATGCCGGCTTGGTCGAAGGCGTCGGCGCCGATCAAGGCAGGGGCGATCTCGTTGTCGATGCCCGATATGGCACGGCGCACGTCGAACCCGCCGAAGCGCTGGCCGCCGTCGCGCAAGTCGACCGCCTCGCCCGACCCGGTCGAAGCGCCGGCCGGCGCGATGGCGCGGCCGACGACACCGCCGGCCAGATGCACCTCGGCTTCGACTGTCGGCCGACCCCGCGAGTCCCACACGCGCCGCCCGCGGACCTCGACGATCGCCCCGTCTTTCATCGCGCCAATTCCTCTTGCCAGGCGGCGCACAGCTGCGCCAACCGTGGGACCGGCCGCCGGATCAACTCGGCGGCCACGCGCCGGACGCGCGCTCGATCCGCGTTGGCTGTAACGTACTCGACCGGCGACTTGCCGTCGATGCGCGCGAGCAACAGGCCGGGCAGCAGCGCCGCCGCGCGCGCTTCCAGCCGGGCCGGCGGCTCCCAGGCGACGGCCGCGAGATAGGCATTCGCCAGCGCCGCGAAGCAAGCGAGAAAGCCGGCTTGCGCCGCCGGCCGCCACAGACATTTCAGAAGCAAATGATTGAGGCAGAAAGCCAGATCGAAGGCGGGATCGCCATACCAGGCGCATTCCGCATCCAGCAGCACCGGGCCATTGGGACCGACCAGGATGTTTTTCGGGCTGACATCGCCATGAACCAAAGCAAGCCGTGTCGCCGCCGTGCACTCGACCAACCCATGGAGCGCCGACGCGAGGTCCGGATGGACCCGCGCGGTCGCCAGCAAATAGGGTTCGAGCCGGATGGCATGAAAGATTGCATCGGTCGGAAACCGTCGAGCGATCTCCGCGCGTCCGGCAGTACCGGCATGGATGCGACCGAGACGCGCACCGACCGCGCCTGCAGTGACCGGATCGGCGATACCATCGCGAAGTTGCGATTTCCACAGCAGGTAGTCGCGTTCCGGCAGGTATTGCATGACCAGCGCGCCGGCCTCCTCATCCTGGCCGATCAGGCGCGGCACCGCGCCCGGAACGAGGGCGCCCGCCACCTCCATATAGGCCGCTTCGTAACGATTGCGCTCCACCGGGGCGAACCAGTCCTGACGCACGCGCAGCTTGGCGAGCGCACGCTTGACGCAAACCGGCCCTGTGGCCAAGTCGACGCGCCAGATATCGGACGACACGCCGCCGGTCAGCCGCTCCAACCTCGCCTCGGCACCCGGGTCCATAAGCCCCAAGCGCACCAGCACGGCGCGGATGTCGTCGCCTGTTTCCTTTTGGCCGGATGCGGCCGGTTCCGTCATGTCATCCTCCGATCCCCGGGGATCGGACCGCGCCGGGCCCAAGCGCGTCAAGCGCCAATCCGCCGCAGCTTTCCTCTTGGCGCGGCAGTGCGTACCCATTAGGCTCCACCGCCATGACCGAAACTTGCGATTTCCTGATCATCGGCGCCGGCATTGCCGGCGCTTCCGCCGCCTTCGAGTTGTCGAAGTCCGGCCGCGTCGTGGTACTGGAGCGCGAAAGCGCGCCGGGCTATCACACCACCGGCCGTTCGGCGGCGCTGTTCACCGAGACCTATGGCAACCGCACCATCCGCGCGGTGACCAAGGCCAGCCGCGCTTTCATGATGAACCCACCGGACGGATTGACCGACCATCCCATTCTGACCGCGCGCGGCGCCATGCTGATCGGCCGGGCGGATCAGGACGCTGCGGTCGCAACCGCCGTTGCCGAAGGCCAGCGCGTGACCGCCAGCGTCCGGCGCATCGATGGCGCCGAAGCCCGCCACCTATGCCCGGCACTGCGCGCGGACTATGTCGCCTCCGCCGTATACGAGCCCGATGCCGTGGATATCGACGTCAACGCCTTGCATCGCGGCTATCTGAAATTGGCCAAATCGCGCAATACCCGCATCCTGATCGATGCCGAAGTCACCGCCATCGCGCGCAACGGCCGGGATTGGCAGGTGGAAAGCCGCGCCGGCACCTTCACCGCCCCCGTCGTCATCAACGCGGCCGGGGCCTGGTGCGACGTGATCGGCCGTATGGCCGGCCTCAAGCCGATCGGGCTGGTGCCCAAGCGGCGCACGGCCTTTACCTTCGATGCCCCGCCCGGCCTGACGCTGACCCACATGCCGATGGTGAGCTGCGTCGAGGAGAGTTTTTATTTCAAGCCCGATGCCGGCCGCTTCATGGGCAGCCTGGCCGACGAAACGCCGTCGGAGCCGTGCGACGCCCAGCCGGAGGAACTCGATCTGGCCATGGCAGTCGAGCGCATCGAGACCGCGACCACCCTTCAGATCAGGCGCTTTGCCAGTAAATGGGCCGGTTTGCGCAGCTTCGTTGCGGACAAGACCCTGGTGAACGGGCTGGCCGCCGACGCCACCGGTTTCCTCTGGCTGGCCGGCCAGGGCGGCTACGGTATCCAGACTTCGCCCGCTATGGGCCGCATCGCGGCTGCGGTCGCCCGCGGCGAGGCTTTTCCAGCGGATGTCGCGGCCTTCGGGGTCGGCGCCGCCGATTTGTCGCCGGCACGGCCGGGGATTACTGCCAAGGCGGCGTGAAAAGTTTCCCGCGCCCCCAACGGGGGGAGGGTTTCAGGGTCAGGGGAATCGGGTGAAGGGCGTTAGGCTGCGATGAGGCTGACGAGGAATTCGTCGTCCCATGCTGCGGTTTTGCGGCGCAGTCGGATGGAATCCTTTCCCGGAGCCTTGCGGTAGAGGTTGTTGGCCATGTGCCTGATAGTCGTGAAGTTGGCAGGTGCGTGTTCCGTGCGGATGCGGCATTCGTCGTCGCGGAACGTCATGTCTATGGTCCAGTGGAGACCGTTCTCGACGCTCCAGTGGTCGCGGATCATCGGTCCCGAGAGTTTGGCGTCGAGCGTCAGAGAGGTGATGTAGAAACGCGTCTCGCGTTCGATTTTTTCG
>SHVW01000083.1 GCA_009694085.1 Alphaproteobacteria bacterium
CAGCAGACCGGCCAGCGGCGCGGCGCCGGCGCCCTCGACAAAACGCGCGCCCGCAGCCTCGACGAGTTGGGCGGATCGGGTCTTGGTTGCCGGCGAAGCCGAATTGATATCGAAGAAAATCTGGCCGTGCCGCAGATAGCCTGCGGCCTCTGCCGCCACGTCGGCCGCCTCAGCGGCCGTGACGGCGGAAATCACGATACGCGCCCGCGCGGCGGCAACCGCCGCGTCGCGTCCGGGCACCACGCCGGCTGTCCGCGCTTCGGCCAAGCGCGCGCTCCGATAGCGGGGTCGTCGAACAGGATATCGTAGGCTGAAATCTCCACGTCGCCGCGCGCCAGCAAGGCGCGTGCGAAGGTCCGCCCGACTTCGCCATAGCCGATCGAGGCAAGCGAGATTGCGTTTGTCATCGCACCGAGCACTCCCTGGGTTGAAGCGCGATAATGACCGAGTCATGCTACGCATGACAAGGCCGAATTCGGGAACGCCCCAGGTCAACATGTTCTAAAGCACAAAAAACGATTGCTTCGGAAACCACGGACGTGATCACCATGGCATCCGCAAGCTATAGCCGCCCTTCGCATCAATGCCGATGACGGCAGGGTGGATCAGGAGGGCGCAATATGTCAAAAGCGGCCGATTCCGATCGCATCCGCGCACTCACGCGCCCCCACGGCCTGCCGTTTCGCATCAACAAGATCGGTCATGTCGTCTTGAATTGCACCGATATGGAGCGTTCCGTTAAATTTTACACGGACGTGCTTGGGTTTATAGTCTCGGATGTTTACACACCGGACATGGTACCGGGCGGTATGGTGTTCATGCGCTGCAACGCGGATCATCACGGCGTCGCCCTAGTCGGCTCGATGCCGGCACCGTCGCCGCATGTCGAACTCAACCACATGGCCTTCGAGGTCGGCAGCCTGGACGAGGTAATCTTGGCGCGCGATCATCTGCGCCGGCATGGAGTCCAGATCGATTTCGAGGGACGCCGCCGCGCCGGCGCCCAGATCGCGGTGGAGTTTCGCGACCCGGACGGGCACCGGCTTGAAATCTATTGGGGCCTCGATCAAATCGGCAGCGACGGACAGATCCGGCCGAGCAACGAATGGAAATGGGCCCACAGCCTGAAGCAAGCAATTGCCGATCCGGTCAAGGGCCAGGACACAACCTTGCGCGACGCCTCGCTGATCGAGCGCATCTGAGCGATTGCGTTACAGCCCTTACTCTGCCACCCGTCGGATCGCCTCGGCGATATCGTCCACGATCGCGCCCACCATGCCTACGTCGTCGCCTTCGGCCATGACGCGGATGACCGGCTCCGTTCCCGATTTACGGATTAGAACGCGTCCACGGTCACCCAACTTCGCCTTGCCTCGATCAATCGCACCCTTCACCGCCGCGTCATCAAGAGGCGCTCCCCGACCAAAGCGCACACTCTTGAGGAGTTGCGGCAACGGCCGGAACACTTGACCGACCGCGCTCATCGGCCGCCCCGCTTCGACCAGAACCGCCAGCACCTGGAGCGCGGCGATCAGGCCGTCGCCTGTCGTGGCATAGTCGGACAGCACGACATGGCCCGACTGCTCGCCACCAACATTGTAGCCATGGGCCCGCATATGCTCGACCACATAACGGTCGCCCACCTGAGTGCGCGCGAGGTGGAGGCCGTTTCCCTGGAGATGGCGCTCCAATCCCAGATTGGACATGACCGTGCTGACCACGCCACCGCCGCTCAGACGCCCGGCGCGATGCCAGGATTGCGCGATCAAGGCCATGATCTGGTCGCCATCGACGACGCGGCCGCGCTCGTCGGCCACGATCAGCCGGTCGGCGTCGCCGTCGAGCGCGATGCCGAGATGGGCACCATGGGCCACCACATGCTCGCACATGGCTTGGGGATGAACGGCGCCGCAACCGGCATTGATGTTGAAGCCGTCGGGGTTGACGCCTAACGGAACCACCTCGGCGCCCAATTCCCACAGCACGCTCGGCGCCGTCTTGTAGCCCGCGCCATGGGCGCAATCGACTACGATCTTGAGGCCATCCAGACGCAGATGGCGCGGAAAGGTGTTCTTAGCGAACTCGATATAACGACCGCGCGCGTCGTCCAACCGGCGAGCGCGGCCGAGCCGCGCCGGAGCGGCCGGTTCGATCGGGCCGGCCATGCGCGCCTCGATCTCGGCCTCGATCTGATCGGACAGCTTGTAACCGTCGGGGCCGAACAGCTTGATGCCGTTGTCCTCATATGGGTTGTGCGAAGCCGAGATCATGACACCCAGATCGGCGCGCAACGAGCGAGTCAGCATAGCGATGGCCGGGGTCGGGATCGGGCCGATCACCACCACATCCATACCGATAGCGATGAAACCCGCCGTCAGTGCCGGTTCGACCATATAACCGGATAGCCGCGTATCCTTGCCGATGACGACGGTGTGGCGATGATCGCCATTCATGAACTGGCGGCCGGCCGCCTCGGCCACGCGCAACACGGTCTCCGCAGTCATGGGAGCAAGGTTGGCAGTGCCGCGGATGCCGTCGGTCCCAAAGAGTTTACGAGTCATGGACTGCATTCTAAGCGCCAACCCCACCGAGGCAAGCCCGCCGTGCCGGGCCAATTACGAGGCCGACTGGATCGCCTGCCAAACTGCCAAGGCCTGAGCCGTTTCCGCCACATCGTGGACGCGCAGAATCTGGACGCCCTGGGCCACGCCGGCCAGCGCAGCGGCGAGCGAACCGGGCAAACGCCGGTCAGCCGATTCGCCCGGGCTCAACCGGCCAATAAAGCCTTTGCGGCTGGCGCCAAGCAAGATCGGCACGCCCAACCCATGGAAAAGCGACAAGCGTCGCAAAATTTCTAGATTGTGTTTCACACTCTTGCCGAAGCCGATACCGGGATCGACCGCGATATTCGCCGGCGCAATGCCGGCAGCTACACATGCTGCGATGCGCACCTCCAGATAATCGAACACATCAAGTGGCGCGTAGTCGTAACGCGGATCGGCCTGCATCGTCGCCGGCTCGCCCTGCATATGCATGAGCACGACCGGCGCCCGGCAGCGCGCAGCGAGCGCGGGGCTATCGGGGTCATGAGTCAACGCGCTGACATCGTTGACAATGGCAGCGCCGGCATCGAGTGCCGCTGCCATGACGGCGGCGCGGCGCGTATCGATCGAGAGTGGCACGCCGCAATCCTGGAGACCGGCGATGACGGGTATGACACGCTTGAGTTCGTCGTCGGCCGAAACCGGCACCGCGCCTGGCCGCGTCGACTCCCCGCCGATATCCAGAATGTCAGCGCCGGCCGCTCGCAGAGTTCGGCCATGGGCGATGGCCGCCTCGGGCACGACGAACTGACCGCCATCGGAGAAACTATCGGGCGTAACATTGACGATCCCCATGATGCGCGGCCGGTCGAGCGCGAGGCCCGCAAATGGTAGGCGCGAGCCTGAGATTCGGTCGATCAAGGTCTTGATCCGGGCGCGAGCCATCGCGCCCTCGGCCGCGGCCCAATCTCGGACGCCATCAATCGCTGTCTCAACAGAAACAATGCGATCGGGTTGCCGTAGCAGGACCTCGACCCTCTCGACAAGACACTCCGGTCGATCGAGCGGGCGGAGATAGATTTGGGGCGGACTGCCGGATGCAAAAAGGCCGCGCGGGAGCGCGGCCTTATGCACAATCTCGCTCACGTCGTTATCCCAGGGGGCCTTACGCCCCCGGTTGCGGCTCCGGCTCCAAACCACCGGGCCTGGCGCCATCGGTGGTCGGGACCGAGCTGCGCCGCCCGCCCGACGGCTTCGCCGTGTTGTCGTCGCCGCTGTCGCGCACGATCGGCTCGCCACGCAATAGCGCCTTGACCTCCTCGCCGTTCAGCGTCTCGTGTTCGAGCAGGCCCTTGGCAATCGCGTGCAAGTCGTCCAAATGCGAGGTCAGGATCTCGCGCGCCCGGCGCTCGCCGGTTTCCACCAGGTTGCGAACTTCCTCGTCGATCAGCTTGGCCGTGGCATCGGATACGTTCTTGCGCTGGGTCACGGAGTGGCCGAGGAAGACCTCTTCCTCGTTGTCGCTATAGCGCAGGGGGCCAAGCTTTTCGCTCATACCCCATTCCGTCACCATGCGGCGCGCCATGTTGGTCGCCTGGTGAATGTCGTTGGAGGCGCCGGTGGTCACATTTTCCTTGCCGAAGATGATCTCTTCCGCCACCCGGCCGCCGAACATGCTGGCAATCTTCGATTCCAGCTCTTTCTTCGACAAGCTGTAGCGGTCGCGCTCGGGCAGGCTCATGGTCACGCCGAGCGCGCGGCCGCGCGGTATGATAGTCACCTTGTGCAAGGGGTCATGGGCCGGCATGTTCATGCCGACAATAGCGTGGCCGGCCTCGTGATAGGCGGTCAGCTTCTTCTCCTCGTCGGTCATGACCATGGAGCGGCGCTCCGCGCCCATCATCACCTTGTCTTTGGCCAGCTCGAATTCGATCATGGCGACGACGCGGCGCCCCTTACGCGCGGCCATTAGGGCAGCCTCGTTGACCAAATTGGCAAGGTCGGCGCCGGAAAAGCCGGGCGTGCCACGGGCAATGGTGCGAGCGTCCACATCGGGTGATAGCGGCACCTTGCGCATATGGACCTTGAGAATTTTCTCGCGGCCCAGGATATCCGGATTGGGCACGGTAACTTGACGGTCGAAGCGGCCTGGACGCAGCAAGGCCGGATCGAGCACGTCGGGGCGGTTGGTGGCCGCGATCAGGATGACGCCCTCGTTCGATTCGAAGCCGTCCATCTCGACCAGCAGCTGGTTGAGCGTTTGTTCGCGCTCGTCATTGCCGCCGCCGAGCCCAGCGCCGCGATGGCGGCCGACCGCGTCGATTTCGTCGATGAAGATGATGCATGGCGCGTTCTTCTTGCCCTGCTCGAACATGTCGCGCACGCGGCTGGCGCCGACGCCGACGAACATCTCGACGAAATCGGAACCGGAAATGGTGAAGAACGGCACATTGGCCTCGCCGGCAATGGCGCGCGCCAACAACGTTTTGCCCGTGCCGGGCGGGCCGACGAGCAGCACGCCCTTGGGAATTTTTCCGCCGAGCCGCTGGAACTTCTGTGGGTCCTTCAGGAAATCGACGATCTCCTCAAGCTCCTGCTTGGCTTCGTCGATACCGGCGACGTCGTCGAAGGTGACGCGACCGACCTTTTCGGTCAGCAAGCGCGCTCGGCTCTTGCCGAAGCCCATAGCCTTGCCGCCACCGGACTGCATCTGGCGCATGAAGAAAATCCACACGCCGATGAACAACAGCATGGGGAACCACGAGATCAAGATGCCGAGCAGTCCGGATACGCCCTCATCCGGCGGGGCGGCGGATATGCGCACGCCCTTGCTCTGGAGACGATCGACCAAATTGGGATCGTTCGGCGCGTAGGTCGTGAAGGCCCGGCCATCGGTGAAATGACCGCTGAGATTGTGGCCTTGGATGGTCACTTCGCTGACTTGGCCGCGTTCGACCTCGGCCAGAAAATCGGAGAAGGCGCGGCTTACATGGGGGCTGCGCGTGGACGAGCCCTGGAACAGGTTAAACAGCGCCACCAACAGAACGCCGATGATGATCCAGAGCGCCAGATTCTTGCCGAAATTATTCACGGACTCCGCCTTCCCTCACCGCGCCACGGGCGCACCGCCGTGCGCCCAGATCATATCGAACCCTATCAAACACCCCTAACTGCCGGTCACGCAACAGAAAACTCGGCCGGACCCAAGGCATGAGCCGGCGCGAATGCAGCTGTCAGTGCGGTGGAAACAGGGCCCGAAGGACTTTCACCCCTATCCAGGTGGGGAATCGCCAGGACCTCGTCAAGCCCTTCATTCCAAAGGGAGGGTAAGCTGGGTCGCACGGCCGGGGGCGGGGCTGAGGCAAGCGCAACCCGGCGATCTCGCCGCAATCCGGCCCATCCGGCTGCGCCCAGCGCCCCCACCCAATAGCCGCGGTCCGCCGCGTGTGCTGAAAGCCTCAGCGTAAAGCGACCATCCCACACAACGGTCTCGCCCGGCCGGATCGGCACAGGCGCCGCCATGGCGGCGGTTTCCCGGCAAATCAGGACGCTGGCGCCGGCACGACGCCCGCCTGGCCAGAGTTGGACGCGACAGCCTGCCAGCGTGCGAGCCTTGAACCGACGGGCCGGCATATCCGCGACAAGGGTATCGTAAAGGCGGTCCAGCCGGTCGCGCCGAGGCGCGTAAGTGGCGCCGCCGATCGTCAACAGGCAACGCGTCAGTGCGCGCCGTCCCAGTTCGGGCCCGGACGCCACCAGCCCGGCCCCATCGAGCCGAACATATCCGGCCGGGAAAACGTCCACGATTCGAGCCAAGAGCGATGCTGTCGCGCGCGCGCGCGCCACCCTTGCCCGCGCCGCCTCTTGCGCGCCCGCCGCGATTCCGCAGGCATCGAGCCCGGCATCGTCGAGCACGGGTTGGAAGGCGCGCAGACGCACGCGCCAATAAGTGGGATCTCGATTGCTCGGGTCTTCGATCCAGCTTTGACCAAGCACCGAGAGCGTTGCGATCAACCGCGACTTCGGTCGGTCGAGCAGGGGCCGGAGCAAGCGCAGACTCGCCAGTTCCACGATCGGCGCCATGGCGGCCAGACCATCATCGCCGCTGGCGCGCGCGCGGCGCATCAGCACCGTTTCGGCTTGGTCTTCGCGATGATGGCCGACCAGAAGGTGAAGCACGCCCGCATTTGCGCACCATTCGGCCAACAGGCTGTACCGTGCCGCGCGCGCGCGTGCCTGGATACCCGTGCGCGGTTTATCGCCGGTCCAGGCCAACACAACCGTGGGGACGTTGCGCGCGCCCAGCCAATCCGCAACCTGACACGCTTCCGCCGCAGATTCCGGACGCAGGCCGTGATCGACGACCAGTGCGGTCGCCTGGCCGCCTGCGGTACGGGCCCAATCATAAGACAACAACGCCAATGCCATGCTATCGGCGCCACCGGAAACAGCGACCGCCAGATGGGGGTTAGGTTCGAACGGTCCGAGCCGGGCGATCAACCCGCCGAATTCAGCCGCCGCAATTGGCGCGGCGCCGACCACAGCTTATTTGCAAGCCATACGCTGATGTTCGCGGGCGGCGCGCTCGCGCAGGGTCTGAAGGTTCTGCCCGTCGCCGGGAAACCGCTGTTCGAAGCCCTGCAAGGCCTTGCACGCCTCGGCGGTCTGATTGAGCGCGGACAGCGACATGCCCAGCTTGAGCACGTTGTCTGGGGCCTTCGAATCTTTCGGATATTTCTTGAAGCCCTCGGCAAATTCCACCGCCGCCTTGTCGAACTCCTTGCGCGCATAATGGGTTTCGCCCAGCCAATACTGGGCATTGCCGGCGAGCCCGTGATTCGGATTGGCCTTGATGAAGGCGCGGAAAGCGCGCTCGGCCCCCACGTAGTCGCGCTGGCGCGCCAGGGTATCGAAGGCGAATTTATACTGCTCGTCCGGCGGCCCCGCCGGCAACGCAGCTTGCTGTGGCGGCGCGGGCGGGCGGGCGGGGTCGGCCGGAGCCCCCTGGCCTTGGCCCTGGCGCAATGTGCCGAGCACGCCTTCGGTCGATGGCGCCTGACCCGGATTGGCGCCCGCGCCCTGGGGCGGTCGCCCCGCAGGCTGTGCGCCCGGTTGGGTCGCCTGGGCAGTAGCGGGCGCAGCGGGTTGGCCGACCTGCTCGATCGTGCGCAGCCGGAAATCCACGTCGCTAACAAGTTTCTCCAGCCGGCTGCGGAGCTGGTCGATGTTGTGACCGAGTTCTTCCATCTTGCCCGTGAGCTGACGCATCTCGCCGTCGAGCTGGGAGAATCGAATCTCTGCCTGGGCGGCGTAGCTGCCTTCGACCGGCGCTGCTGCCGAAACCGCCGTGCCCGAGGACTGGGCCGGCGCCGGCCCGCCCCGATAAACCTGACGTTGCAAGGTGCTGAGTTCGCGCTCCATGCGCTCGAGCCGATCCATGAGGCCAGAGGTGTCGCTACTCTGGGCCAAGACGGGAGCGACAAATAGAACGGCGCCAGCGGCCAAGCCGGCGAGATGAACAAGCGTCGATCTCAGCGAATTCACGTTAAGGGGCCTCGCTCTGGTCAATCGGCCGGCGCCACCACAATAGGGTGCCACAGCCGAGACCCTTATTATGGTGCATCCCAAGCAACGCGCCTAGTCTTGCCCATGCATCTATCAATGTCGAATCAGGCTATTCGATGATGGCTAGAGCGTGGGCATGACAAAGCCGCCCTGCTCCGAGTGAGCCGGCGGCCTTATCAAAATAATCGCGCCAGTCCGACGGGCGATTAGGCCCGCCGGACTGGCGCGAAGAAGGTCGAACCTGAGCCGGTTCGGGTCAGATCGTCAGTTGACGACCGAGACGCCGCGGCGGTTCTGCGACCAGGCGGCCTCGTTCGAACCCAGCACGGCCGGACGCTCTTTGCCGTAGCTGATGGTGCGCACGCGGTTAGCACTGATGCCGAGCGCGACCAGGTAGTTCTTGACCGAATTGGCGCGACGATCGGCCAGGGCCAAGTTGTACTCGCGCGTGCCGCGCTCGTCGGCATGACCTTCAACCGTCAAGGTGACGTTCGGGTAGGTCTTGAGCCAAGCGGCCTGCTTCTGCAGGACCTGCTGACCCGCCGGCTTCACGTCGATTTTGTCGAAGTCGAAGAAAACGCGGTCGCCGACATTGACGACGAGGTCTTCCTGGGAGCCCGGGACCGGACCCGAACGGGCCGGCGTAGCAGCAGCGCCGCCAGCTGCGGCACCGGTGCCGGTGCCGCCCGTGGTGCCCGAACCCGTGGGCGTGGTTTCGCAAGCCGCGAGAAGCAGTGCAGCCGCAAACAGGCTCAGAATCTTAACGCGCATTTCTTGTGGCTCCTTCCGAGGAGAAGTCGGTGACTGGTGGATGACTAGGCCGCCGAGGCTTTTTCGCCAACGATTTTAACGACATAGGGATGGTTCCTGGCGGCATGAGCGCCGCCCTTGCCGGCCAAAGCTGACGGCTTGAGTGGGCCGAATATACTGGCCGAATCGCGGCGAATCAAGCGGAACCATTGGGTTATGCCGCGTCAATTGGACTCATCTTCAAGATACTATGGCGTGCTCAGCGGCGACCACGCCGGATCGGAGGCGTCGGTCGGGGTCACCACCTCGCGCAGATTGAAGCCAGTCAGGTCGATCGAATAGAGCCGGCTGGTTGCCCCTTTGCCCTGGGCATCGCCGGGGGTTTGGCGGAAGAACATGAGCACGCGGCCATTGGGCGCCCAGGTCGGCGCCTCGTCGAGGTAGCTCTCGGACAGCAGCCGCTCGCCCTGCCCGTCTGGACGCATTACGCCGATATGGAACTTGCCCTGGTGAATTTTCGTGAAAGCGATGAGGTCGCCGCGCGGCGACCAGACCGGCGTGGCATAGCGCCCTTCTTTGAAGCTGATGCGTTTGACATCGCCGCCTTCGGAATCCATCACATAGAGCTGCTGGGTCCCGCCGCGATCGGAATTGAATACGATTCGCTTGCCATCAGGCGCGTAGCTGGGCGACGTATCGATGGCGGGATGGTCGGTCAGGCGCGTCACCTTGCGGGTTCGCAAATCCATCGTATGGATGTCGGAATTGCCGTTCTGGGCCAGCGACATGATCACCCTGTTGCCGTCGGGCGAGAAGCGCGGCGCGAAAGTCATGCCGGGGAAATCGCCGAGAACCGCCTGTTGGCCCGTGTCGATATTGAACAGATAGACCCTGGGCCGGTCGTTGAAATAGGCCATGTAGGTGATTTCCTGGGAGGTCGGCGAGAAGCGCGGGGTCAGCACCAGCACCTTGCCGTCGGTCAGGAATTTGTGATTGGCGCCGTCCTGGTCCATGATCGCCAACCGCTTGACCCGGCGGTTCTGCGGCCCGCTCTCGCCGATATAGACGACGCGCGTATCAAAATAGCCGTCCTCGCCGGTGATATTCTTGTAGATCGCGTCGGCGACGATGTGGGCGATGCGCCGCCAATTGGCGGGAGTTGAGAAGTAGGCGAGCCCGGTGGCTTGACGCTCGGCCAGCACGTCCCACAACCGGAATTCGACTTTGAGGCGCCCATCGGCCAACAGCTCGATATTGCCGTTGACCAAGGCTTGGACGTTGATCACGCGCCAATCGACGAAACGCGGCTGAACCCGAAGCTGATCCGGCTTCTGGATGAAGGCGCGCTTGTCGAGCGGTTTGAACAGGCCGGAGCGCTCGAGATCGGCGGCGATGACCTGGGCCATGTCCTCGCCAATCCGCGCCTCGCCCGGCGTCACCGGGAAGAAGTCGGTGACGGCGATCGGCATAGGCTGGATATTGCCTTTGGTGATGTCGATGCGTAGCTGCGCCATGGCAGGCGCCGCTAGCATGGTGAGGAAAGCGACGGCCCAAGCCGTCAGGAGCACGGCGCGGCGCGGCGCGCTAAATGTTATGATCATCATCAGCCCAGCATGTCCTTCGGATTGAAGTTAAGGATGAAGGTCTTCCACAGGTCGTATTTGTCCGGTGGCAGCTTCAGCGGATTGCAGCGTGGATTGAGAACGGCGCGGACGGCGGCATCGGCCGCCGCCCGGTAAAACGAGTCGCTCATACGGCCCTGATCGACGACGCGCGCCTCGCGTACGCTGGCATCGGGGTTCATGGTAACCGTGATTTCGATCACCAGATCGCCGGCGTTCTTGGCGCCGACCGACGGATTCCAGCAGCTCGATATCTGTTGGCGGATCGCATCGATCTCGCTCATCGACAAGGGCTGATTGGGATTGTGCGCCAAGCGCGAGGCCTGCTGCTGCGACGGCGCGGGCGGCGGAGCCGCAGCGGGCTGCGGCTTCGCCGCCGACTGATCGGGTTTAGCCGGCGCCGGCTTCATCTTAGCCACGTTCTTGAGCACCGAATCCAAGGGGTCGACCGGCGGCTCAGGCTTCTTAACCGGCTTGGGTTCCGGCTTCGGTGCTTCCACGCGCTTCGGCGGTTCGGGCTTCGGCGGCTCTGGCTTGGGTTCCGGCTTCGGCAACGGCGGCGGTGGCGGAGGTGGAGGAGCCGGCGGTGGCGGTGGCGGTGGCGGTGGTGCCGGAGGAGGTGGAGGTGGAGGCGGCGGCGGCACCTGAGCAACCTTCGGCGGCTCGGGTTTCGGCGGTTCCGGGCGCGGTTCAGGCTTGGGCGGTTCGGCGACCTTGGGCGGCTCCGGCGCGGGACGGGGTGCCGGTGCGGGTGCGTTGGTCACGGGCGCAATTGTCAACACCTCGACCAATATGGGCTGGTCGATCACGGCAGGCTCTTTGAGAAGCCGGGGCAGCCCGAAATACGCCAGGGCAAAGACCGTGACGTGGAGCGCGCCCGAAATTGCCGCCGCTTTTTTCATACCGTCAGCGCCGCCTCCGGGTCGAGCTGGCGGGCTGCTGAGGCAGTTCCGCCAACAAGGCCACCTTGTTGTAACCGGCCGCACTGACCAGCCCCATCACTTCCATAATGCGGCCATAGGCGACCGTACGGTCGCCACGCACATAGATCTTCGAGTCCGGCTTGTTGCGCGTAATTGCCTCCAGCCTTGGCGCAAGCTGGCTTTGCTCGACTTGGGTTTCCTGGATGTAGATGTTGCCGGCCGCATTGACCGTAATAACCAGGGGCTCGTCGCGCTCATTCATGGTTGCAGCCTGGGTTTTGGGCAGATCGACCGGCACGCCAACGGTCAACAACGGCGCCGTAACCATGAAGACGATCAGCAACACCAACATCACGTCGACCATCGGCGTCACATTGATATCGGTGAAGCGTCCGACGCTGCGTCGCCTGCCTACGCCGCGCACGGATTGGCCGATCAGACTGGTCGCCATGGCTCAGTGCCCCTCGTCGAGCTGGCGCGACAGGATCGCGCCGAACTCGGCCGAGAACGCCTCAAGCCGCGCTGCGTAGCGGCCGAGATCGCCCGATAGCTTGTTGTAAGCGAGCACGGCGGGAATGGCAGCAACTAGGCCGATCGCCGTGGCGAACAGCGCCTCCGCAATGCCCGGCGCGACCACGGCCAGGCTGGTGTTCTTCGACACCGCGATCGACTGGAAGCTGTTCATGATGCCCCAGACCGTGCCGAACAGACCGATGAAGGGCGCAGTCGAACCGACCGAGGCGAGGAAACCCATATGACGCTCGACCTGATCGAGTTCGCGCCCGAGCGTCACTTGCATGACCTGCTGGACGCGCGATTGCAGATTGGCACGCAACGTGCCGACACCGGTCAACCCCTTGGCGACCGAGCGGCGCCACTCGCGCATGGCGGCGGAGAACACGGCCGACATCGGATCGGGCGGGCGATTGCCGATGCGATCGTAAAGTTCCTCCAGCGAGCCGCCGGACCAAAACGCTTCCTCGAAATCGTCGGCCGCGCCCGACAGCCGGCGGATGCGTAAGACCTTGTCGACGATGATCGCCCAGGACCAAAACGAAGCGAGCAGCAGCAAGATCATGACCGCCTTGACCACGATGTCGGCCTGCAAGAACAGGCCCCACACGGACATGTCGGCGACCATCTTCGAGCCCGCAAGGTTCACGGCATCGATCACTTTGGTTTCCATCAACTCGGCTCTTTCCGTGAGTGGGTAAAAGGGGTCAGGGCGTCGCGCAGCGCGGCCGGCACGCGCGTCGGCCGGCCGGCGCGCGTCATGCAAGCGACTTCGACGTCGATCTCTACCAACACATCGGCCGCGCGCATGACGGTCTGGCGAGCAACCAGCGTGGCGCCCTTAGCTGCGACCAAGCGCGAGCGCACCTCAATGCTCTCGTCCAGGTGGGCAGGCGCGCGATAATCGAGGGCGCAGCGGCGCACGACAAAGGCGGCGCCATCGGCTGCCATGGCGCGCATGGGCTGTTCGGCAACCAAGCGCAGCATCTCCGTGCGTGCGCGTTCGGCGAAACGCAGGTAGTTGGCGTAATAGACGACGCCGGCTGCGTCGGTGTCCTCGTAATAGACCCGGATGGGGAAAACGTGACAGCCATCCCGCATGACGCCGGAGCCTGGCTGTGTTTGAGACTCAGACATCGTCATCAATTCCCTGAGCCGCTAGCAATTCGAGCTGCGGGGCCATCGGCTTGGGGTTGAGGCCGAGATAGCGATAACCGGCGGCGGCCAACATGCGTCCGCGCGGCGTGCGCTGGATCAGACCCTGTTGGATTAGATAGGGTTCGATCACCTCTTCCAGTACGTCGCGTTGATCGGCGAGGGCTGCCGCCAGCGTCTCCACCCCGGCGGGGCCGCCATCGTAATTCTCGGCCAGGCAACGCATGTAGCGCCGGTCCATGGCGTCGAGCCCGTTCTTATCCACGTCGAGCCGGTTGAGCGCCGCGTCCGCGGCATGCGCATCGACGACCGCCTGACCGGCAACCGTGGCGAAGTCGCGTACCCGACGCAGCAACCGGCCGGCCACGCGCGGCGTGCCGCGTGCGCGCCGCGCGATCTCGGCAGCGCCGTCGGCCGTGAGTTCGAGCCCGAGCAGCCCGGCGCCCCGGCGCACGATCAGCTCCAACTCTTCCGGCGTATAGAAATTGAGCCGAAACGGTATGCCAAAGCGCTCGCGCAGCGGCGTGGTGATCAGGCCGGAGCGCGTGGTGGCACCGACCAGGGTGAAGCGCGGCAGATCGATGCGGATCGAGCGCGCCGCCGGCCCGTCGCCAATGATCAGGTCGAGCTGGAAATCCTCCATGGCGGGGTAGAGGATTTCTTCGACTGCCGGCGACAGGCGGTGAATCTCGTCGATGAACAAAACGTCGCGCGGCTGCAAATTGGTCAGTAGCGCCGCGAGATCGCCAGCTCGCGCGATCACCGGCCCCGACGTGGCGCGGAAACTCACCCCCATCTCGCGCGCCACGATCTGGGCGAGCGTGGTCTTGCCCAGGCCGGGCGGCCCGAAGAACAGCACATGGTCGAGCGCGTCCTCGCGCTGGCGCGCAGCCTCGACGAACACTTTGAGATTCTCGCGCACCTGCTTCTGACCGACGAAATCGTCCAGCCTGGACGGGCGCATCGAAGTCTCGGGCGCATCGCCGGCCTCGCGCTCGGGCGCCACATCGCGCACGGCAGCGGGCGGGGCAACAGCGGGGGACGCAGCAGCAGGCGTGCGCTTCGGTCCGCGGCTCACTGGCTCAACTCCTTAAGGCCGGCGCGGATCAGGTTTTCGGTGGTCGCCCCTTCTCCTAATTTGCGTTGCGCATTGGCAACCGCACCGAACGCCTCGCTGCGGCCGTAACCCAAATGGACCAGCGCCGATACCGCGTCGCCGCCGGCACCGGCCGGCGCGTCACCCGGCGTGCCGGTCGCACCAAGAGCGGCGGCCCCAATCGCGATTCCACCAACTTTGTCCTTGAGTTCGTAGACGATGCGCTGCGCCAGTTTCGGCCCGACGCCGTCGGCGCGCGTTAGCATGGCCTTGTCTTGAGCGGCGACTGCCTGGGTCAATTCGCTGGGGCCGCACACGCCGAGCACGGCGAGCGCCGTCTTGGCGCCGACTCCTTGGACATTGCACAGCAAGCGGAACCAGTCGCGCTCGGCCACCTCGGCGAAACCATAGAGATGGATGTGGTCTTCGCGCACATGGGTCTCGACCACCAGGCTGGCGCTGCCGCCCGACGGCGGTAAGCGGCCGAGCGTGCGGCTGGAGGCGAAAACGTGATAGCCGACGCCGCCGACATCGATCACAGCCCAACCCTGACCGGTCGAATCGATCACGCCCTTGAGCTTGGCGATCATCGCCGGCCTCCCCAGGCCGCTTTCGCCGCTCCGGCTGCCCAGGCCCGGTTCGTGCCGGCGACATGGGCGTGGCAGACCGCGATCGCCAGGGCATCGGCCGCATCGGCCACCGCGCTGCTGCCGGGTAGAATGTGGGCCATCATGACGGCGACCTGGTTCTTGTCCGCTCGCCCCGCGCCAACGACTGCTTTCTTGACTTGATTATTGGTGTATTCGGCCACCGTCAGGCCGGCTTTGGCCGGGACCAGCAGCGCCACGCTGCGGGCGAGACCGAGCTTGAGGGTCGATTCCGGGTTCTTGTTAACGAAGGTTTCCTCAACCGCAGCCTCGTCAGGCTGCCAATGGACGATCACCGCCATGATGCCGTCATGCAATTCGACCAAACGCTCCGCCAGGCTTCGCCCCAGAGTCGACGTGACGCAGCCGGCGGCTACATGACTGAGGTGGTTGCCGCGCACGTCGATAACGCCCCAGCCCGTGCGGCGCAGACCCGGGTCCAGGCCGAGCACGCGCAATCGTTGGGGTTGGGCTGGCGACATCGGATCAGGCCGTCAGCTTGGCCAGGACGGCGTCGGCGATTTCATAATTGGCGAAGATCGATTGAACGTCATCATTGTCTTCAATGGCGTCGATCAGTTTAAACAGTGTCTCGGCGTCAGCCTCGCCAACGGATACCGTCGTCTTGGCTTGCCAGCCCAGTTTTGCCTCCTGGGGTGGGCCGAAGCGCTTCTCCAGCACCTCGCGTACCGCGCCAAGATCGGTGGGGGCCGAGATCACCTCGTGGCCGCCATCGGTCGAGTCGACATTGGCTGCGCCGGCATCCAACGCGGCTTCGAACATGGCGTCGGGTTCGGCCGCCGTCGCAGGAAAGACAATGCGGCCGACCCGCTCGAACAGGAAGCTGACGCTGTTCGTCTCGCCCAACGTGCCGCCCAGCTTGGCGAAAGCAGTCCGCACCTCGCCGGCCGTGCGATTTCGATTGTCGGTCAGCGCCTCGACGATAATGGCAACGCCGCCGGGGCCGTAGCCCTCATAGCGCACCTCGTCATAATTGGTGTCGTCGCCCCCGCCGGTGCCGCGCTTGATGGCGCGGTCCATGGTGTCCTTGGGCATGTTTACCGCCCGCGCCGCCTGGATCGCCGCGCGCAATCGCGGGTTGGCATTGGGGTCGGGCAGGCCCGATTTGGCAGCTACCGTCAACTCGCGGATCAGTTTGGTGAAGGCGCGGGCGCGCTTGGCGTCCTGGGCGCCTTTCCGGTGCATGATATTTTTAAACTGAGAGTGGCCAGCCATCGACGCGAATACCTAAGTGTTTGCGATTCCAAGGGGTCGACATACCAGATATGGTGGGATAAAGCGAGATTCCCTCACGAGTCGCCCAAGCGTCCCGGGCTCCACTATCCACGCCAATATGGCGATATTGGGGCCGCCAACTCCGGCTACCTGACGACCCGAGCTAGCCCAAAGGGTATGAGAATCGCTTTTGTATAAAATGCGGAAAGATGGCAGTTTGACCGTGGCCATGAGGCAAAGAAGCCTCGGGGTCGTGTCTGTGTCTGTTACCGGCAACCAGCAAGCGTAGGGAGCCGCATCCAGCAATGATGGGATAC
>SHVW01000084.1 GCA_009694085.1 Alphaproteobacteria bacterium
ACATTGACCTCGCCTTGCCGCTCATAATGTATAGTGGGTCGATACCAATCATCGCAATGGATTGTTTAGATAGTACTCGTCCCTGGGTCAAAGATCGGTGTTCACGTCGGCCACAGCCGATTTTTCCGCCGGCCCCCAAACCACCGCGCGAACGGAAGCGAAGCGCGCACGCAACTCCTCGATATTGACTCCGGAATCCGCCAGGTAGGCGCGGATCGGCGGCTCATCAAGCCGCGCCGCCACACGCGCCGCGTCGTACTGAATTGGACTATCTCTGCCGAGCAAAGCCGGCTCAGCATAGAGGACATGAGGAAACACCGAGCGGAAAGTGGCGATGGTCCGTGGCGTCGGCGCCCACTGCACAGCGATGCCGCCGGGATTGGGCGCCGCGCGCACGCGCTCGAAATACTCGCGCGAATAGAGCAGGCCGGAATGAGACGTGTGCGGTAGCATGGCGTCGGCCTCGATCACGTCGCAGGTCAACCCCTCGACGAAAAGATCGTTCCGCCCATCGCCTACGATCAGCTCGAAGCGGGGGTCGTGCCTCAGCCGATCGATGCCGAACTTGCCGCCGCGTTCGACGGATCGATCGATCAAATCGAGGGCGGGGGCCACGATCTCGACCGCGCGGACAGTACGGGTCGCCGGATTGACGCCCGCCGAATAGGGCGTTCCCCCCGCCGCCACGCCCACCACCAAGACGCGCTCGGGCGCCGGATGCACCAGTGGGCCGACCGCACCGAGAAAGGCATGAACGGTGCAGACGGGCAGGCAGCTCTGCGAATGGCCCTGGATATACATGAGATAATAACCGTTCTCGAACCGGCGCAGCAGAGCCACGCCGGGATGATCCTCGACAATGTCGGCCTGCTGGTTCACACCGACGCCATGGAGCCGGGACCAGAGAGATTGATTGTTGGGAAAGATGGCAATCAAAAGCCCCAGCGCGGCAGCCAGACCGAGAGCGACCCTCTTCCGCGTGCTCGCGATGGCTTGGTAGAGAACGAAGGCAAGGCCGATCAAGAGCACCGCCATGACCGCCCCGGCGCTGCCGACGAAACGCAGCAGAATCAACCCCGCCGCCAGGCCGCCCAGGCTGTTGCCCGCAATGTTGGCGAGCTAGATCATACCGACCCGTCGGTCAATCCGAGCAAGATCGGTTTGAACAGCGCGTTGGGAAAGTGGAAATGTAAGCCCCATCACCACGCTCGCCGACAAGACGGCGACGGTAACAACCGCGATAACCGCCAGCGCGTGGGTACCGGGAACGGCGACACGGTCCGCATTGATCAGATACTTCGCCAGCACCGCAACACTGTCGGCCAGATACAGCCCATAGACGCCGCCGGCGGCGATCAACGCGGTCGCGCCTTGTAGCAGAAACAAGAGGCGCTTGGGATCGGCGATCCGAGGCGCCATTCGCGCGCCGATCAGCAAGCCGATGGCATCGCCGACCAGGAACGTGCCGAGCACAAGGGCAAACCCGTAGGCATTACCCTGCATCAGCGTGCCGTGAATGCGATACCAAACGATTTGCACCACGACCGCGAGGAAACCGGAAGCGAACACGTAGGCACACCAGCGGCCGAGAACGCCATCGTCGCCAGGCGCAACAGCAGCTGCAAGAGACGATGGCCGCTCGGCCGGTATCGCAAAACGCGCGCTACGATTGACCAGAAGCGCACCAATACCGACGATGGCATTGAACGCGGCACCGAGCAGAATAGGCCGGCCAATACCCGAAACTGCCGATCAACCAGAATCCAGTGACCAGGCGCCAACGCCAGCGCCCAACGTGTTGATGGCATAGAGCGTGCCGATTCGTTCCGGCGCGCTGTCAATGTCGTCGATCATGGCGCGCGACAGAAAGGGCAACGACATGCCCATGAGCGCTGTGGGCACGAGCAAGCTTATGAACGCAATGGCGAGGACCAGCAGCCGCGAACGCGACAGCTCGACCAATCCCAAGAACAGAACGTCATAGAATAGCGGTACGGACAATGCGCCGTAGAGTGCGATCAACAGTTCACACAAGCCGAATAGGACCATGGCGCGCCGGCGCGTCAGCCGATCCGCGTATAATCCGCCGATCACGCTGCCTAGGCCTAGGTCGGCCAGAAATGCACTGACCACGAGGGTGGACGCGACGGTGTCGGCGCCACCAAACAAGCCGAGCAGCCGCTGCCAGGCGATCTGATGGACCAAAGCGCTAAAGCCGGACAGAAAGAAAAGCCCGGCGATGACGGCCAGGCGCCTATTGCGTTCCGGCATAAATAGATTCCCCAACCCATTCACGGCGCGCCACGCGCGCTATTCGGACAACTTGGCTGCGTGTCGACCCTGCATTGCCGCCCAACCCAACGCCTAACCGCTCACCGCCCGGGGAGGAAACCATGTTTGTACACACCTTGCTGATCGCCCTGCTCTCGCTTGTAGGCGCAGCCCAGGCCCAGATGGCCAATATGCCCAAGGAGCTTCAAGCCAAGCTGGCAGAGATCGGTCCGGCTTGGGGCAAGGACATCGCCGGCAACATCGCCATAACCCAGCAGCAATACCTACCGCTTTTGGAAAAGGCCCCCCACGCCGGCGTAACGGTGTCGCGCGATCTCGCCTATGGCCTAGATTGCCCGCCACCGGCTCGACATCTACCGGCCTGATGGCGCACGCAAGGGCATGCCAGTTGTCGTGTTCCTCCATGGCGGTGCCTATGTCCGAGGCGAGCGCAATCTGAACGCGGAAATCTACGGCAACGTGTCCATGTATTTCGCCCAAAACCGCATGCTCGGCGTCAACGCGACCTACCGCTTGGCGCCGGCCGCACAGTGGCCGGCAGCGTCTGAGGACGTGAGTGCTCTGGTCACATGGCTCAAGGCCCATGCCTCAGAATACGGCGGCGATCCCCGGCGCATCTATCTGATCGGCCATTCCGCCGGCGCTACCCATGTCGCGACATATGCCTTCCTCAAGGATCTTCACCCTAAATCAGGGCCAGGTGTCGCCGGGCTTATCCTGATGAGCGGGCGCTATCATTTTGATCCCAACCCGGACGACCCGAATTTGCGCAATTTCCAAGCCTATTTCGGCACCGACCCCAAGCGCTACCCGGCCATGTCGCCGATCAACCATGTCAAGCGCGCACGCAAACTGCCGGTCTTCATCGCGGTCGCCGAATACGACAATCCCGATCTCGATACCCAAGGCGCTATGCTGCTCTCCGCGCTGTGCCAGCGGGACCGCGCCTGCCCCCGCTTCACCCCCGCATGGAACACCACAATCATCTGTCCATGGTGTTCCAGTTCAATACGGCCGACCGCGCCATGGGCCGCGAGATCCTGGATTTCATTCGCCGGGGCAAATAGCACAAAGCCCGCCGGCGCGAGGCCGGCGGGCTTTGATTTCTCGAAACGTGGTTGCGCTTAACGCGAATAGAATTCGACGACCAGGTTCGGTTCCATGGTCACGGGATAAGGTACGTCGGCGAGCAACGGTGCGCGCACGAAGGTCCCCTTCATTTCCTTATGGTCGATCTGGACGTAATCGGGCACATCGCGCTCGGACGACTGCACGGCTTCCAGCACGAGACTCATTTCCCGCGCCTTGCCACGGACCTCGATCGTGTCGCCGTCCTTGACTTGGTAGGAGGCAACGTTGACGCGCTTGTTGTTGACCTTGATGTGGCCGTGGCTGACGAACTGGCGCGCGGCAAACACGGTCGGCACGAGTTTCATGCGATAGACCACGGTGTCGAGCCGGCGCTCGAGCAGCGCGATCAAGTTCTCGCCGGTATCGCCCTTGCGGCGGTTGGCCTCTTCGAAGAGGCGGCGGAACTGGCGCTCGCCGATATTGCCGTAATAGGCTTTGAGCTTTTGCTTGGCCATGAGCTGGATGCCGAAATCGGTCGGCTTCTTGCGGCGCTGGCCGTGCTGGCCGGGGCCGTAATCCCGGCGGTTGAGCGGGCTCTTCGGACGGCCCCACAAATTGACGCCGAGGCGGCGATTGACCTTGTATTTGGACTCTTGGCGTTTGGACATGGTTGTTCCATTGGTCGTTGGTGTCCCGATAGTCCGACCCGGCGGCGCCGGCGGCGGGGCGGCCGAATCATGTCCGGTCGCCCACATTCTCGGGAAGGGCCGCGTACTATAGTCAGGGAAGTCCGGTTGTCAAACCGGATGGGGCTAGGAGTAAAGCCAGTTGGAGAACAAGAATTCCCCAATCTTTTTCAGCTTATCGCCGAATACATTCATGACCAGCATGATGATTAAGCCAACAGCTCCATAGAATATTAATTTCAATGGGTTATACCTGCGCGTGGGTGGCGCCGGTGCTTCCCCCTTCTCGGCCGCCCGCTTGGCTGCGAGCACCTCGGGGTCGGGCTTCGTGAACACGCCGAGCTCGGTATCGATACCAGGGATGTCGCCGATCTTCACGCCGGCCAGGACGGCGCGTGACATTTCGTGGCGGGTGACCTCGACGACGCGCTGGGCGAAACTGATGGCCTTGGCCTCGCTATCAAAGCTATCGACTTCGGCCCATTGTCCGCCCGTGAAAATATCAACCCGGAACACGCCGATGGCCTGAGGCTGTTCCGCGGTTTGCTCGGGCGTCGCCGATGGCGGCGCAGCTGGTTGTTGGGCTGGTTGTTGGGCTGGTTGTTGGGCCGGCGCTTGGGCTGGCGGTTGTTGCTGTGTCACTGCGGTCGTCATGGTCGGAGCTCCACAGGTGAGGCAACGTTAGTTCTCGACACTAGACCCATTTGGTTAACGCACGGTTAATGAGCGCATCAATCCTTCCGCTCCGAATCGATCCGCTTGCGCTTCTCGGTCAGGCATTTGAGCACGCCATGCATGGTGCGCAATTCCTGCTCGGTCGCGCCGGCGCGCTGAAACAGGTTGCGCAGATTGCGCACCATGCTGGGGCGCGCCTCTTGATTGCGTAGGAAGCCGCAATCGTCGAGTTCCGCCTCTAGCCGCATCATGAAATTGAGCAACTCGGCCTTGGGTGCGGGCTCGTCGCCGCCGCCCGAGATCGCGTGGGGCGAGGTAGCGTCGCCTGATTGAAACCACTCATACCCAACGACCAAAACGGCTTGCGCCAGATTGAGCGAGGCGAAGGCGGGGTTGAGCGGCACCGAAATTACCGTGTCGGCCAGTGCGATATGGTCGTTGACGAGGCCCATACGCTCCGCTCCGAACATCAGGCCGCAGCGCCGTCCCGCGGCGATCTGCGTGCGCATGCGCCCAACGGCGAAACGAGGGGTCAAGATAGTCTTGACCATGCCCCGCGGCCGGGCCGACGTCGCATAGACGTGATGCAGGTCGGCGATCGCGGCCTCGGCGGTCGGAAAAAGCCGAGCCGCATCCAGGATGCAATCGGCGCCCGAGGCCGCCGCGATTGCGTCATCGCTCGGCCAGCCATCGCGCGGCGTCACCAAGCGCAGTTCGGTCAGCCCGCAATTGAGCATGGCGCGTGCCGCCATGCCGATATTCTCGCCCAGTTGCGGCTCGACCAGCACGACGATGGGGCCACCGAGCACGGATGCCTGGGTCGAATTGGTTCCGGCCACCCTTGGCTCCCCCCGCTTAGGCCGAACGCCCGCGCAGCAGCTTATAGGTGATGCTGTCGTGGAGCGCGTTGTAGGAGGCATCGATAACGTTCGCCGAGACGCCGACGGTAGACCAACGTTCGCCCGAGGCGTCGGCGGTTTCGATCATCACGCGGGTAACCGCCTTGGTGCCGTCCTGCGGGGTCAAGATGCGTACTTTGTAATCGACCAACCGCACCTCTTCGAGGCTGGGATAAACCGGAACCAGCGCCTTTCGCAACGCGGTGTCCAGCGCGTTGACCGGCCCGTTGCCCTCGGCCACGGTCATCACCTGCTCCTCGCGCACCCGCACCTTCACCGTCGCCTCGGACAGCGTGATAAGTTGCTGCTTGGCGTTGATCCGCCGCTCGTCGATCACGCGGAAGCTGACGAGCTGAAAGAATTCCGGCACATCTTGAAGCGCGCGGCGCGCCAGCAACTCGAACGACGCCTCCGCACCGTCATAGGCATAGCCGTCGAACTCGCGATCCTTGACCAACTCGATCAGGCGATTGACCTTCGGGTTCTTGGGATCGATGTCGATGCCGATGTCGCGGAAGCGCGCCAGGATGTTGGAACGTCCGGACTGGTCGGACACCACGATATGGCGACGATTGCCGACCGTCTCGGGCGGGATGTGCTCGTAGGTACGCGGATCCTTCTCGACCGCCGAGGCATGCAGCCCACCCTTGTGGGCGAACGCGCTCTCGCCGACATAGGCGGCATGGCGATTGGGCGCGCGGTTGAGCAGCTCGTCGAGCAGGCGCGAAACATGGGTAAGCTGCTTCAACCCGTCCGGCGCGAGGCCTGTTTTGAAGCCCATCTTGAGCATCAAGGTCGGGATCAGCGAGATCAGATTGGCGTTGCCGCAGCGCTCGCCAAGGCCGTTGAGCGTGCCCTGAATCTGGCGCGCGCCGACGCGCACGGCGGCCAGCGTGTTGGCGACCGCGTTCTCCGTGTCGTTGTGGCAATGGATGCCCAAGCGCTCGCCCGGCACCACTTTAGTGGCAGCGGCAACAATTCGCTCGATCTCGTCGGGCAAGGTGCCGCCATTAGTGTCGCACAGCACGACCCAGCGTGCACCGTTGTCGTGGGCCGCTTTGATACAATCGAGCGCGTAAGCCGGGTTGGCTTTGTAGCCATCGAAGAAATGCTCGGCATCGTACATGGCCTCGAAGCCGCGCTTGCCCGCGTGCGCGATGCTCTCGCCGATCATGCGCAGATTCTCCACGCGGCTGATGCCGAGCGCGACATCGACATGGAAGTCCCAGGCCTTCCCCACCAGGCACGCTGCCGGCGCCTTGGTGCCGAGCACGGCGGCGAGGCCGGGATCGTTGTCGACCGACCGGCCGGGCCGGCGCGTCATGCCGAAGGCGGTCAATCGGGCATGCTTGAGCACGGGCGGGTCGGCGAAGAATTTTTCGTCGGTCGGATTGGCCCCGGGCCAGCCGCCCTCGACGTAGTCGATGCCCAGAGCATCCAACGCCCGTGCAATTGCAGTCTTGTCGCCGACGGAGAAATCGACGCCCTGGGTTTGACCGCCGTCGCGCAGCGTGGTGTCGAAGAGGTAGATGCGGTCGGTCATGGAGCTCGCCCACCGACAGGACAACCCTTCCCCCACGAGGGGGGAGGGTCGTTGCGGCGACATACCATCCGCTCGGCATTACCCACGGCGCCACTCCGTCTTCCCGCCCGGACGGTCTTCGAGGATCACACCCAGATCGAGCAACTCCTTGCGGATGCGGTCGGCCTCGGCGAAGTTCCTAGTCCTGCGGGCAGCGAGGCGCGCTTCGACGCGATGCTCGATGGCGGTTTCGGTGAGTCCACGAACACCCGCTGGCTGCCAACGAAACCACGCCTCCGGATCCTGGTGCAGCAGACCGAGAATGGCACCGCCATCGAGCAACCGGGCGCGCGCCCGCGAAACTTGGTCCGATCGGCCCGCCGAGATCGCAGAATTGAGAGTACCGGCGATCTGATGCAACTCGCCCAACGCGCCCGGCGTGTTCAGGTCGTCTGCCAGTTTTTCAATTACCTCCGGCGCGCCGTCATCGCTGTGCGTCGCGTTCCGAGATTGCCTCAGCGCGCCATACAACCGATCCAACGCCGCTTTCGCCTCCACCAGTCCTTGCTTGGTGAAATCCAGCGGCGCCCGGTAATGTCCGCTGAGCAGGAAATAGCGCAACGCCTCGCCCGGCGCTTCGGCCAAGAGGTCGCGCACCGTGAAGAAATTGCCGAGCGATTTCGACATTTTCACGCCATTGACGGTGAGATAACCGTTATGCATCCAGTACGCCGCCATGATCGGCGTGCTATAGGCGCAGCGGCTCTGGGCGATTTCGTTCTCGTGATGCGGAAACACCAGGTCGAGGCCGCCGCCATGGATGTCGAAGGTCTGGCCCAGATGCTTGCCCGCCATGGCGGAGCATTCGATATGCCAACCCGGCCTTCCCCACCCCCATGGGCTGGGCCAGCCGGGAATGTCGGGTGGGGACGGTTTCCACAGCACGAAATCGGCGGGATCGCGCTTGTAGGGTGCCACTTCGATGCGCGCGCCGGCGATCAACTCGTCGCGGTTATGGCGCGACAGACGGCCATATTCCGCCATGGAAGGCACGCTGAACAACGCATGCCCTTCGGCGACATAGGCGTGGCCCCGCGCGATCAGCGTTTCGATCAAGGCGATCATTTCCGCGATGTGTTCGGTGGCGCGCGGCTCGACATCGGGCTGAAGCGCGCCCATCGCGTCCATGTCGGCATGATAAGCGTCGGTCGTGCGACGCGTGATCGCGTCGATCGGCTCGCCCGAAGATTTCGCCGCCGCGATGATTTTGTCGTCGACGTCGGTGATGTTGCGCACATAGGTCACGCGCGGATAGAGGCGCTTGAGCAGCCGATAGAGCACATCGAACGCGACCACGGGCCGGGCATTGCCGATATGGGCCAAGTCATAGACCGTCGGTCCGCACACATATAGGCGCACATGGGCCGGGTCGAGCGGCTGGAACGCCTCCTTGGCGCGGGTCAACGTGTTGTGCAGGAACAGAGTCACGGAACGGCTCTCGTCTGGTTCGATGTCGACAGTGGGCGGCCCCACCCTGGGGTAAGTCCGCTCTGCCATAATACGATTGCGGAGAAAGCGATCAGGCGCGCGGGCTCAACATCGCGTCGCGACGGTAATTCGCTCGATCGATCCGATGTTGCGCGCGAATTTCATACGTCAGGTCTCCGTGCCACATTGTAGCAAACTCGCGGCACCCGGTCCATGGCCGTCAACCCTGATAGGCGTTGGTGATGGGATAGCGGCGCTCGCGTCCGAAGGCGCGCCGGGTCAGCTTCACGCCTGGCGGGGCCTGGCGCCGCTTGTATTCCGCCCGGTCCAACATGCGCCAGACCCGGCGCACCGTCGCCTCGTCATGGCCGCGTTTGACGATGTCGGCGATCGGTTGCTCGCCCTCGATCAGGCCGCGCAGGATGTCGTCGAGCACGTCATAGGGCGGCAACGTATCCTGGTCGGTCTGGTCGGGCTTAAGCTCGGCGGTCGGCGGCTTGGTGATAACGCGCTCGGGCATGACGCGGCCGGCCAGCCCCCTAACCCCGGCGGGCACGGATTGGTTGCGCCAGCGCGAAAGCTGAAACACCGTCGTCTTGTATAAATCCTTGAGCACGGCATAGCCGCCGCACATATCGCCGTAGAGCGTCGCATAGCCGACCGACATTTCCGACTTGTTGCCCGTGGACAGCACCATATGGCCGAACTTGTTGGACATGGCCATGAGGGTGAGCCCGCGCGCGCGCGACTGGATGTTCTCTTCCGCGATGTCCGGCGCACGGCCGGCGAAATGGGGCGCCAGCATGCCAGCGAACGCCGCCATCGCCGGCTCGATCGAGATGTTGTCGAGTTGGATGCCGAGTAGGCCGGCGCAAGCCGCTGCATCCTCCAAGCTGTCGCGGCTGGTATAGGGCGAAGGCATCATGACCGCACGCACCCGCTCCGCTCCGATCGCATCGACCGCGATGGCGGCACACAGCGCGGAATCGATGCCACCGGACAGGCCTAAAATGACGCCGGGAAAGCGGTTCTTGTCGACGTAATCGCGCAGGCCCAGCACCATGGCCTGGTAGATCTGCTCCACTTCAGAGCTAGGTGCTGCAATTTCGCCCGGCGCACATGCCCATTTCCCGTCGCCACCGCGCCGCCAGCGCGTCAACACCACCGATTCGCGCCAAGCCGGCGCCTGTGCACACAAATTGCGGCCGGCATCGAGCGCGAAGGATGCGCCATCGAATACCAGCTCGTCTTGGCCGCCGATTTGATTGACGTAAATCAGGGGTAAGCCCGATTCCGTAACGCGCGCGACGGCTAGCTGGATGCGCTCATAGAGCTTGTCGCGCTCGAAGGGCGAGCCGTTCGGCACGATCAAGATTTCCGCGCCCGATTCCTCCAGGCATTCTGTTACATCGGGCGTCCACATGTCCTCGCAGATCATGACGCCGAGGCGCACGCCGTTCAGCGCAATCGGCCCCAGCAATGGCCCCGGCGTGAACACGCGCTTCTCGTCGAACACGCCGTAATTGGGCAGGTCGTGCTTGTAGCGTACGGTCTGGATGGCCCCCCGATCGACCATGAGTGCGGCGTTGTAAATGCGCTGACCCCAGGTGGTGGCGCCATTGCTGCCCTTGGCATCGCGCCACGGTGCCGTCAGCAACACGGCGGGACCGCCATCGGCGGTCTCGCGCGCGAAAGCCTCCACTGCCAAGGCAACCGAATCGAGGAACATCGGCTTCAGCACCAAATCTTCCGGGGGATAGCCCGAGACCACCAACTCGCCCGTGACCATGAGGTCGGCGCCCAGTTTCGCCGCTTCGGCGCGGGCGCACCGGATACGGTCGATGTTGCCGGCCACGTCGCCCATGGTCGGGTTGATCTGGGCCAGCGCGATGTTGATCTTATCGGTCATGGGCGAAAAACATCGATATTTCAAGGCGTTCGCGCCCGACGGCGCAAACGTTTTGTTAATGGTTATCGCAGATACTACCCCAGGAGAAGCATAAGTGCATGGGGGATGGGATGGTGCGTATGCCTACTGCGGCGACGTCGATCGTCGACCAGCTACGCGACGAGTTTTTGGCCGACGCCAGAGATCGCTTGGTCCAGATGCAGGAAGCGATCGAACTCGCCTTCGCCACGGGCAATGCGGGCGGCGACACCCTCGTGGCGCTGCGCCGGCAAGGCCACAATCTGAAGGGCATGGGGGGCGGCTTCGGCTTTCCCGGCATTAGCGTCGTCGCCCATCGCATGGAAGACTACCTGGCCGACTTGGCGCAGTTGAGCGAGTTGCAGCTTCGGGACGCGCAGAAATTCACGGATGCCCTGGGGAATATCGTGCGCGGCGGCTTCAATGTCGACGGCCCGTCATTGACCGCCATGCTGCGCGCCCTGCCCGTCAAGGGCGGATTCGACGTCAAGGATGTGGTGCAGACCGACGTTGAAATCCTGCTGGTGGTATCCTCCACCGTCGTGCGGCTTTTGGTGGAACGCGAGTTGCGGGCCTGCGGATACCGCGTGGTTGCCACGCGTGCGCCGTTCGAGGCATTCGAGCTGGCCTATCGCATGAAGCCGGATCTGATCCTGACTTCCGTCGTAATGGATGGCTTCAAGGGTACCGACCTCGTACGCGCGCTTGCCGCCATGGAGCCGACACGCAACATGCCGGTCGCCCTGTTGACCAGCCTGGATGCGGGGCATGCCGATCTGCGCGCCGCACCTGCCGACGTGCCCATTGTCCGGCTGGGCGCGAATTTTCCCGAGGATTTCGCACACGTCGTCGTGCGCTATCAACTCAGCTGAACCGACACCCGCGCGGGGTAGAACAACTCTTCGCCGGCGAGCCAGCGCTTGGCCGCGTCCGGTTCGGTCATCGCAATCGCCAGGCCGCGCACAAGTTCGACACCGCCATCGAACTGCCCGGCCTCCACAAGCCCCTCCTCGACCCCCTTCGCAACTGCCATGCCGACACGTAGCGGAACATCGTATGCCGGAACGGTAATTCCAGGCCGGCCGCTCATGATCTCGCGCGCGCAGGCATTGGCATCGAAAGAATTGAACGATCGGCAAATCAATGGGCGTGCCTGATAGACCGAGCAGGCACCGTCGACCAATAACGGACAAGGCAGCCGCGCCTTGACGCGCTCGGGGTTCGACATGGCATCGATCGCAGCGATGCGTTGGCCATGCGCCGCCGCAGATCCTCGCGCTGGTCGGTCATGAAGTGCGCACGAATGTGCTCGGCCAGATTCAATACGGTCGGCACATCGGTCACCACCGTAATGTGGCAGCAATGGGCGCAACACCGCCCGCAGGCAAGCGCCGTTCCAGGGGCGGCACCATGGGCTCCAGCCCCTTGATCGCACTGTCAAGGGCGGTCGCGGCCGTGCGCGCGACCGCGAGTGCATTGGCCGGGGTAGCACCTTGGGCAAGGGCGTTCTCGACCGCGCCGGTCAGCGTTTCCGTGATTTTGCGCAGGAAATCGTTGAGCAGATCGTTGGGATCGAGGCTCACGCCGGATCCCGCCCCTCGCCCATCCTGGCGCCGCTGGGCGCGTTGTCGCGCAGCAGGAATTCCCGTCCGACCTTGACCGAGGCGACGCCGTCATAGGCGATGATGTCCGAGGTGGCGTAGGTTTCGTGCCAATTTTCAGGCAGGTAGGAGCCGGTGCCGATCGTGTCGACCGGCGCGGCCGCCAGCGCCATCACCCGACACTTGGCCGGGCCGAACCCGGAGGACGCAACGATCCCAACCTTGGTAAAGCCGGCATTGTCGAGCGCTTCGCGAAGATGCCAGATGGCAGCGGCCGAGACGCCGGTACCGACCAGATAGCGCAGCTCGGCCTCCGAACGATAGCCGCGGATCGAATGGGGGGCGTAGCGCTCGAGCAACGCATAGGACGAGCCGATATCGAGTCCCTCGACATAACGTCCGCCATGGGTGTCGAGCCGCATGGCAATCTTGCCCTGTGCAGCTAGGTCGGGAAAGCGGCGGCAGACGCTCAACGCATCGGTTATTTCGAGACCGAAATAATCCACCAAAACCGTCAGAAGTTCGTTTGGATGGGTTTCGTGAAACATCTCGGCCGCGCGCACGGTCGATCCGGCATAGCCGATCAACGCATGAGGCATGGTGCCGCGCCCGCGCTGCTGGCCGAAATAATGAGCGGTCGCATCGGTCGCGTTGCCGACGAAGCCGACAGCGCCGGTCTTACGCCGCGCTTTTTCCGAACCGACCGACGCGGCATAAGCCATGAGGTCCGCCATTTCGGTGCCGGCGCAATGGCGCGCATCCATGGCGAGAAAGCCGACCTTGGGCAGATCCACGCACATGGTATAGGCGTTGTAGGCGGCCACGCAGGCGGCACCCAGTTTCTGAAGATAGACCGTCTCCAGATCGACCAAGTGATAGAGCGAGCCGCTCAGCAGGATCATCGGCTGACCCGCGCCGACCCAGGCGCCTTCCCGGTAGTTCAGTTTGATGTCGAATTCCGTGCCGCGCGCGCGCGCCATGGCCTCCAGCCACTGGACCATCAGCCGCGGCGCGAACGTGACGGGCCGGCGCATGAAAATGGCATAGGTTACGCGCTTGTCGCCGAAGCGCCCAACCGCCGCCTTAGTTTTCAGAAAATACTGATCGGTGTAGCGCGCGACCTGATCGGTGCTGGGATTGCTAGCGCCGTTCGCGGCACTCATGAGGTCGCAGCCAAGCGCTGGGCCATGCCGAACCGCTCTCTCTTTAGCTGCTCGGCGATCAGAAAGGCCAATTCGATGGCCTGGCTGGCATTCAATCGGGGATCGCACTGAGTGTTATAACGGGTCGCCAGCGTCAGTTCGTCGATCGCCTGGGCGCCGCCGATGCATTCGGTCACGTCCTGACCGGTCATCTCGAAATGCACGCCGCCGGCATAGCTGCCCTCCGCCATGTGAACGGCGAAGAAGCCTCGCACCTCTTTCAAGATGCGGTCGAAGGCACGGGTCTTGTAGCCGGTCGAGGCCTCCGTCGTGTTGCCGTGCATGGGGTCGCACGCCCACACGACCTTGCGGCCCTCGCGCTGCACCGCGCGGATTAGTGCAGGCAGTTTGGTTTCGACCTGATCGGCCCCCATGCGTGTGATCAAGGTGAGCCGGCCGGGCTCGTTGGCCGGATTGAGCGCGTCGATCAGCTTCAGTAGTTCGTCGTGAGCAAGCGAAGGTCCGCATTTCAAGCCAAGCGGGTTCTTGACGCCGCGCAGGAACTCGACATGGGCACCGTCGATTTGACGCGTGCGATCGCCGATCCACAACATATGGGCGGAGCAGTCGTACCAATCGCCCGTCGTGCTGTCGACGCGGGTTAGCGCCTGTTCGTAGCCGAGAAGCAGGGCTTCGTGGGAGGTGAAGAACTCGGTCTCGCGGATTTGCGGCGCGGTCTCGGCGGTCAGGCCGCAGGCCTCCATGAAGGCGAGGCTTTCGGCGATGCGGTCGGCCAGCTCGCGGAAGCGCTCGCCCGCCGGACTCTTGTCGACGAAGCCGAGGGTCCAGCTATGGACCTTGTGCAGATCGGCATAACCGCCCTGGGCGAAGGCGCGCAGCAGGTTGAGCGTGGCGGCCGATTGGTTATAGGCGCGCACTTGCCGCTGGGGATCGGGCAGCCGCGCCTCGGCCGTGAATTCCATGCCGTTAACGATGTCGCCGCGATAGCTCGGCAGCTCTTGGCCGTTGCGCTTTTCCATCGACGAAGAGCGCGGCTTGGCAAACTGGCCGGCCATGCGCCCAACCTTGACCACCGGGCAGGCCGCGCCATAGGTGAGCACGACGGCCATCTGGAGCAGGACGCGGAACATGTCGCGGATGTTGTTGGCACTGAAATCGGCGAAACTTTCCGCGCAGTCGCCACCCTGAAGCAGAAAAGATTTGCCCGCGGCAACGCCGGCCAGCGCGGCCTTGAGCCGGCGCGCCTCACCGGCGAAGACCAGGGGCGGGAACTTGCGCAGCTCCGCCTCGGCGGCAGCCACCGCAGCGTCGTTCGGATAATCCGGCAACTGCTTTGCCGGCTTGCCGCGCCACGTCTCGGGCGCCCATTTGGCAACCATCGCTGTGCTCCCGCATGCGCGGACGACCGCTCGCATCGCATCATGACGCGACCGGTCGGCGCCCGATTTCTGTCAATCTAAAATCATCAGGTAGCACGATTTTTCCGAGATTTCCACAGGCGGGATCGGAGATCGGCTAAGCTGGGCCCGCGCGCCCTTCCCGCCATTGCGAGGCCAGACATGACCGACACAGCCCGACCCAAAGCCGTTCCCACCGTCCAGGTCGACAACGAGCGCGTGCGCGTGACCGAATGGCGCTTTCCCCCGGGCGGCGCCACCGGCTATCACCGCCACGAATACGACTACATCGTGGTGCCCATGACCACCGGCGCCTTAACCTTGATCGGACCCCAAGGGACGACCCAGAGGCAACTCACCACCGGCCGCACCTATTTCCGCAACTTCGGCGTCGAGCACGACGTGATCAACGCCAACCCGTTTGAATTCGTGTTCGTGGAGACGGAACTGAAGGATGGCGGGGCGCGATAGAGGCGATGCCGTTCAACCTGATCTGGCAGATACCGGCCCGCCACTACTGGGAACATCGTTGGCTGCGTTTCCTCCTGTCGGAACTCGATATCGCCGAACATGACGACACGACGGGCGACGGTTTCAACCATGTTGGACGCTATGGCCTGGTGCTGCCCAATGCCATCGTGGTGGACACTGGACGATTCTCGCTCGCGCCGGGAACGGGCGCGCACCAGCGCATGATGGCCGGCCGGCTGGCCTATCACGAGGCGTTCCGCCGTCAAGGCCATAAAGTCGCGTTGGTTCATTTGGGCGATGAGATGGGCCGGGATTTGCCCATCCAGGCCTATGCCAATTTCGCAGCGGTCTTGCGTAACTATGCCTATCCGCAGTTCGATGCCCTCGCCCATGTCACGACCGTGCCCCTCGGCTTCGCCAGCATGTCGGGCGACGGTGCCCAGCCCGTGCGGCGCGACATCGTCTGGGCCTTCATGGGTACGATCTGGCCGCGGGGGCCGCGCGCGCATGTTGAAAGCCCTGCTCGACCTGCCCGGCGGATACATTCACACCACGCCCCATTTCGGCCAGGCCATGCTGTCGGCGGGCGCCTATGGCGGCATCCTCAATCGGACCTTGTTCTGCCCGGCGCCGCCGGGCGACCGAACCTGGGACAGTTTCCGCCTCTACGAGGGGCTGGAAATGGGCTGCTTGCCGATCATCGAGCACGGGCAAGGCTATTACCGGCGCCTCCTAGGCGAGCATCCCATGATCGAAGTGGCGAACTGGGACGAGGCCGTGCCTGTCATGAGCGAATTGCTGGCAAACCCCGCCCGGGCGGGAGAGCGGCGGCAGGCTTGCGTTACGTGGTGGCAGGCGACCAAGACGCGGCTGACTAGTACCTCTGCACGGAGGTTTTGACCGGTTGGTTGTGTGCGGATCGTAGGGCTGGGAGGTCCTCGGCATCAACCAGGATGGTGATGGTGCGGGCCTCGCCTGGTTGTCGCCGGATGAGCCCGGCGCGCTCCAGCGTGATCACCATCT
>SHVW01000085.1 GCA_009694085.1 Alphaproteobacteria bacterium
CTACCGCATCCGTGCGCGCGGACTCGCGCTGACGCCAGACTGCTTCGAGCGCTTCCACGATCTCCTCCGGATCGCTTTCGCCCCAGCCCTCGGTTTCGCCGCCGCGCAAGTGGGACGCCGCCACCGGCCCCTGGCGCGTAAGCGCAATCACGCCGGCCCGTTCGATCAGGTCGAGATGGCCGGTGTTGGCCGAGACGATGGTCGGCACGCCGCTGGCGGCGGTCTGCATGGCAAACAAATTGGTGCCGCCCTCGACCCGGCTGGGGAATACGGCCGCGTCGCATTCGGCGAAAAGGCCGGGCAGGTTGTGATAGGGCACATAGCCCGGATCAAAGAACCCGTCGGCGGGGATGTCGTGCAACGCCATCCAGGCCGGCAGGTCGGGCGTGCCGTCGGCACGCGCCGGCGCCGCGCCGCGCGCGTGGCGGCCGAGTGCGACGCTGGCGATGCGCTCGAAAAACTGCGTGTGCCAGCATGTCACCAGCAACGCTTCCGGATGGCGCTGGTGGAAGGCGTGGAAGGCGGCAACAACAACGTCCTGGCCCTTGCGGAACTCGAAGGCGCCGCCGGAGAACACGACAAATCGCCCGCGCGCCAAGCCGGCGCGCGGGCGAGGGTGAAACAGCGCGGTGTCCACGCCCTGGAGCACGGCACGGGCACGGTCAAGACCGTGGGCCCGCATCACCGACTGGTTCCAACGCGAGCCAGCAAGAATTCGGTCGTAATACCGCGCGCGCGCCAAGCCCTCCGGCCCGATGCGCGAATTCTCCAAGAAGACGAAACCGATCGTGCGATGGGCGGGCGCCCGGCCCCTCACCTGCAGCCGGGTGAAATCGTTACCGAGCGCATAGAGAATGGCATCGGGCACCGCGCCGAATTTCAACTCAGCCCGGTCGCGGGTGAAACGCAAGCCGGGGACGGCGTCCGTAAGCCGACGGCCCTCGAGCGAGCCGATCACACGGCGATGCCAGGGCGGCATGGCCCGGAGATGCTCGATCGGACCGGGGCAAATCAGCCGCAGATCGGGCGCGCCACGCCGGGCGATGTCGAGCGCTAGATTGAGGCCAAATACGCCCCAGCCCGTGCTGAGATTGATCTGCCAGGCCAGCCCAAGCGAATCCAAGCGCGGCAATCCAGGCCTATTTGGCGTGCGAATCGAAGGGAGCGGAATAGATCAGGCTCAAAATCTCGGTGCCTGGATTCTTCTCGCCAATGCTGGCATTGGAAATGTGGTGAAAGGCCAAGCCAAGACGCGATCGATTGTCGAAGCGATAGGCCAACTCGGCGCCCGTGCGGAACTCCGCGGCATGGCCAAGTTTCTTGCCGCTGCCATCGCGATAGAGACCGAAGGCGGCACTCGGCATCAGCACCCAACGCGGTCCGAAATGAATGTCGATCAGAACGCCGCCATAGCCATAAGCGGCAGCATCCGTCGTGCCGGACGCGCCGAAGAAAGGCTTGAACATCCAGAAACGTCGGGCGAAGCGATACTCCAACCGCACTTCGCCCGCTTTCTGGCTATCGTTAATGTCAAAGACGCCGGCGCCGACGGAAAGGAAGGCTGGGTCGTCCTGAGCGCGCGCCGCGCCTGCGAAGCAGATGGCTACGATAAGCGCGAACAAACAGAATCTCACTCATCACCTCCCGGCCTAATTGCGGGCTAATTCTATAGGTCTAGCACGTCGACTTGAAGGCATTGGTTGCTTCTACCAGCGCCCGGCGCGTACCCGGCTCTAGGGCGGAATGGCCGGCATCTTCGACGATCTGGAACATCGCCTCTGGCCAGGCCCGCCGCAGTCGATCGGCTGCCACGATCGGGCAAACCATGTCGTAGCGGCCCTGAACAATGTGCGTAGGCAGATTGCGGATGCGTTCCACCCCGTTCAACAATTGGTCCGGGGTCATAAATAAGTCGTTGACGAAGTAATGCGCTTCGATCCGCGCGATGCCGAGGGCACGCACGTCGTCTAGGAAACTTTGCACCAGTTCCGGATCGGGCAACAAAGTGGAACACGACCCCTCATAGCGGCCCCAGGCCCGCGCAGCCGGCATGTGAACGGCGGGATCGCGGTCGATCAAGCGACGGTGATAGTGGCGCAGAATATCGTTGCGCTCATCTTCCGGCAGATATTCCGCGAACGCACGCCAATGCTCGGGAAACACGGTGCGAATGCCGTAGAGAAACCAATCGATTTCGCTGCGATGGCCGAGGAAGATGCCGCGCAAGACCAGAGCCAGGCAGCATTCCGGGTGCGCCTGGGCATAGGCCAGTGCCAGTGTGGAACCCCAGGAACCGCCGAACACCAGCCAGCGTTCGATGCCGAGATGGCGGCGCAGCGCCTCGATATCGGCGACGAGATGGCCGGTCGTGTTGTCGGCAATCTCGCCCAAGGGTGTCGAGCGCCCGGCGCCCCGCTGGTCATAGACGACGATGCGATAGTGGCTGGGATCGAAAAAGCGGCGATGGGTCGGTGAGGCGCCCGACCCCGGTCCGCCATGGAGAAAAATCGCGGGCACGCCACCGGGCCGGCCGCACTGCTCCCAATAGAGCGTGTGGCGGGTATCGACGGCAAGACGGCCCGTCTCGTAGGGTTCACGCTCGGGAAACAGTTCGGGATAGGTGGCCATTCCAGGGTATCGCCCAGTTCCGGTCGGTTGCGGGGCGTGCGATCATAGACGGGGCAAGCGCAATCGGCCAAGCGGGTTCGCACAGCCTTCCAACCGGGGAGAACGATGCAATGAAACTTTGCCGTTTCGATGACGACCGGCTCGGCCTGGTCGAGGCCGGCGACATCGTGGATGTGTCATCCGCCCTGGACGCGCTACCGCGTCATCGCTGGCCCGTGCCGTTGGGCGACGACCTGATCGTGCACCTCGATCGCTTGCGTCCGATGATCGCGGACGCAGCCAAGAATGGCATCCGCCGGTCCGTGGCATCGGTCAAGCTTAAGAGCCCGATCGCCAATCCGAGCAAGATCATCGGCGCGCCGATCAACTACAAGGATCACATCGAGGAGTCGAAGAAGGATCAAGGCATCGCCCATGGCCGCGTCATCAGGACGATCGGCGATTGGGGTTTGTTTCTCAAGGCGAACTCGTCCCTGGTCGGCCCATCCGAAGGCGTGGCCTTACGCTTTCCCGACCGGCGCAACGATCACGAAGTCGAGCTGGCCGTGATCGTCGGCAAACCCGGTTCCAACATCGCACGCGCCGACGCGCGCCGGCACATCGCCGGCTATGCGATAGGCCTCGACATGACCGTCCGCGGCCCGGAACTGCCAAGCTTCCGCAAATCGATCGACAGCTATGCCGTGCTCGGCCCCTGGCTGGTCACGGCGGAGGAAATCGCTGATCCCAACGACCTTGATTTCTCGATCAAGGTGAACGGCGAAACCAAACAAGCGTCGAACACGAAGCATCTCGATTTCGATGTCTTCAGGCTGATCGAGTTTGCATCGGCATTTTACACACTGCTACCCGGCGATATCATCATGACGGGGACGCCGGCCGGAGTCGGCCCGGTCCAGCCGGGCGATGTGATGCACGCCGAGATCGCCGGCATCGGCGCGATGGACGTCACCGTGCGAGCAGCTTGAGCCACGTGTAATGCTATGGCCGCTTGTCGCCGTGCCGACTCTTGTTCTAACGACCCAAGCTGCCGCGGAGCCGCCACACACCGTCGTCGCCAAGGCCGCTATCGATGGCGACACCGTGATTTTGGTGGATGGTACGGCACTCCGCCTCGTTGGCATTGCGGCACCGAAGGCCGCCTCCTCAGAACGGACAAATCTGCGCGCGCAAGCCGAGGCGGCGCGAGCAGCGTTGGATGCGCTAGCTGCTGGCCGGAGCCTGGAGCTGACCTATACCGGCAACCCACGAGATCGCCACGGCCGCTTGTTGGCCCACGCGCGCGACCGCGAGGGCCGATGGCTACAGGGCGAACTGCTCAGCGCCGGCCATGTTCGTGTCATGACGGCACCCGACAATCGCGCCTTTGCCCAAGACATGTTGCGCCTGGAGGGCGAAGCGCGCGCGCACGAACGGGGCCTATGGGCGGATCGGCGGTTTCGCGTGCTGACAACCGATGAGGCGCCGCGGCATATCGACAGCTTCCAGATCGTCGAGGGAACGGTGGTTTCGGTTGCCGCCCTGCGCAACCGCGCCTATATCAATTTCGGATCCGATTGGCGGACCGACTTCACCATCGCGCTTGATCGGCGTATTTTGAAGGCGCTGGCGCCAGGCAATGCGGATTTCTTGGTCGGGCGGCGGTTGCGCGCGAGAGGCTGGTTGAAATCGTTCAATGGTCCGATGATCGAAGCCACGCATTCTGAGAAGATTGAGCTGATCGACCCATGATCCCGTCACGAAAACTGGTTCGCGCCGCACTTGCTGCCCTGCTCGTCGCCGGGTCCGCTGCGCTTCAGGGTTGCGCCGTCAATCCCGCGACCGGCCAGCAGAGTTTCACCGGCTTCATGTCGCCCCAGGACGAGTTGAAAGTTGGGCGCGAACAGCATCCGGAGATACTCAAGCAGTTCGGCTGTGCGTACAGCAATGCCGCGCTCGCCGCCTATGTTCAGCAGGTTGGCCTGGCCCTGGCACGGCAATCGGAGTTGCCCGACCTTGCCTTTACCTTCACGGTGCTGAATTCTCCTGCGGTCAACGCCTTCGCATTGCCCGGCGGCTATGTCTACGTCACCCGGGGCCTCTTGGCACTGGCGGGCGACGAGGCCGAGATGGCCGGCGTACTCGCCCACGAGATCGGTCACGTCATAGCGCGTCATGCCGCCCAGCGCTACAGCCAGAGCGTAATCGCCGCTGGGGTGACTCCGCTTCTTGGCGTCGTGGTTGGCGATTTGGCGGAAATCGCCCAGCTCGGTGCCGCCGCATATCTACAATCTTATTCCCGCGATCAAGAGTTCCAATCCGACGAACTCGGCGTCCGCTATTTGACCCGTGCCGGTTACGACCCGCGCGCGATGGCGAGTTTTCTCTCCAAGCTGCTGGAAGATTCCAAGATCGCGGCCGAGGCGGCAGGACGGGCCGGCGAGGCCGACCGCTTCGATCTATTCGCGACCCATCCGCGTACGCTGGATCGCGTGGAGCGCGCTCTTGCCGAAGCCAAAGAACGCCCGATCGCCAATCCGCGCCGAGGGCGCGAGGAATATCTACCCCGGATCGACGGCATGCTCTATTGCGACGACCCCGATCATGGGCTGGTACGCGGTCGCGTCTTCGCCCACCCCGAGTTTCGCGTGCGCTTCGAAGTGCCAGAAGGTTATCGACTGGCCAACGGTGCGCGGCAAGTCCAGGCGCAAGGACCGGATGGTGCGTTGATCGTGTTCGATCGCGCGCCAAGGCCGAGCGGCGCGCGGGCGTTGGACTATCTAACCGGCGGGTGGAGTCAGGGGCTGCGGTTATCCGACCCGGAAGCGATCACGATCGACGGCCTAGATGCCGCAACCGCCTGGAGCCAGGTTCGGTCGGCGCGGGGCCCCCGCGACATGCGCCTTGTGGCCATCCGGGTTGATTCGACAACGATCTACCGCTTCACCTTTCTGACCGCACCGCAGACGACGGCCGCTCAAGCCGAAGGTCAGCGCCGCACCGCCTACAGCTTCCATCGTCTGGGCGAAGTTGAGGCGGCACGTTTAAAGGGTCAACGCCTGCGCGTTCAAACCGCACGGGCGGGCGACACCACCGAGCGGTTGTCGGCCGGATTCGGCGCGGACGCCTTTCGCTTGCGCCGGTTTGCCAATGTCAACGATCTGCCGCCGGGCACAGTTCCGCAGACCGGTCAGCCAGTGAAGGTGATCGAGGAGTAGGTATTGATTCGGCCTAGCCCTAAGCCTCAAGGCGCTCGACGACGCGACCGTCGAGATCGAGGCAGGCGGCGATGAGCGCGCCGCCGAAGCCGCAACCCGCATCCAGGCTCGTGGCATAGGCGCTTTGGGTCAGTCCGGCATGGGCGGGGTCGAAGCCGCGAACCACCATCTTAAAATTGCCATAGGGCTTGTCGATCCGCTGAAAACCGGCGCTCGCCCACCAGAAACTGTCGCTTTGCGCGGTCAGCGGCCGCTCCGTATCGATGCCGGCATGGACAAACAGCAGATTGCCGTCGGCCGTGTAGGCCGCACGCCGGAGCGCGCTCATGAGCTGGGTGTGACCGGGCGTCGCATGCATCGCGGCACGCAGTTCGCCGGTCCAGCGCGTGATAGCGCGCGCACCCTCTCGCGCAGCGCTCTGACCGTGCTCGATGCGCCCGCCATAGCTGGCCAGCGTGGCACCGACACCCTGCTTCAGCATCCAATCCAACACTTCGCGCGGATTGGGCGCGAATTGGAGCTGGAGCAATTTCTGCCACATCTCTTCCTGGGCGCCACGCAGATAGGCGATGTCGCAGGCGTAAGCGCCGGGCGCCGCCAACACCATGCGCCGGAATTCGAGCAACTCTGCGATCGTCGCGCCGATCGTCGATCCGCGGCCGAGGTAATTGCCGAGATAGACTAACCGGTCGCCGGCCTGGAAGCGTTGGGCAAGCTGGCCATGGAGCGCGGTCAGCCGGTCGGCGTCGCCGTGAATGGACGCGACCGCCCATACCCGGCGCGGCGCGCGCAGGGTGGCGAAAATCTCATTGTCGGACATGTGGGTTGGTGAGTCGGCTCTCGCTCGCAAAGCCGAGGGCGCCGATGAGCAGGCCTTAGGCGGCCTGCACCATCAGCTTTTCCAGGCGTTGGGTCGCCGTTACCTCGTCGATCTTCTCGATCGCCGCGAACTCGCGCGCCAGCCGATCGAGCGCGGCCTGATAGATTTGGCGCTCGCTATAGGACTGGTCGGGCTGACCGGAATTGCGATGTAGATCGCGCACAACCTCCGCAATCGAAGCGGGGTCGCCCGAATTGATCTTAGCCTCGTATTCTTGGGCGCGGCGGCTCCACATGGTTCGGCGCACGCGGCTACGGCCCTTCAGGCGGGCCAGCGCCTCCTGCATTTCCTTGCGCGAACTTAGCCGGCGCAGGCCTGATGTCCTGGCCTTCGCGATCGGCACACGCAGCGTCATGCGGTCCTTCTCGAAGTCGATGACGAACACTTGCAGCTCATAGCCGGCGATCTGCTGATGTTCCAGCCCGACAATCTTGCCCACGCCATGGGTGGGGTAAACCACGAAGTCTCCGGCGGAAAAATCGCCCACCGTCTTGGCCGTCTTGGACTTGACGCTGACATTGCGCATCTGGACACCCATGCTTCTTCTCGCCCTCACGCCCCACGCGCGGAGCACAGTCAGCCCGCGGTCACCCTTATAGGTAAACCGTGCGGGAATCCTTCGCTTTTCTTCGGACAGTGAGCTACGGCGCGGTGGCCGGCATCACCCGACCCTAGAACCTTGTCGCCGAACAGTCTATATCACAGACTGACGTAAAATAACAGCGCCTCGTCACGATCATCGGCCTAAAGGCTGCGGATTTCCTAGGGTTACTCTCAGCCCACAAAAGCTAGTGGAATGATACTCATCCGCCACCTAGCTGTGGCCAAATCTTAACGTTTGGCTGGATTTGGGCTGAAAAGATTATTGAATTTGTCGGCCATGCCTTTGAAAGCATCGGCATCCGTAGGGGCTTCCCCCTTGCGCGTGATGTTGGGCCAGGCTTCCGCATACTTTCGATTTACCTCCACCCACTTCTCGGCGTTGGGTTCGGTGTCGGGCACAATGGCCTCGGGGGGGCATTCCGGCTCGCAAACCCCGCAATCGATGCATTCGTCGGGGTTGATGACCAGCATATTTTCGCCTTCATAGAAGCAGTCCACCGGACAAACTTCCACGCAATCCATATATTTGCACTTGATGCAGGCTTCCGTCACCACATAGGTCATCAACGTCTCCGATACTGGCGGCTCGGCGCCTCGCCCCTGACCCGATTCGGATGGGCCTGCCGGGCTAGCTTAGGGGCGGGGGCGGCCTGGGCCGATTTTTGTCGGTCCAAATGGGGTCAATCGGTTATCACAGCCCGGTTAGGCGGGGCAACCCCGGACGAATTGGGGATATGGACGAACCGCCGGTCTTGTCCCGATCGCGCCGGTCCCCTAGGGTGGCCGCGACCCCATGCCGCAGACCGATTCGCCCACGCCGCCGGATTTACGCCGCCACGCGCCCGCGACCCTGCGCAATCGCGACTCGATTCTAGCCGTGCTCGTGCGCGCTCTGCCGGGCCACGGACTCGTGCTGGAGGTGGCAAGCGGGTCGGGCGAGCATGCCGCTTTTTTTGCCCCATGCCTCACACCGCGCCGCTGGCAGCCTTCGGACGCCGATTCGGATGCACGCGCCAGTATTGCCGCCTATGCCGCCGCGGCCGCCTGCCCCACATTGATGCCGCCGATCGCGCTCGATGCAAACGCTGGGACCTGGCCGATCGCCGCCGCCGATGCCGTCGTCTGCATCAACATGATCCACATCGCGCCCTGGTCGGCCGCTCAAGGCCTCATCGCGGGCGCGGCCACCATTTTGCCCACGGGCGGGTTGCTCTATCTCTACGGCCCCTTCACGCGCGGCGGACGGCATACCGCGCCCTCAAACCAGACATTCGATGCAGGTCTGCGCGCGCGCGATCCGGCCTGGGGCGTGCGCGACCTAGACGACGTTGCGCGCTTGGCCGCATCCCATGGCCTGGCGCTCGACGAAACCATCGAAATGCCGGCCAACAACCTGTCCGTTCTGTTCCGCCGCTCGTGAAACGCCGGGCTAAGCTTTGTTCATCCGGTTCTTAACGAGATCGTCGACCACGGCGGGATCGGCCAGCGTCGAGGTGTCGCCCAGCGTGCCCTGCTCGTTGGCGGCAATCTTGCGCAGGATGCGGCGCATGATCTTGCCCGAGCGCGTCTTGGGCAGGCCGGGAGCCCACTGAATCAGGTCGGGCTGGGCGATCGCGCCAATCTCCTTGCGTACCCAACCGACCAGTTCCTTGCGCAACGCCTCGGTCGGTTCGATGCCGACATTGAGCGTGACATAAGCGTAGATGCCCTGGCCCTTGATATCGTGCGGGTAACCGACCACGGCCGCCTCGGCGACCATGGCATGTGCGACCAGCGCACTTTCCACCTCGGCCGTACCCATGCGGTGGCCGGACACGTTGATCACGTCGTCCACCCGACCCGTGATCCAGTAATAGCCGTCCTCGTCGCGCCGGCAGCCATCGCCGGTGAAGTAGCGCCCGGGGAAGGTGGAAAAATAGGTTTCCACAAAACGCTTGTGATCGCCGTATACGGTGCGCATCTGGCCGGGCCAGCTTTCGTCGATGCACAGATTGCCTGTTGCAGCGCCCTCCAGCAGCTTGCCGTCACTGTCGACCAGGACAGGTTTGATGCCGAAGAAGGGGTGGGTCGCCGAGCCTGGCTTGAGCGCAGTGGCCCCGGGCAATGGCGTGATCAGGATGCCGCCGGTCTCGGTCTGCCACCAGGTGTCGACAATCGGGCAGCGTTTGTCACCGACCACGTTGTAGTACCACATCCAAGCCTCGGGATTGATCGGCTCGCCGACCGAGCCCAGCAACCGCAGGGATTGGCGCTTGGTGCGCTTGACCGGCCCATCGCCCTCGCGCATGAGCGCGCGGATCGCGGTGGGCGCAGTGTAGAAGATGTTGACCTTGTGCTTGTCCACCACCTGCCAGAAGCGCGAGCTGTCCGGGTAGTTCGGCACGCCCTCGAACATGAGCGTGATCGCCCCATTGGAAAGCGGGCCATAGACGATATAGCTGTGCCCGGTGACCCAACCGACATCGGCGGTGCACCAATAGATTTCGCCTTCGTGGTAGTCGAAGACGTATTGGTGCGTCATCGAGGCATAGACCATGTAACCGCCGGTCGTGTGCAGCACGCCCTTGGGCTTGCCGGTGGAGCCCGAGGTGTAGAGGATGAACAAAGGGTCTTCCGCGTTCATCTCCTCGCACGGACAATCCGGATCGGTTGCCGCGCAGGCTTCGTGGTACCAAACGTCGCGCTTCTTGTTCCATTTGACGGTGCCGCCCGTGCGACGCACCACGATCACCGTCTTCACATCCGGGCAGCGCTCGAGCGCTTCGTCAACATTGGCCTTGAGCGGAATCTTCTTGCCGCCGCGCAGCCCTTCATCGGCCGTGATGACGAATTTCGACTTGCAATCCTGAATGCGGCCAACCAGGGATTCGGGCGAGAATCCGCCGAATACCACGGAATGGATAGCGCCGATGCGCGCGCAGGCCAGCATGGCGTAGGCCGCCTCGGGGATCATCGGCATGTAGATGGTGACGGGATCGCCCTTCTTGACGCCACGCGCCTTGAGCACATTGGCCAGCCGGCTGACCGCATCGTGAATCTCGGCATAGCTGATGTGCTTGGATTCCGCCGGATTATCGCCCTCCCAGATGATGGCAATCTGATCGCCGCGCGCCGGCAGGTGGCGATCCACGCAATTGAAGCAGGCGTTTAGCGTACCGTCGTAAAACCAGCGGATATGGACGTCGCCTTTGTAGGAAACGTCCTTGATCTTGGTGTAGGGCTTCATCCAAGAAAGTCGCAATCCTTGCTGCGCCCAGAACGCCTCGGGATCCTTGATCGACACATCGTACATGCGCTCGTAAGTCGCCGCATCGATCCAGGACCGCTCGGGCAAGCCCGCAGGCACCGGAAACAAAATGTTCTGGGACATGGACGACGCGCTCCCTTCAAGACACATGCGCATTCGTCCGGGGCATGGCACACCCCGGACACGCGGCTTTCATCGCCGCCGTTCGACCCTCGGGATTATCCATAGAACGCGCCGGGGAACAAGCCGCAATGGCCAGTTTATGGCCTTCCCCCGTGACAGCGCGCGATCCCAACGCTAGGTTGACGCGCCATGATCGCCTTCTCACACCTGAAGCGCGCCCTCCTTGCTCTAGCCTTAACGGCTGGGCTTGCCATGCCGGTCTCCCCTATTCTGGCCGCGGACGCCAAGCCCGCAGCCGAAGAGGTCCAGGCCTTGATCACGGCGCTGGAGGACGAAGGCGCCCGCGCGCGCCTGGTTGCCCAGCTCCGTCTCCTCCTTACCAGCCAGCCCGCGGCCGAACCGGCGCCGGCCGAGCCCCCGCAGGCTGAAGTCAAACCGGACAGCCTGGCCGGCCTGCTCATCGCCGGGATCGCCGAGCGGGTGCAGCAATTCGGGCGCGATCTGCAGGGCACCATCGACACCTTGCGCGATTTGCCGCGCATCTATGCCCAGGGCAGGGCGATGGTCATGGATGGGGAAATGCGATCGGGGATATTGGAAGCCCTTCTCTCTCTGTCCGCGATCCTCGGCATTGCCCTGCTCGCCGAGTTCGCCGCGCGCCTCACGCTAACCAGGCCGCGCCTGGCCGTTGAGAGCCGCCAGCCCGATCGCATCGCCATGCGGGCCTTCTGGCTGGTCGCCTGGGCCGGTTTGCACCTGTTGCCAATACTGGCATTCCAGCTCGGTGCCTATGCCGTCCTGTCGCTTGCCCAACCCGATCGCACGACGCAGTTGGTAGCGCTCGTGCTGATCAACGCCAATATCTTCGGTCGCGTGATCGTCCTGATCGCGCGCCTGCTGACTGCGCCGGATTGCCCGACACTACGCCTGGCGCCGTTGGAATCCGAAACTGCCGCCCATCTTTTTATCTGGGCGCGCCGTCTGACCAATGTCTGCGTCTACGGCATCATGGCAGCGGAGGCAGCTCTCGTGCTCGATCTGCCCGTGCGGGGCTATCAATTCTGGATCAATCTGGTCGGCTTCGTGCTGGCCGTGCTGCTCATCACCTTCATCCTACAAAACCGGCGCGGTTTCGCCGATTGGCTGCGCGGCAATGGCAAGGCAGCTTCGACGAGGGCCATGGCTGCCAGCCTCAAGGGGCTGCGCCAGCGAATTGCCGATGTCTGGCATGTCTTCGCGCTTGCCTATGTCGGCGCAATTTACATGGTATGGAGCCTGGGCATCCCCGGCGGCTTCGAGTTCATTTTGCGCGCCAGCGTGTTGACCGCACTCGTTTTGACGGCCGGCCGGCTCGGCCATGCCGGTATAGCGCGCGCTCTCAACCGCGGCTTCGCGGTCAGCGCCGATCTGGCCGAGCGCTTCCCCGGCCTAGAGCGGCGCACCAATCTCTATTTGCCGCTGCTGCGTCGCGTGCTGGACGGCCTAGTCTGGGCGATCATCGCTCTTCTGATGTTGGAAGTCTGGAGCATCGGCGCCTTCACCTGGGTGGCCTCGCCGATCGGCCGGCGCATCGTCGGTGCCGCCGTCACCATTCTGTTCATTCTGGCGGTGGCCGCGATCGTCTGGGAAATCGCGAGCGCCTTGATCGAGCGCCATCTCCAGCGCATTGTGGAATCGAGTCAGGGAGGACGGCAGCGCGCGCGCATGCGCACCTTCCTGCCGCTGCTGCGCAACGTACTGTTCATTGTGCTGGTTGTCGTTGTCACCCTGGTCGTGCTGTCGGAGATCGGAGTCAACATCGCCCCCTTGCTGGCCGGCGCCGGCGTGATCGGGCTTGCCATCGGCTTCGGGTCCCAGGCCCTCGTGCGCGACGTCATCACCGGCCTGTTCATCCTGTTCGAAGACACCATCAATGTGGGCGACATTGTCGAAGTCACGGGCTCGTCCGGCGTGGTGGAAAGCATCACCATCCGCACGCTCAAGCTGCGCGACATGCGCGGCAATCTGCACACCATCCCGTTCGGCTCGGTCGGCTCGGTCAAGAACATGTCGAAGGAATTCGCCTACTATGTGTTCGACATCGGCATCGCCAGGGCCGACCAGATCGACACCGCGATCGAGACGTTGCGCGCGGTCGACGACGAGATGCGCGCGGACACAGCATGGAAGGACTCCCTCCTGGCACCGATCGAAATTCCCGGCGTCGACAGCTTCACCGGCTCCGGCCTGATCATCCGCGCCCGCGTCAAGGCCGAGGCCGGCCGGCAATGGGCGGTGGGGCGCGAATATAACCGCCGCATCAAGACCGCCTTCGATCGGCGCGCGATTGCCATGACGGGGTGAACCGGGGCCGGCCATTTCCCGATAGATGGCGCAGCACGTTGGACAGGTGTGGCGAACCTAGGGTCGGCGCTATTGAGATGAAGTCGGCTCTCTGACGCCTATAATTCCGTAGCTGGCGAGTACTCGCGTCATGAGGTGCGGGCTCATAGGCGTGGACCGCCCGGGGCAGTAGTTGCCGATAACGAGGCGCTTGAAGCTCGGTCCGCCGCGAAACTCTTGGTCGGGCGCGCCAAACCCCTGAGTGAAAAGAAGGCATGCGCGCCCTTCGGCGGTGACGATCGTGTGCTTCACGACACCGAGATGGTTGGTCGATGTACTTTCCGACCCGAGCTTGTAATGCTTGCCTGATAGATTTTGAGAGATTCGGCAAGTCTCGAAAGGTTCGGAACGTCTTGAAACGCCTGAGTCGGATACGATTCCTGGTAGATCAGAAGGAACGCCGCGTCATCGCCTCGGTTGCCGAGGGTCACGATCTCCGTGAAATGCGAATAGCTGTCGGCGACTTGGAGGCGATTGTCCATACGGGTCAAACCGAGTGAGGTTTCCGCCGTCTGGATGTGGCTTGCTTTAGGAAGAACCTGCTTCCACTCCGCGATCCCAGCAACTGCTCGGAAACTCGGAATCGCCTTAATAGACAGCGCGAATCTTAACGCGCGTCGAGAGTTCCGCGTACCGTTTGTGCCATCGCCGCTCGCCTGAAGCTTTCGCAACCGGGGGCACAAGTCAATTCGCGGTCACTCGTATCGCACAGACCAGCTACCCGCCGATCTCCGCCTCCAATTCCGCCACGTCAACCGCCTCTATCACGCGGCGCGCCGTTTCATAAGAAAACCCCGAGCGCCCGAGAGCCGCCAGGTCGCGCTGGCGATTTTCGACGCGATTGGCCATCCGATAGGGCCCAAGACGGCGGCGGCGGGCGAGGCCCAGTGCGGCGGCGAGGTCGTCGGCGTCACCCGCGCGACCGGCACGCGCCGCATGATCGCCCAGCGCGCCATCGATCACCGCGTCCGCCACGCCCTTGACCTTGAGTGCCGCCTTGATCTTGCGCGCCGAGGCGCCCTGTCGGCGCAGGCTGACGATGCGGCCTTCGGCGAAGCGGGCATCGTCGAGCAGGCCGGCCTGGCGATAGCGCTCGATCAACGCGTCGACATGAGCGGCACCGGCGGCGCGATCCGTGCCGTGGGCACGCGCCGAGCGGTCGACCCGGCGCATCAGCACGCGCCGAAGATGTTCGGCCGAACTCGCATAGCGCTCCAGATATGCGAGCGCCGCCTTGTCCAGGCGCTCCGGCGTCGCCGGTTTCGGGCCGCTGCGCGGCCGCCGCGAGGTCTCGGTCATGGCCCGACCTTGCCATGGCCGGCGTCTTGCGTCGATCAGGCCATGGTCCTATATTTTCGCCCGCCATGATCCATGCACCCCGTACCTTCGGCACCATTAACTGGCGCGGACTGTGGACGCTCTACCTCAAAGAGGTCCGGCGCTTCGTCAAGGTCATCACCCAGACCGTGCTGGCGCCCATGGTCACGACCCTGCTGTTCTACGCCGTGTTTGCGCTGGCGCTGGGCCCGACGGTCGACCGGGCCGGCGGCGTGCCCTATCTGGAGTTCCTGGCGCCCGGGCTGATCATCATGGCGATGGCGCAGAATTCCTTCGCCAATACCTCGTCATCGATCATCACCGGCAAGGTCCAGGGCAACATCGTGGATGTGCTGATGCCGCCCCTGGAGGCGATCGAGCTGATCGTCGGCTTTGCGCTCGGCGGCGTCACCCGCGGGTTGGTCGTCGGACTCGCCGTCGCTGTTGGCATGGCGATTTTCGCGCCGATCCATCTCGCTCATCCCGGCTATATCCTGTTCCACGGCGTCATGGGCTCGCTTATGCTGGCGCTGCTGGGCATCGTCGGCGCGATCTGGTCGGAGAAGTTCGACCACATCGCCGCCGTGACCAATTTCGTCATCACGCCCCTAGCCTTTCTCAGCGGTACCTTCTATTCGATCGAGCGCCTGCCCCCGGCATGGACCGCAATCGCCCATCTCAACCCGTTCTTCTACATGATCGACGGCTTCCGCTATGGCTTCATCAGCCATGCCGACGGCTCGCTTGGCGCCGGCATCGTTGCCATGATCGCGATCAATACCGCGCTCTGGCTGGTCTGCCACCGCATGTTCGCCATGGGTTACAAGCTCAAGGCGTAAGGATACCTCAATGTACATCCCCAAGGATTTCGCCGTCGCCGACCAAGCGGCGCTCCAAGATCTGATCGACGATTACAGCTTCGGCCAGCTCGTCGCCACCCTGGCGGACGGCACGCTGGAAGCCGCCCACGTGCCCTTCCTGCTCGACCGGGCGCGCGGGCCCCAGGGCACGCTGCTCGCCCATGTGGCCAAGGCCAACCCGATCTGCGCGGCGCTCGCGGCCGGGCGCGAGGTGCTGGCGATGTTCGAAGGGCCGCACAGCTATATCTCGCCGCGCTGGTACGCCAATCCGCGCTCGGTCCCGACCTGGAACTTCGCCGCCGCCCACGCCTATGGCGTGCCCGAAATCCTTGATGAGGCCGGCACCGCCCAGATCGTGGCACGCCTCAGCGCCAAGCACGAAGCCGGCGCGCCCAAACCCTGGAGCCCCGACCAGGTCGACCAGAAATTCATCGCCGGCATGCGCCAGCACATCGCCGGCTTCGCCATCCCGATCGCGCGGCTTCAGGGCAAATTCAAGATGAGCCAAAACCGCCCGGCCGAGGACCGCCCGCGCGTGATCGCGGCGCTAAAGGCGGAAGGTCACACGGATGGGCTGGCAGTGGTGGGGTTTATGGAGAAGCTGGGGGGATAGGCAGCCGCTGCACCGACCATTGTAAAATCGCGTCCAACCGTGACCCCACCCCTCACTCCAATTAAGCCCTTGATATGGCATTGTCACATTGAGGAATCGATATCGCAACACAGCCGTCAGCGACGTTCATCTCAAGCTGCGGCGGTGACCTCGAGCCACGTGTCCATGGCCGCCGTACGGAAGGCGCGGTAGGTTCGGGCGGATGTCAGGTGGCGTTGTATGTTG
>SHVW01000086.1 GCA_009694085.1 Alphaproteobacteria bacterium
TTCGCTCTCAGCCTCAACACGATGCGCAAAATCTTCGCCGCCGCAAGTCCCGATCAAATAATCGCCTTCATCCGCCAACTCCTGTCCCCAAAAATCCCCCTCAACCCCTTGCTGTCTTTGGCCTTCCGATAGCGAGTCGAGTACTATGGCGAAAACCTCAAGATTTCTGCTGAGGTGCTGGTGCCGCCGGACAGGATTGAACTGTCGACCTCGCCCTTACCAAGGGCGCGCTCTGCCACTGAGCTACGGCGGCCCGCGAAAAGCGGCGCACCATGCCACAGGGTCCCGGGGCTGGCAACCACCAGACCAACCGCCGAGCCATGCCATCAGGGTTGACCGGCTGCGGCTGAGCGCCGCACCATTGCACGCTATGACCGATCGCCCCGTGCCAGACCGTCAAGCTAGGCTAGCCACCGCTTTGCGCGATAACTTGAAAAAGCGCAAGGCTCAGGCGCGCGCGCGTATGGAAGCCGGGACCGCAGAGCCCGCCCTCGATCCTAACGCCGCCCCGGAAAAGCCCAATCCCAAGCCTTGAGGCCGGCCGGGGCATCGAGTACAACGGCCGCAAGGCGTGCTCCTTCACCCCCGAGGCTTCGATATGGATCGCATCCGCATCCGCGGCGGCAATCGGCTGGTCGGCCGCATCGCGATCAGCGGCGCCAAGAACGCAGCGCTACCGCTGATGACGGCTAGTCTGTTGACGGACCAGACCCTGACGCTGACCAACTTGCCCCATTTGGCCGATATTGCCACGCTTGCAAGCTTATTGGCCCAGCACGGCGTCCAGGTGTCGATGAACGGCGATGCACCCAATGGCGGTCATTCCGGGCGAGCGTTGTCGCTGACCGCCCGCGCGATTACCAGTACCACCGCGCCCTACGATCTCGTGCGCAAGATGCGGGCCTCCGTGTTGGTTTTAGGGCCGCTGGTGGCCCGCGCTGGACGCGCGCGCGTGTCGTTGCCCGGCGGCTGCGCCATCGGCACGCGGCCGGTTGATCTGCATTTGAAGGGGTTGGAACAGCTGGGCGCCCGGATCGAACTGAAGGAGGGCTATGTCGAGGCAGCCGCGCCCGGCGGCCTTAAGGGCGGCCACATCGTCTTTCCCACCGTATCGGTCGGCGCCACCGAAAACTTGATGATGGCGGCGTCGCTGGCGCGCGGCGATACCGTGATGGTCAATGCCGCGCGCGAGCCCGAGATCGGCGACCTCGCTCGCTGCCTCAACGCCATGGGCGCGAACATTTCGGGCATCGGCACGGACACGCTACGCATCTGCGGGGTCGAGCGCTTGCACGGAACGACCCACCCGATCATCGCCGACCGCATCGAGGCCGGCACCTATGCGATTGCGGCGGCCATCACGCGCGGCGACCTGGAACTGGTTGGCGCCAGGCCGGAATTGTTCGAGGCGTTCCTGGAATGTCTGAAGCGCATGGGTGTCGTTGTGACGACCACCCCCGACGGGCTGCGCTTTGCCTGCACGAATGGCGAACTCGTCGGTGTCGATGTCATGACCGAACCGTTTCCCGGTTTCCCGACCGACCTACAGGCCCAGATCATGGCGCTGATGACGACGGTTCAGGGCGCGGCCATGATCACGGAAACCGTGTTCGAGAATCGCTTCATGCACGTGCCCGAGCTGTGCCGCATGGGTGCCAACATCAACGTCCACCAGGCCTCTGCCATGGTACGTGGCGTGCCTAGCCTGACCGGCGCGCCGGTCATGGCGACCGATCTGCGCGCATCCGTCTCGCTCGTATTGGCCGGATTGGCCGCGCGCGGGGAGACAACGGTCAACCGCATCTATCACCTCGATCGCGGCTATGAGCGGATCGAAGAGAAGCTGGCTGCCTGCGGCGCCGATATCGAGCGCATCGGCGGGAGCGCATAATGCCCAGGGGCGCATCGACAGACGGGCTGGTCCGGCTTTCGGCAGCCGACGCGGGCGATCTGGTCGTCTTGTCCAGCCTGCTACAGGATGCCGTCGTGGCCATCGCCGATATGGTGTGGCTGCGCGATGAGGGCAGCTTCGTTCTGGTTGCCGCGCGCTTTCGCTGGGAAGCCCTCGACCGCACCGCGCGCACGGCTGGCCGACCCGCGGGCCTGCGCATCAATTGCGGCCTGCGCATCCAACAGGTCCGCAACGTGCGCATGCGCGGCATCGATCGCACAGTCTCGGGAGGGACATTGGAATTGTCGGCGCTCCGTCATCAGGACGGTGCGTTGCATCTGGTGTTCGCCGGCGGCGCCATGGTGCGGCTGGAAGTGGACGCCATCCTGTGCCATCTAGAGGACTTTGGCGCGCCCTGGCCCACTCAGTTCCAGCCCGACCATGGGCTCGACACGGTGGAACCGGGTTGAGCCCTGGCCGGCTCGCTGCCGGCGCCCCGGAGCAGTCGCAATGCGCGCCAATGACGATCTGATCCTAGCCCTACCCAAGGGCCGCATTCTCGACGAGGTCATGCCGCTTGTGCGGCGCGCCGGAATCGTACCCGAGCACGCCTTCGACGATCCCGATTCGCGCCAGCTTTCCTTTCGCACCAACCAGGATGGCGTGCGCATTGTGCGCGTACGCAGTTTCGACGTGGCCGCCTTCGTTGCCTTCGGCGCCGCCCACATGGCCGTCGCCGGCAATGACGAGCTGATGGAATTCGCCGCCCCTGAGATTTACGCACCGCTCGATCTGCGCGTCGGTCGCTGCCGACTGGCAGTGGCCGAGCCGGCGGAGATGGTGGCGACCGACGACCCCACGCGCTGGAGCCATGTGCGGGTGGCGACCAAGTACCTAAATTTAACGCGCCGCCACTTCGCCCAGCGCGGCGTCCAAGCCGAATGCATCAAGCTGAACGGCGCGCTCGAACTAGCTCCTCGACTCGGCCTGTGCCGGCGTATTGTCGATCTCGTACAGACCGGTCGTACCCTGGCCGAGAACGGCCTGGTCGAGATTGAACGTATCGCCGAAGTAACGGCGCGGTTGGCGGTCAATCGCGCCGCCCTCAAGACTCGGCCCGACGAGATCAACCGCTGGATTCAACGCTTTCGCGAGGCGGCCGATGCCGCTTAGGCTGGACGCGCAGGCGCCTGGCTTCGCGGACGCGTTTCGCCGCTTCGTCGATGCGCCGCGCGGTGCCGAGGCCGAGGTCGATGCCGCGGTCGCGGAGATCATCGCCGATGTGCGCCAACGCGGCGACGCGGCCGTGATCGCATGCACTGCGCGCTTCGATCGCGTTCGACTGACGGCCGAGCGACTGCGCATCGATGCCGCCGAGATCGACAGGGCTGCGGCGCAATGTGCCCCGGATGCGCTAGCAGCACTCGATCGCGCGGTCGAACGGATCGAGGCCTATCATCGTCGCCAGCTGCCGCGCGACTGGCGTTTCGGCGACGATGACGGCCTAGAGCTGGGTCAGCGCTGGCGGCCGCTGGCGGCCGTCGGTATCTATGTGCCGGGCGGGCGGGCGGCTTATCCAAGCTCCGTTTTGATGAATGCGCTGCCAGCGCGCGTGGCCGGCGTCGGCCGTATCGCCATGGCCGTGCCGACGCCGGATGGCGTGCTCAATCCGCTCGTGCTTGCGGCTGCCCGGCGGGCCGGCGTCGATGAGATCTACCGGATCGGCGGCGCTCAAGCGGTGGCGGCCTTGGCCTGGGGCACCGCCACGATCCCGCGGGTCGATAAGATCGTCGGCCCCGGCAACGCCTATGTGGCCGCCGCCAAACGCCAGGTGTTCGGCCGGGTCGGTATCGATACGATCGCCGGGCCGTCGGAAATCCTGGTCGTTGCCGATCGTGCCAACGATCCCGCCTGGATCGCCATCGATCTTCTGTCTCAAGCCGAACATGACGAGACCGCGCAATCTATTCTGATCGCCGACGATGACGGCTTTATCGACGCCGTGCTGATCGCCATCGACCACCACCTTGCACGCCTGCCGCGCGCGGCCATCGCACGCGCCAGTTGGGAACGTCATGGCGCCATCATCCGCGTTGCCGTGCTCGGCGATGCCGTAGCGTTGATCGATGCCATCGCGCCCGAACATTTGGAGCTGGCGATCGCCGAGCCGGAAACACTGGCCGACCGAGTCAGCCATGTCGGTGCCATCTTCCTCGGTCGTCATGCGCCCGAAGCGATTGGCGACTACATTGCCGGCCCGAGCCATGTCCTGCCGACCGCGCGCGCCGCGCGCTTCGCCTCGGGCCTGGGCGTGCTGGACTTCATGAAGCGCACTTCGTTGATCGCATGCGATGCCGCCGCGCTGGCACGCATCGGCCCGGCCGCCATCACGCTGGCCCGAGCGGAGGGACTTGAGGCCCACGCCCTGTCTGTCGCCCTCCGGTTGGATCGCCGGAGCTGATCCGATGGCTGGGCCGGACAATCACCGCATCGTCAAGCTCACCCTCGACGAGCGCACGGTAGTGCGCCGTAGCGCCGACATCGAGCATGAGCGCGCCGTGGCGATCTACGACCTGATCGAAGACAACCGCTTTGCGCCGGTTGGCGATTATCTCGGCCCTTACCATGTCAATCTCGGTATCGCGGACAACCGGATCGTCCTCGACATTGCCGATGTCGAAGATCGATCGCTCGGCAAGGTCGTGCTGCCGCTCGCCTCGTTCCGCAAAATCGTGAAGGACTACTTCGCCGTCTGCGAAAGCTACTATGCCGCAATCAAGACCTCTTCGCCGTCTCAAATCGAAGCGATCGACATGGGCCGACGCGGCCTACATAACGAGGGGTCCGAACTCCTGATTGAGCGGTTGGCCGGCAAGATCGACATCGATTTCGCCACCGGGCGACGCCTGTTCACACTGCTCTGCGTTCTGCACATCAGGGGATAGAGCGAATATGGGCGACATTCCCAGCGCCGTCCTATTCGCCTGTACGCAGAACACTGTGCGCTCGCCCATGGCCGAAGCGCTGATGAAACACCTGCACAGCACCCGTACATACGTCGACTCCGCGGGCCTGCGCGCTGGCGAACTCGATCCGCTGGCTATCGAAGTGATCCGCGAACTCGGCATCGACTTGTCGCGCCACAAGCCGAAGACCTTCGACGACATGCACGACAGTTTCTACGATGTCATCATCACGCTGTCGCCGGAGGCCCAGCACCGCGCGATCGAAATGACGCGCACCATGGCGTGCGATGTCGAATACTGGCCGACCATGGACGCCACCATCGTCGAAGGCAGCCGCGAACAGCGCCTGGCCGCCTATCGCCAAGTGCGCGACCACCTCATGCGGCGGATTCTCCAGCGCTTTCCCCTGATGCCGGGGCCGACGGTTTAGGTGCCCGGGCGCGACGGCAGCGCGCATATTCGCCAACCTGCATGACGGCCGAATAGACCAGGCAGCCCACGCTGACCATGGCCAGAGCCGCACTGCCCTTGCGCAAATCCCAAACGATGCTTCGCCAATTGATCCGGGCAATCTGCGCCAGGCGCGAACGCAGGCGCGGCAAGCTATCGTAAGGCGTATAGATCGCTTGCGAATAGAACAGGTAGCGGAAGCGGGCCCGGATCACAGAAGCGACCGTATCTTCGCGCATATGGGTAACTTTTGGGCGCGGGTCGTAAATCAAATGCCGGTCCGGCAAGATCTTCCGCATTCGGAAACACAAGTCGAAATCTTCGCCATTGGTGCGAAAGGCCGTGTTGTAGCCATTGACGGCCTCGGGGGCCGTCCGCCGGAGTGCCGTGTTGGCGCCATGCAAGAAGGGCGGGTTCACGACCAGCTTGGTGCCGTGGTTCTGCGGCATGTGGTGCATGCGCCAGCGATCGGCGAGCCTGCGGCGATTCCCCTCGACGGGACAGCCGGCAACGCCGACGACATGGGGATTGCGCTCGAGCGTGCGAGCCAGCCGCTCCAGCCAGTCGCGGCTGGCGAAGCAATCGGCATCGATCGAGGCGACGATATCGCCGGACGTAGCCGAGATGCCGGTATTACGCGCCGTCGCCAAACCCATGTTGCAATCGTGCCGCACCAGCTTGACCGGATAGGTATCGGCGATTTTAGCAGAATCGTCTGCGCTGCCATCGTCGACCACGACGATTTCATCGGGCGCATGCGACTGTGCCAGCAGGCTGGCGATACATTGCGCAATATGCCGCGCGCCGTTGAAGCAGGGGATGTAGACCGACACTTTCATGCTGGCAAGATCGTCTCGACCCAAGGTCCGGTCAAGCCTTGCAGCGATGCCGCGGGGCGAAAAATCTTGACCTTTGGCCCGGTCCAGCCCATTGAGTCCCTGCTAAAATCATAACCGGGAGGCCAAATGGCCAAAGAAGACGCGATCGAATTCGCCGGTACCGTCACGGAACTGCTGCCCAACGCCATGTTCCGCGTCAAGCTCGACAACGACCACAACGTGCTCGCCCACACCTCGGGCAAGATGCGCAAGAACCGCATCCGCGTTCTCGCGGGCGACCGCGTGAACGTCGAAATGACGCCCTATGATCTGACCAAGGGGCGCATCACCTTCCGCTTCAAATAGATCGGCGAGGCGGCCGTTCCATGGCCGAACGGCCCCAGCGGCCCCGCTTGATCCTGGCTTCGGCTTCGCCCCGCCGTGTCGAGCTTCTGCGCCAGATCGGCATTGCAGCCGATCAAGTCGATCCCGCCGACATCGACGAGCGCACCCGGCCAAGAGAGCTTCCGATAATTTATGCCCAGCGCATGGCGGCATCCAAACTCGGTGCCGTTGCGCCGCGCCATCCCGACGCCATCGTTGTCGCAGCCGATACCGTCGTCGCCTGCGGACGACGCATCCTGCCCAAGGCCGAGAGCGAGGACCAAGCGCGCGCTTGCCTGACCATGCTGTCCGGCCGGCGCCACCATGTGTTGGGCGCGGTAGCCATTGCAGCGCCGGACGGACGCATCGTTAAGCGGTTGGTCGACACGGCTGTGCGCTTCAAGGCCTTATCGGCCGGCGAGATCGCTGATTACATTGCGAGCGGCGAATGGCGAGGCAAGGCAGGCGGATATGCCATCCAAGGCCGCGCCGCTATTTTCGTTCAAGCGATCCATGGATCTTACTCGAACGTCGTCGGCTTGCCCCTGGCGGAAACCTACGGCCTGCTCAGCGGGCTGGGATGGCGCTGATCGATGACGGTGATCGATGAAATCCTGGTTTCGGTGTCGCCCGGGGAAATCAGGGTGGCCAGCCTATCCGCGGGGGGACTCATCGATATCGACATCGAGCGCGGCACGGAGGCTGCGCTGGGCGCCATCCATCGCGGCCGGGTCGTTCATGTCGACGCCGCGTTGAACGCAGCCTTCGTCGATATCGGGCGCGCGCGGCCGGGCTTCCTACCGGCGGAAGCGGCGCGCCATCTTGCCCAGCCCGTCGCCGCGCCGGGAACGCCGATCGCTCGGTTGGTCAGCGAGGGCGCAAGCATCCTGGTCCAGCCGATTCGGCCGGAAGTCGGCGACAAGGGCGTGGGGTTGACCAGCGATGTCGCGATTCCCGGAGCGCTCGGCGTGCTCATGCCGCGTTCGCCGGAGATCGCCGTATCCCGGCGCATCCAGCAGCGTGCGGAGCGCAAAAGACTAAAGGCCGCCGTTGCCGCCGCCACCGGCGGTCTCGGGGCCATCGTGCGATCTGCTGCTTCCGGAGTGGCGGCAGATCGATTGGTTCTGGAGTTCGGACAGCTCATGCGCGTATGGCGCACGGTCGCAGCCAACATTGTTGTCGCACCAGCCCTTTTGCTGCGGCCGCCCGGCGCCGCACTCAGGGCAGCCATTGAGGGGCCGGTGCCCGTGCGCATCTGGATCGACGACCGCACAGCGGCACGCCACCTGACCGAAGACATCGCGCTCTGGCGGCCCGAACTAGCCGGCGCCATTGCCATTCATGACGCGGCCGAACCGCTATTTGCACGACACGATACCGACGCGCAGATCGATGCGGCGCTGGCGCCGACCGTGGCACTGCCCGGCGGCGGCAATATCGTGATCGAATCCACGGCCGCACTGACCGCGATCGACGTCAATTCCGGCGACAGCACGGGATCCGCCGCCGACATCGACCGGATCGCCGCGACCGAGATCGCCCGCCAGATTCGCCTGCGCGCCATCGGCGGTATCGTGGTCATAGACTTCCCGCGCCTGGACGACCGCGACCAAAGAGAGCGGCTGATCGAGAGTTTGCGCGCGGCGGTGTCCGGCGATCGGGTGCCCGTTCAGATCATGGGCTGGACGCGTGCCGGTCTGGTCGAGTTGACCCGTACGCGCGCGCGCGCGTCGCTCGCCGCTACGATGCTCGACGATCGGCCGGGGCGGCAACTTGGCGCGGCGGCCGCAGCCCATGCCGCCTTGCGCGCGACGCTGTCGTCGGCCCGCCGCCGTCCAGCCGGCCATTACCGGCTGCTTGCCGCACGCGCGGTATGCGCCTATCTCTCGGGCGAGGGGCGCGCGGCTTTCGACGAGGCGAGCCGGCGTTTGGGTGGCGCCTTGGTCTTTGAGGCGGAGTCGGCGCGCGCCAATGAAGATTTCGAGATCGTCACGGGCGGCTCTTGACGGAGATAGGGATGGGCGAGGTTCACCAACTAAAGCCACGCGCGCAGCCAAGCGTGCCCTGCCCAGTCTGCGGCAAGCCAACCTCGGCATCGAGCCTGCCGTTCTGCTCCACCCGTTGCGCCCATCTCGATCTCGGTCGCTGGCTCGACGGCAGCTATCGCGTGCCGACCGCGGAAGGGCCGGACGAGCCGGAGAAACCCGACCCCGAGTAACGGCGCGCCGAGGGACCGAGGCTAGACAGGCCCGGCCGGAGCCGCTATAAGCGGCGGCGCTCCGGCAAGCCCAGGTAGCTCAGTTGGTAGAGCACGTGACTGAAAATCACGGTGTCGCTGGTTCAATTCCGGCCCTGGGCACCACTTTTCAAACTTAGCGCCGCCGGCCTTTAAGCTTTCCCGCGACTCCCGTATGGCCGCAACCGACCATCCGCGCTAGGGTTATCTCTGGATACGAGGAGATCGCCATGGTGCAAGCCTGGACCTATATCGACGGCCGCTGGGTGGAGGGCAATCCGCCTATGATCGGGCCGATGACCCATGCCGCTTGGCTGTCGACTCTGGTGTTCGACGGCGCGCGCGCCTTCGAGGGTGTGGCGCCCGATCTTAACCTGCATTGCGCGCGGGCCGTGCGCTCCGCCACCTTCGTCGGGCTCAAGGCGCCGGTGACACCGGGCGAAATCCACGAACTGTGCTGGGAGGGCATCAATCGCTTTCCCAAGACGACCGCGCTTTATGTCCGGCCCATGTTTTTCGCCGAGGACGGCATGATCCAGCCCGACCCGGCCTCCACTCGTTTCGTTCTCAGCGTGTACGAGGCGCCGCTACCACCGGCCGCCGGCTTCACCGCCTGTCTGTCGCCGTTCCGCCGGCCCTCGCCCGAGGGTGCGTTGACCGAGGCCAAGGCGGCTTGCCTTTACCCCAATGTCGGCCGCGCCATGAAGGACGCCGCCGATCGCGGCTTCGACAATTGCGTCGTGCTCGACCCCATCGGTAACGTGGCCGAGTTCGCCACCGCCAACCTGTTCTTCGCCAAGGATGGCGCGGTCCATACACCAGCGCCCAACGGTACGTTTCTGGCCGGCATCACGCGCGCGCGGGTGATCGGCCTGTTGCGCAATACCGGTCTCACCGTCCACGAACGCGCCGTGCGCTTCGCCGAGGTGATGGATGCCGACGAGGTATTCTCGACCGGCAATTATTCCAAGGTCGTGCCCGCGACCCGGGTGGAGAAACGCAACCTCCAGCCCGGCCCGGTGTTCAAGAAGGCACGCGAGCTGTACTGGGAATTCGCACACAAAAGCTGAGCCGCCCCATGCAAGCCACACCCCTGCCGCTTCGCCCCTTCGCCGCCCATGAGCTGCCTCTTGTCCGGGCCACGCCCGAGACGCTGGAAGGCTATGGACGGCTTATTCCCGACTATGCGACCTGCCCGATCGAGATCGTGCGCTGGCCAGCCCGCGGCTGGCGGCCGGTCGATAGCGATACCGGCGACGAAGGCGGCACGACCGAAGGCATTTTCGAATTCTGGTGGCGGGGCGACATGCTCTACGGCCGCAACGGCGCGGTCGGCGACACCTATTTGTTCGGCTGGAACCGCGACCCTGCCGAGGCGCGCGAGGACCGGGCGGATGCCTCGCGCACGCAGGTCCTGCTCTGGCACGCCAACTACCATCCCGATGGCGGCCAGGTCTTTTTCCCGCGCGAGAAAGTGCCCTTCGTGGTGCCGCTGGCGCTACCGGGCGACGATGTGACGCCGGACAAGTTCACCGCCTTCTGGTTCGACGGCTCGGCCGGGCTCTACATCCATCCCAATGTCTGGCACGAGGCGGTGTTTCCGCTGGCCGAACGCACCAGCTTCCACGACAAGCAGGGCCGGGTGCATGCGCGCATCAGCGTCGATTTCGCCCGCGAGTTCGGCGTCTATCTGTCGGTGCCGCTCAGGCGCCCGTGACGACCATGGGTACGACCGCCGCTGCCATGGCCTGGGTTTCATCGAAATAGGCCGATGGCTTGGTCGCGCAGCCGCCGAGCATCAAAGCCGCCGCCATCGCCAGGGTCAATCGTCGCGCCATTTCGCCCCTCCCCGTGACTGCGCAAGCGACGCGAAATTACGGGGCGGATCGGGCCATAACCGGGCCGAACTAGGGCAAGAGCGCGATCAATCCTGGCAAAATTTGGGCAACTTCGCCCCTCCTACTAACCCCGGCCGACGAACGGCATCTTGGTCGCCATCACGGTCATGAACAGCACATTGGCTTCGAGCGGCAGGCTCGCCATGTGGACGATCGCGTTGGCCACGTTCTGCACATCCATCAGCGGTTCGACCGCCATCGTGCCGTTGGGTTGGGGCACGCCGTTTTTCATGCGCTCAGTCATCTCGGTCGCGGCGTTGCCGATATCGATCTGGCCGCAGGCAATGTCGTATTTGCGGCCGTCCAGCGCGGCCGATTTGGTTAGGCCGGCGACCGCATGCTTGGTCGAGGTATAGGGCGAGGAGTTCGGCCTGGGCGCGTGGGCCGAGATCGAGCCGTTGTTGATGATGCGCCCGCCACGCGGGTTCTGCGCCTTCATGATCCTGAAGGCTTCCTGGATGCACAGGAATACGCCGGTCAGATTGACATCGACCACGGCCTTCCACTGGGCATAGGTCAAATCCTCCAGCGGAATGGCGGGCGCGCCCATGCCGGCATTGTTGAACAGCACGTCGAGCCGGCCGAACGTTTCCTTGACCTTGGCAAACAGGGCCGCCGTGGCGGTGGGATCGCCGACATCGGTCGGCACGACCAAGGTTTTGACGCCGAGCTTGCCGGCTTCCGCCGCCGTCTTGTCCAACGCATCCTTGCGCCGGCCGGCGAGCGCCACCGTATAGCCCGCGCGCGCGAGCCCGAGGGCGGCTGCCCGGCCGATGCCGCTGCCAGCACCCGTGACGAGTGCAATCTTGCCGTTGTCAGCCATGGTGATGATCTCCCTTCAAGAGGCGCTCGCCAAATCCTCGCCCGCGAGCACGCGGCGGATGAGCCGCACGGTTTCGTCGCGGCCATAGAGCTTGATGAAGGACCCCATGCGCGGGCCCTGATCTTGGCCAAGCAGGATTTCATAAAGCGATTTGAACCAGGCGCGCAGATCGGCGAAGGCGTGGCGCTTGCCGACTTCGAACACTTCGGTCTGAATTGCATCGCCCTCGGCATCGGCCGGCAGAGATTCCAAGGTGCGCACGAGGTCGTCGAGCGCGGCGCGCTCCATCTCGCTCGGCGCACGGTAGCGTTTGGCCGGCTTGACGATATCGCGGTAATAGGCGACGGCGTGGCCGGCCAACCGATCCAGGATCGGCGCGGTCGCGGGCGTGGCATTCGGCGCATAGCGCGCGATGAAGCCCCAAAGCACCGCCTTGTCCTCGGCATGGCACACGCTCGCCAGGTTCAACAGGATGCCGAAGCTCAGATGGGTTTCGGCGGCGGGCGGCTTGCCGTCGTGCAAATGCCAGACCGGGTTGTCCAGCGGATTGGCCGGCGGGGCATTGGCCTTAACAGGCGTGCCCGCGCTTTCCGCCTGATACTTCTCGAGCAGGCCGAGATATTCGTCGACCGCGCGGGGAATAACGTCGAAGAACAGCCGCTTCGCCCGGCGCGGCTGCTGATGCATATAAAGCGCCAGGCTTTCCGGCGGCGCACAGGTCAGCCATTGCTCGACGGTCAAGCCGTTGCCCTTGGATTTGGAAATCTTCTCGCCCTTCTCGTCGAGGAAGAGTTCGTAGTTGAAGCCCTCGGGCGGACGGGCGCCGAGCACGCGGGCGATCTGGCCCGACAGCTTGACCGAATCGATCAGATCCTTGCCCGCCATCTCGTAGTCGATGCCGAGCGCCACCCAGCGCATGGCCCAATCGGCCTTCCACTGCATCTTGCAGTGACCGCCGGTGACCGGCACTTCGACCAATTTACCTATCGCCTCGTCCTTATACTCAACCGTGCCAGCCGTTACATCGTGTCGAACGATCGGCACCTGCAACACCGCGCCGGTGCGCGGACAGACCGGCAGGAAGGGCGAATAGGTCGCGCGCCGCTCCGGCCCCAGTGTCGGCAAAATAACGTTCTTTACGGCTTCGTAATGTTCGAGCATACGCCGGAGCGTAACATCGAAGCGGCCGGATTTGTACCAATCGGTCGCGCTTTGAAACTCGTAATCGAAACCGAAGCCGTCGAGGAAGGCGCGCAAGCGCGCATTGTTGTGATGCCCGAAGCTTTCGTGGGTGCCGAAGGGATCGGGGACGATGGTCAACGGCTTGCCCAGGAACTGCTTCAGCATGTCCTGGTTGGGCACGTTGTCCGGCACCTTGCGCAACCCATCCATGTCGTCGGAAAAACAGAACATGCGGGTCGGGATATCGCTAAGCCGCCGGAAGGCCTGACGCACCTGGGTGGTGCGCACGACCTCGCCGAACGTGCCGATATGGGGCAGGCCGGAGGGTCCATAGCCGGTTTCCAGCAGCACATAGCCCTTGTCCGGGGTCTTGCCGCCGGTGCGCTCGATCAGCCGGCGCGCTTCCTCGAAGGGCCAGGCGCGCGCGATCTGGGCAAATTCGCGTTCTTGCGGGGTGACGGGGGCGGGCGTGGTCATCGCGGCTTCCGGACGTGTGGCGCCGGGACCGTAGGGGTTCGGCCGCACACCGTCAACGGTTAGCCATGCGCAAGCCGGAAAGGCTGACCACGCACAGGGTGGCCGCCATCGCCGCGATGGTCTCGACGATACCGACATGGCCGAGCAACACCGCCGCCACCACCATTCCCAGCAGCATGCCGGCGCTATCGACCAAATTGCGCAGACTGAACAGCTTGCCGATCATTCCGGCGGGAAAGTCGCGGCGCGCCAACACCAGATAGGGCAAATCGGCGGTCGGCCCCACGACAGCCGCGAAAGCCGCGCCGACCATGAGCGTGGACAGATCGGTTGCCACGGCCATCACGGCAAATCCCGCGCCGGCAACCAGCCGACCCAGTACGAGAACTAGGCCGGGCCGCGTCATGGGAAAGCTTGCGATCAGGATGTTGGCCGCCAGATTGCCCACGCCATAGGCCGAGATGACAAGGCCGAACGCGCCGATATCGGTTTTGAGCACGTCCTGGATCAGCAGCGGCAAGCACAACATGAAGGTGGTGCTCCACGCCGCCGTGCCCACCAGCATGGAGACAAAGGCATAGCGCAGGAGGCGATGGTCGAGCGCACCGCGAAAGGCAGCGCCCAGCTCGGCGATGGCGCCGATCGGCGGGGGTGCCGGACCGGAAACCGGCGGCGGCGGTCGCAACGCCCGCGCCAGCGCAGCCACGGCGAGGGCGGAGCCGATGAACATCAAGGCATTGATCGTGAAGAAATGATGGGTCGGCACGATCGCGGCCAATACGCCGACCAGCGCGGGGCCGAGGATGCGTGCAAGCCGGCGCGATCCGTCGATCAACCCGTTGAGCGCATACATCATCTCCGCGCTCTCGGCGAGCCGAGGCAAGCAAGCCTGGATGGTTGGTGTGTAGAGCGCGGTCAGCACGGCGAGCGCGATCGCCGCCGCGAAGATCGCGGGCAGACCGAGCACGCCGATGGCCGCGGCCAGCGCCAGCAAAAAGCCGATGGCCGCACGTGACAGATCGACTGCGATCAGAGTACGGCGCTGGTCCCAGCGGTCGGCATAGACACCGCCGAGCAGGCTGAACACCATGAGGGCGCCAGCCTGGGTTGCGGTCACATAGGCTGCATCCTTGCCGATCAGGTCGACCGCGATCCAGACCAGCGCCACACGGCGCAACTCGTCGCCGATACCGCCGGCAACCAGGGCACTCCACAGGAGCAGGATGGGCGGGCGTTTCAAGGGCGCCAGCACGAACACCGGGCTAGCCCGCCCGTCCGTCGTCGAAGCGCCAGCCGGCAAACATCCACAAACCGATCGCGCCAAGCACCAATACAGCCGCGCCCCAGCCGATCATCAACTCGGCATTGCTGAAATAGTCCAGCAGCCAAGGTGCGGTCAGCATGCCGAGCAACGTTCCGAAAGAATCGGCAATCGGACGCACGCTATAGACTTTGCCGACCATGCCGGGCGGCACCTCGCGACGCAGCAAGATCAGAAACATCAGCTCGCCCATCGGCCCGCCCGCACCGGCAATCGCGGCGGAGACCAGCACCAGCGACCAGTCCCAGGGTAGCGCCATGCCGACATAGCCCAGCCCCAGGGCGATCCGTCCGAGATACATGACGACACCGGGCCGCACGACCGGACGGCTCGCCAGCACTAGATTGACCCCGATATTGGCGCAGCCATAGGCGGCGATGATCAGGCCAAAGGCGCCGATATCGCTGCCACGCGTTTCCTGCAAGTGCAGCGGCAGGCATAGATAGAACACCGCAACCCAGCCGGCGGTCGTCAAGATGAGGCCGGCGAGGTAGAAGCGCAGAAACCGGTGACGCGCGACCCATGCCACGGCATGGCGGGTTTCCAGCCAGGCGCCGCTCCCGCCACCCTGTCCGGCAGCTACAACGACGCCAAGATGACGAGCCAGGATGAAAATCGTCAGGGCGGAGACGAGATAAGTGACGGCATTAACCGTGAAGAAATGGTGCAGCGGTATCAGCAGGGCGAGCCCGCCGACGATACCGGGGCCGAGAATGCGGGCGAGTCGACGCGTACCGTCCATCAGCCCGTTGAGCGCGTGCAGCGCGTCCGCCGTATCGACCAGGCGAACCAGACTGACCTGGAGCGCCGGATTGAACATCACCCCGAACAGAGACAGGCCGATGCCGGTGGCATAGAGCTGCCACGCTTCAACATCGCCCACCATGACGGCAATCGGCAAAATCAAAGCTACGCCGGCGCGCGCGAGATCCGCGCCGATCATCGTGCGGACGGGATCGCGCCGATCGGCGAGCAGGCCGCCCCACAGGCCCAACAGGATGATGACCGCCGCCTGCGCCGCCGTGATGTAAGCGGCGTTCTTGCCGAGCAAGCCAACCGCGATCCAGACCAACGCCACCCGGTGCAACTCGTCGCCGATCGAGGACACGACCTGGCCCGACCAGAGAAGTGCGACCGGCGGTTTTTTCAATGGAGTAAGCACAAACATGGATCGCCAACTGTGCCATGGCACGGACCCAGCCGGCTATAGCGCCGGCAATGGCAATCGTCTCGCGCACGACCTTGACATGTGTCAGGGCCAGCCCACCGAAACCTACGCGGCTGCGATGCCCGATCCGCTGCGGAATCGCCAGAGTCCCCAGAGTCCGACTAGTACCTCTGCACAGTGATTATGACTCTTTGGTTTGGTCTGGGTAAGCGCGGGCCATTTTATCGCGGGCGCGCTCGGTGGTGAACATCCATTTGATGCGGGCGCCGTCAGCGTTGCGCTGACGCTCCT
>SHVW01000087.1 GCA_009694085.1 Alphaproteobacteria bacterium
ATCGCGTTTCAGCGCAGCGCGTTCAGCCCGGTGATTTCCGAGGCGCTCGACCGGTCCGACGGCATCTATCACCGCGACACCGGCGAGCTGATCGCCCAGGGCGAGTTCGGCCTGCCCGTGTTCGTCGGCACCATGCAGTTCTCGACCCAGGCGGTGATCGCGCGGGCGGGCACACCGCGCCAGGGCGATATCTATATCCTCAACGATCCCTATCTCGGCGGCACCCATTTGATGGACGTGAAGTTCGTCAAGCCGTTCTTCTATCGCGACCGGATGTTCTGCTGGCTCGCCAACACCGGCCATTGGCCCGATACGGGCGGCGCCGTGCCCGGCGGGTTCTCGGCCAACGCGACCGAGGTCGAGCAGGAGGGGTTGCGTCTGCCGCCGGTGCGGTTGTTCAAGGAGGGCAAGATCGACGACGAGATCCTGTCGATCATCCTCAGCAATATCCGCATCGCCGATCAGCGCATCGGCGACATCAAGGCCCAGGCGGCGGCGCTCGCCGTGGGCGAGCGCCGGCTGACTCAATTGCTCGATAGATACGGCCTCGAAACGATCGAGACGGCCATCGTCGAACTCAAGGCGCGGGCGGCCCAGCAGATGCGCGCGCGCATCGCCACGATCCTCGACGGGACCTATCGCGGCGAGGCGATCGTGGATTCCGACGGCGTGGTCGACGAGCCGCTCACCATCGTCATGACCATCCGCAAGGAGGCAGGCGACCTTTATTTCGACATGACCGGTTCGTCGCCGCCCTGTCTGGGTCCGATGAATTCGGTGATCGCCACGACCAAATCCTCGATCTATCTCGCGATCAAGCATGTCTTCCCCGAGGTGCCGATCAATGCGGGCACCTTCGCGCCGCTCCACATCAAGGACCCGGAGGGCACCTTCCTCTACGCCAAGTACCCCCGGCCCGTGTCGGGCTGCGCGGCGGAGGTCAGTCAGCGCATCGCCGAGGCGGTGTTCGCGGCCCTGGTGCCGGCCTTACCCGACAAGCTGTTTGCCTCGCCCGCCGGCACCAGCGGCAATTTCGCGCTGGGCGGTTTCGATCCCGAGCGCGGGCGCAGCTATGTCATGTACCTGATCTCGGGCGGCGGCTATGGCGGCGGTCCCGGGGGCGACGGCATTTCCAACGGCTGCTCCACCATCGGCATTTCCAAGACCACGCCGATCGAGGTGATCGAGCAGCGCTACCCCGTGCTGTTCGAGGAATACGCGCTGCACGAGGGCTCCGGCGGCGCCGGGCGCCAGCGCGGCGGCTTCGGCGTGCGCTACACCGTGGCGCTCAGGCGAGGGGCCGCGCGCGCCTCCTTCGTGATGGATCACGGCAGGGTCGGGCCCCAGGGCGCGCTCGGCGGCGGCGATGGCGGGGTGAACAAGGTCGCCGTCGTCCGGGACGGCCGAACCTATATTCCGCCCCATCTGAGCAAGGATCAGGACATCCAGATCGCGCCGGGCGACCGGGTGACGGTGGCGACCCCAGGCGGCGGCGGCTTCGGCGAGGCGTTTCAGCGTGCGCCCGAGCTGGTGGCCAGGGATGTGCGGCGCGGCTATTACACGGCCGAGGACGCGGCGGCGAAGTTCGGCGTGGCGCTGACGGCGCAGCGCGCGGTCGATGGCGCGGCGACGGCGCGGCTACGCACCCGGCGCTAGGTTAGTCGAACCAGATGCGCGGCCAGCCCTGGGGCCAATAACTCGGCGCCTCCGCGCGCTCGCCGTTGAAGGCTTTCCGGTCCACCGTATAGAGCGGCAGGGTGGCGAGCGAACAGCCGGACAGGGCGTTGAGCACGACCAGAACCATCGCGGCGGCATAGAGACGGGTCAACATGGCGTCCTCCCCTCGGGGCATCGATGGGGGTAGCCTGCGCCCGTATTCGTTAACGATCAGTGATCGGCATCACACCTCGCAGGGTTTCGCGGATCGCCCGGCCATGGTTGAATGGACCATGAACCCAGGCGAAACCATCATCAAGAAGCGCTCGGTCATCATCGCTGGGCACAAGACCAGCGTGTCCCTGGAGGCCGCCTTCTGGGATGCGCTCAAGAGCATAGCCCGGTCGCGCGGCTGCACGATCAACGATCTGGTGGCCGAGATCGACGGCGGGCGCACGGGCAATCTATCCAGCGCGATCCGGGTGTTTGTGCTGAAGACGGGCGCGCTGGGGCGTTAGTGCCCCGGAAGCGTCGCCAGAACCGCGTCGATCCTGGCCAGTCCCTTGGTCAGATAATCCTTGGGCAAGCCGAAGCTGATGCGCAGATAGCGGTCGAGGCCGAAATGGTCGCCGGGCACGATCAGCACGCTCTGCTGTTGGCGCAGCTTTTCCATCAGTGCGGTCGAGTTGATATCGGCGTTATAGCGAATGAACGCGATCGCCGCGGCTTGCGGCGGGAAAACGCGGAACATGTTGCCGCGCGCGGCCGCCCATGCGGTTAGGATGGGATAGCCGTCGCGGATGAATTTGCGCGTGCGCGCCAGCAGCTTCGGGCGCACTTGCGGCGACATGGCGAGCGCGGTCAGCTTGTCCGACAGCATGGTGGTGGTGATCGTGGTGTATTCGTGCCGCGCCCACATCTCGTCCAACGTGTTCGCCGGGCCCACGGCCCATCCCGTGCGCAACCCGGGCAAGCCATAGGCCTTGCTCATGCTGCCCATGGCGACGACCCGGTCGTAGCGGCCGTAGAAGGACGGCGTGACCGTATCGGTCTCGCGTTCGGCGCCGGCATAGACCTCGTCGGCCAGGATCCAGGCGCCGACTTTCGCCGCGATGGCGACGATCGCGCTCATCTCCGCCTCGGTCATGATCCGGCCGGTCGGGTTGTTCGGATTGCACACGGCGATCAGTTTGGTTTTCGAGCTTACCTTGGCCTTCAACTCGTCAAGGTCGGGCGCCCAGCCCCGTTCCTCCACGAGATGGGCGGTCTTCACCGCAACGCCGAGATTTTTCGCGATACCCCAGACCTGCATGTAATTGGGCATCAGGATGACGGCCTCGTCGCCCGGCGCGAGCAGGGTGTGGATGGTCAGGTAATTGGCCTCGGCGGCGCCTGTCGTGATCAGCACATTGTCCGCGGTCGCGCCGGGGTAGTAATTGGCGACGGTCTGCCGAAGCTCGACCGTGCCGTTGGCCTGGGGATAGTTGATGAGGACATCGCCGAGATCGGCCGGCGATTGTCCGGCCATCGCCAGTAGTTCGCTTAGCGTCAGGGGATGGACGCCGCTTTCGGACAGGTTGAAGTCGACGACGTTCTCCCATTTCGACATCATCCGTTCCATGACGAAGGGCTGAAACTCGGCCATGCGTGCTTCTCCAGGTCTGTTCGTTCGTTAGCGCTTGGGCTTCATCGCGGCCTGCACGAGGGCAAGCGCATCTTTGTGGCGGGCGGCATCGCCGGCTGCGAGGATTCGCTTGCCGGTTTCGATGGTGATGGGGGCGCCGTTCCAATCCGTTATGACGCCGCCGGCCCCCTCGATCACCGGCCGAAAGGCGGCGTAGTCATGGATGCTGAGGCCGGTATCGATGGCGATATCGGTGCGTCCCGAGGCGAGCAACCCGTAGCTGAAACAGCTACCGCCATAAATGCGCCACTGGGTGCGCGATCGCAGCGCTTCGAAGCCCGGCCGATCGCTCGGTCCGAAGAAATCCGGATTGCTCGCGGAGAGCAGGGCGTCCTTCACCCCTGGGCATCGCCGGGTCTTGCACCGGACGCCGTTGCGCGTCGTCGCCCGGCCGCGCACGCCGACCCAGCGGTCGCGCGTCACGGGATGATCGATGATCCCGATAATCGGCGTGCCGCGATAAAGCACCGCGATCAAGGTGCCGAACACGGGAATGCCGGCGACAAACGGCGCGGTGCCGTCGATCGGGTCGATGACCCAGAGCAGATCGGCCTCGACATTGGTGCCGCCGGCCTCCTCACCCAGGATGCCGTGATCGGGGTAGCGGGCGGCGATCAGGCCGCGCAGGCGCCGCTCGATGCGCTTATCGATGCGCGTGACCAGGCTTCGATCCGCCTTAAGCTCAACCTGGGGGCGGCGGGCATTCGCCGGGCCAAGAATCTTGCCGCTTTCCGCCGCGAGTTTGAGCGCGAACGCAACGAGCGCGTCGAGTGATTTGCCCTTTGGTTCGCGCCCAAGTGTTGGGCCGAGAGCCCGGCGCCGGCCTGTCGCTGATTTCATCTGTCCGGTTTCCCTGGTCTAGTGAGTCAGTATGCGGCTCAGGAACGCCTTGGTTCGCTCGCTGCGCGCCTGATGAAAGAAATCTTGCGGCGGCGCCTGCTCGACGATCTCGCCATTGTCCATGAAGACGACGACATCGGCGACCGAGCGCGCGAAGCCCATCTCGTGGGTCACCACGATCATGGTCATGCCGTCGCGCGCCAGTTCGACCATGACGTCGAGCACTTCCTTGATCATCTCGGGGTCGAGGGCGGAGGTCGGCTCGTCGAACAGCATGATTTCCGGCTTCATGCAGAGGGAGCGCGCGATGGCGACCCGCTGCTGCTGGCCGCCGGAGAGTTGGGCCGGATACTTGTCGGCTTGTTCGGGAATATGCACGCGCTCCAGGTAGTGCATGGCCAACTCGCGCGCTTCCTTGCGCGGGATTTTGCGCACCAGGCGCGGCGCCAACATCAAATTTTCGGCCGCGGTCAGGTGGGGAAACAAGTTGAACTGTTGGAAGACCATGCCGACCTCGCGGCGGACCGCGTCGATGTCCTTGACCGACGTCGTCAACTCGATGCCATTGACCACGATGCGGCCGCCGTCATGTTCTTCCAGCCGGTTGATGCAGCGGATCATGGTCGATTTCCCCGAGCCCGAGGGCCCGCAGACCACGACCTTCTGGCCGCGCTCGATCGCGAGGTCGACGCCTTTCAGCGCCTGGAACGAACCGAACGACTTGGTTACACGGTCGAGCTGGATCATCGCAGCGCTTGTTTTATCCGCCATGACCGCTCCTACGCTCGCACATATCGGCTGAAGCGGCGTTCGGCATGGGCGATGGCGCGCTGGATCAGCCAGGTCAGGCCCAAATACACGATGGCCGCAGATATGAAAATCTCGTAGGGCGCGAAGGTGCGCGCCATGATCGTTCGCGCCACACCCGTGATGTCGTACATCGTGATCAGGCTGACCAACGCGGTTCCCTTCATCAGGCTGATCATCTCGTTGCCGTAGGCCGGCAGCGACAGGCGGATCGCGATCGGCGCGGTGACGTGGATGAAACGCTGGCTGGTCGACAGGCCGAGCGCCCGGCCGGCTTCGTGCAGGCCCTGGTCGACGCCCTGAATGCCGCCGCGCAGGATTTCCGCCGTATAGGCCGCGACGTTGAGCGAGAAGGCGATGATCGCGCACCAGAAAGGCTCGCGCAGAATAATCCAGAGCGGGCTCGCGCGGATGAATTCGAACTGTGCCAGACCGTAATAGATCAGGAAAACCTGTACCAGCAGGGGCGTGCCGCGAAAGACATAGATATAGGCGAAGGCCGGCCATGACAGGATCGCGATGCCGCTGATCCGCATGAGCACCAGCCCCAGCGCCAAGACCGTGCCGAACACTAGGGACAGAAGATGCAACCGGACCGTCAGCTCGGCGCCTTCGGCGATTTTGGGCAGGCTTTCCCAGATCAGGGATATCTCGAAATTCATCGCGCCCTCGCCAAATACCGGTTGGCATGGATCTCAAGAAGCGCCACGGTCTTGATGATCACGGACACGAAGGCGAGATAGATGATCGCCACCACCAGATACATGGTGAAGGGCTTGTTGGTTATCGTGGTCGCGCGGTCGGCGGTGTACATGATTTCCTCGACCCCGATGACCGACAGCAAGGCCGTGTCCTTGATCAGGGAATTCATGTGATTGCCGAAGGCGGGCAGCGCGAGGCGCCACATCTGGGGCAGCCGGACATAGAACAGGGTTTGGAACGGCGATAGGCCGAGCGACCGCGCCGCCTCGATCTGCCCGCGATCGACGCCCAGGAAGGCACCGCGAAACGTCTCGGTCGCATAGGCGCCGACGATCAGGCTGATGGCGAAGGAACCGGCCCAGAAGGGCGGGATATGAACGAACTTAACCGAGGGGTCGACGAACTTGGCCAGACTGGTCAGGGTGACCGCCGAACCGAAATAGACGATCAGCAGGACCAGCAGTTCCGGCGTGCCGCGCAGCGCGGTGGTGTAGGCGTTCGCGATGCCGCGCGCAACGGTACTGTTCGACAGTTTCGCCGTCGCGCCGATCAGTCCCCAGACGACCGTCAGCACAAGCGCAACGAAAAAGACGCCCAGGATGACCAGGGCGCCCCACAGGAAAGCATTAAGCCATTCGACGACGACGCCCATCTATGGCCGATTTGGCGCGTTCGAGAGCGCCGGGGAGCCCGGCATGGGCCGGGCTCCCGCGGTCGAATTGTTCGCGTTCGTTAGGGTCAATGGATGGCGAAGGGGAAATAGAACTTGCTGAACTTGTCGAGCGTTCCGTCTTTTTTCATCTCGGTCAGGGCGACGTCGATACGCTTGCGCAGGGCGTCGTTGCCCTTGCGCAGACCGATGCCGGCACCCGTGCCGAAATATTTCTCTTCTGCGATTTGCGGGCCGATGACTTCAAATCCGGCGCCATCGGGCTTGCTGAGGAAATCGAGATAGATCTTCATCGGGTTGGACATGATGGCATCGACCCGGCCGGCCTTGAGGTCGAGATAGACCGCGTCGGTGCCTTCATAGCGAACGACGGTAGCGTCCGGCACGATTGCCTGGAACCAGCTATCGTAAGTGGTGGCGCGCTGGATGCCGACCTTGATGCCCTTGAACGCGGCCTTGTTGATCGAGCCATCCGCGTTGAACAGCACCAGCTTCTTCGCCTTGGCCGCGACGAACTGGCCGATCGACAGGCGGTAGGGAACGGAGAAATCGATCTTCGTGGCGCGCTCCTCGGTGATCGACAGAGAGGCCGCGATCAAATCGAACTTGCCGGCCAGCAGCGCCGGAATCAGCCCATCGAACTTCATACAGGTGTACTCGATTTTTGCTTTGAGCCGCTTGCCGATCTCGTTGGCGACGTCGACGTCGTAGCCCTTGAGCACGCCATCGGAATCGCGATAGTTGAACGGGAAATACGTGCATTCCGATCCGACATCCAACTTCTCCTGCGCCGACACTGCGGGCGAAAGGAAGAGAATGGACGCAACCGCGGCCATAGTTGCTATCGACTTGTGCATTGTGTGGTCTCCCAGTGAAGATTTCGTGAAATCGGGCTCCGTTCGTGGTGCGGCATTTTGCCCAAGGATGGCCCCTCCCATCCGGTCTTTATTAAACCATATAAAAAAATGCTAGCCCATGCAAGAAAACAAGCCAACGGCTGGGGCCAGGCATTACAGTTAGTATTTAGCCGCTCGACGCGCCCCGGGAACGATCCCGGCCCTTGAGTTGCGGGCGCGACGAGACATAGTTGCCGATGGCGCGCGCCAATCGCCTGACCCCCTCGGCGAGCACTTCGGGAGAGCTGCGCGTGAAATTGAGGCGCATGGCGGAGCGATCCTCGCCGGCGAAGTCGAAGACGCTGCCGGGAACGAAGGCAACCTTCTCCTCGATCGCGAATTTATAGAGCTCGTCGGTATCGATCGCCCGGTTCTTCGCCCGCAACCACACGAACATCCCGCCCACGGGCACGTCCCATTCGAACCAATCCCGCAAATGCAGGGATGCCTCGCGGCACAGGGCATCGCGCCGCTCGCGGTAAAGCGGCACGATTGTTTTGGCGTGATGACGGTCGAAATCCCGCTCAAGCAAATCCAGGGTAACGGCCTGGGTAAACATGCTGCCGCTGAGATCGGTGGCCAGTTTGGCCAATGCGAGATTTTGGATCATCCCGGCCTCGGCGATAACCCAGCCGACGCGCAGGCCCGGAACCAAGCTCTTCGAAACGGTGCCGAGATAGATCACCGGGCCGTCATAGGGGCCTGATTTCCGCGCGACGCAATGGCTCAGAATGCTGCGGCCGGGCGGCCCGTCCAGTTGGATCGAATGATAGGGATCGTCCTCGACCAGCCAAGTACCCGCTGCGATGACCTTATCCAGCAGGGCCGCTCGCCGGTCCTGGGCAACCAAGACGCCGGTGGGATTGGAGTAGTTCGGAACCGCGTAAACGAATTTCGCTTTGGCCAGGGCTTCGCCAAAACCAGCCTCATGAGAATCCCAGTCGAGCCTGCGATAGCTAGGTTGACGCGGACGCCAGGCATCGAGAGCACCCAGATAGGTCGGCGATTGCGCCACGATCAAATCGCCCGCATCGATCAGCACCTTGCCGATCAGGTCGAGCGCCTGCATGGAACCGCTGGTCAGCAACACATTGGCCGCCGTGAAAACACCGCCGGTTTCGGCCGTCACGCGCGCCGCGATGAGCTGGCGCAGGGCGGGAAAGCCCTCGACCGGGCCATATTCCAGAGCGGCCGACCCATGGGTTTCCAGGGCGCGGCGAGCCGCGGCTTGGATCGCCGGGATCGGATACAATTCGGCCGCGGGCAAGCCGCCGGCCAGGCTCACCACGTCGGCGCGGCCGCCAAGGGTGAGGAATTGTTGGGTGATGGTGTTGGTCGACCCGAGCCACCGTGCCCATCCCGGGCGCTTTGCTCCGATCCGTCCATCCGAAATCGTCATGGGCTTTAGTTACCCAGCCCCTTGATAATGCCGCGCAGAATATCCCCCGGCCGAATAGTCTGGCCCAGTTGGCTTTGCCCCGGCGCCGCCGGTGTCGACGACGGCGCGGGCAGCACCCGGCGCAGCAGCGTGTCGCCGATGCGTTGCAAGACGAAGCCTTGCAGCGCGTCCAGCTCGTAGCTGCGCTGGGGGCGGTCGAGGGGACCGACCAGCTTGAGGCCAACCGGCGGCGCCTTGGGATGCTCGGTCAGGCGGAATTCGCCGCTGGCGTCGATGGTCTGGCGCGGCAGATCGATAACGGCATTGCCCCGGCCGGCACCGGCAGGCGCCTCCAATCGAATGTCGGTGCTGCGCAATACGCCTGACTCGATGACATAGCTGCCGTCCAGGCGCGAGAACGGCGTGTGCCCGCCCGACAGCGCGGTCTGGGCCAGCCCGATGAAGGCGACCGCATTATCCAGATTGTTCAGCCTTGCGCTGAAACCGGGGAGGTCGAAGCCCTCGGCCACGCCGTCGCGCACGGCGAATTTTCCCTTGCCGGCAAGGCCGGCGATCAGATCGGCCTGGCTGGCGCCGCGCGTGGTCACGGCGAGATCGGCATCGAGATGGCCGTCGACCACTTCCATCTGGGCGGTGCTGCGCGCGGCCTGGCGCAGATTGGCATTCTTCAGCGTCACGGCCAGTTCGGCGCCATGAGACGAGGCCGCCGTGAGTTTGCCCTTGGCATCGAAGGCGCCGCCGAACATCGTGCCCGTGAATTTGGCCAGATCGAACGCGCCATTGGCGAGGGTTGCTTTGACGTCGGCATTGTCGATGCGCGTGCCGCGGGCGGCGAGCGCCGTGGCGACAAGCGCGATCTCGCCATCGATGGCCTGGAGGGCGCCGAGATCGAGGGGCGCGCGCGACCAGCCGGTTTGGCCCGCGACCGGGACGGGCGCGCCGATCGGCCGTTGGCGGCCGGCGGCAGGGTCCGGCGGTAGAAACGGATCGAAATCCAGCACGCCGGCCTTGAGATCCAGCGCCATGCGCGGGCGCGGCGCGGCCAGCGAAATCTTTGCCAGGCCGGCGATCTCGGCGGCGCCGATCTTGACCGCGAGATTGGACAGCGCGGCCTCGGCCGTCGTTCCCTTGGCATGGAGCGCCAGCGCGGCGGGGCCAAGGGTGCGTGCAGCCGGGCGATAATCCAGGGCGAGCGTGGCCAGAAGCTGGGACAATTCGGGATGGCGCGCCTCGAAGGCAACATCGAAGCCGGGCACTGCCTGATTTAAGGCAAAACTACCGCCGAGCCGGCTGGTGCCGCCCAGCGCCAGCAGATCGCTGTCGACCCGGAGATTTTCAAGTCCGCCGCGCAGGCGCGCCTTGAAGGCGAAGACACCGAGTTGGTCGGGCGACAGGGTTGGCGCGATTCCAACCAGGCGCAGAAGGCCTGACGGGTTGCGCGCGGACAATTCGGCATTGAGGTCCATAGCCGGGTTTGCCCCGGAGGCATCGACCGTTCCGCTGACATGGGCCGCCGCGCCGGCAATGCTGCCGATGCCGAACTGGGTCAGGGTCAGCTTGCCGCTGACCAGCGTGGCATCGAAGACGACGTTGTCGAGCGGGGTATGCTCGATCGTGACTTGACCGGCCTTGATTTCCACCCGCGCATCGAAGGCCTGGAGGGCCGATAGCTGCGCCAGCGGCATCGATGGCGCAGACGCGCCGGCCGGATTTGGCTGGGCGGTGCGATAGGCATCGAGATTGATGCGGTCGATCGCGAGCCGCGCGCCGAGCGACAGACGCGCGCCCGGCACCAGGGTCAGCCCGCCGGTCAGCCGAGAGGCGTCGAGGCGCAGGTCGAGGCCGGTGAATTGAACCTCGCGCGGCGTCACCGCGATTTCCGATTTGAGCGCGATCTTGCGCAGCCGATCGGCGGGCACGCCCGATGGGTTGAGCTTCAGCCACTCCAGTGCCACGCGCAGATTTTCCGAACCGATCTCCACCACGCCGTCGAAACGCATCTCCGCGCCGCCGCCCGCGATCGGGCTAAGCCGGCCGATGGCGGAGAGTTCGGAGCCGCCGGGAAGTTGCGCCGTCATCTGGTTGATCGCCAGAGCGCCGCGGTCGAGCGTCATGTTGACTCGAGCCTGGCGCACGATGCCGCCGCGATAGACGAGCGCATCGACGGTCAGATCGACCGAGGCCGATACCGCGCCCGGCAGGGATGCTGGCAAGGTCAAATTCGGCGGCGTGCCGGCCGTGGGCGCAACCGGCGCGGCCTCCGCCGGCATCAACTTGTCCAGGTCGAGGCGCGGCACGGCGAGTGCCAGGCGGGCGCGTTTGGCCGGCGCCAGGGACAGGTCGAGCCCGCCGGTCGCGCGCAATTCGCCGGACTGAATGGCCAGATCGTTGAGCGCGATGGCGGTGGCCGATGCCGTGACCGTGGCCTCCACGGCGAGCGGCTGGCTCAGGGCCGGCGGCAGCGCGCCGATCTGGAACCCGGCGGCCAGACGGGCGGGTTCGCCGATTGTCGCCTTCACCCGCCCCTGGAATGTCGGCCCCGCGGCGGCCGTGCGCAGCGACCCCGTAAGCTGCAAATCCGCCGACGCCGCGCCGAGGCCGAGCGAAGCACTCGTCGCCTGGCCGTCCTCGATCCGTCCGATGGCGGCCTGAAACGTAACCGGCAAGCCGCGCAGATCGGCGGTGCCGCTCGCGCGGAACGGCCCGGTCAGGGATTGGGCGCTGAGCTTAGCTTGCACGCGCTCCAGCCGTTCGACCGTGCCATCGCCGCGGTAAACGATGGTGCCGCGTTCGATGGCGATGTCGTCGAGGCTGACAGGCGGCGGACCATCGGAAGCCGCGCCGGTAGCGGGCAGGTCGAAGCGCCAGGAGGCCCGACCGTCGGCAAGCACCTCCAACTCCACCACCGGTTCGATGAGCGTGATCGAGCGCACCTCGATGCGGCCCGACAGCAGCGGCGCGAAGGCGACATGGATGCGGAGTGCGGCGAGTTTCACCAGATCGGGGCTGGCGGCGCCCGCCACGCTGGCGAGCCGGATACCGTCCACCGAAAGACTTGGGCTGGGCAAGATGGCGAGCTTGAGATCGCCGGAGATGACGAGATCGCGGCCGGTCGCGTGGCGGACCGCCTCGGCGATGCGCGGGCGATAGGCGTTCCAATCGACGAAGCCGGGCGCCACCAGAGCGCCCAGGACGAGCAAGGTCAGGATCGTCCCGGATATGATCGCGATCTTGCGCACTCGATAGCTCCGCGAGGCGGATGACGGACGAAGGCTAGATTACGGGCCGTTCGCCCGCCGGGCAATCCATGTTGGATCGCATTTTCAATGGCAATGTGGCGAAAATCCGGTCGGCTCAGACCCGCACGATCTTGCCCGGATTCATGATGCCGTCGGGATCGAGCGCGATCTTAAGCTGGCGCATCACGCTAAGCGCCTCGCCATGCTCGGCTTGCAGGAACTCCATCTTGCCCCAGCCGACGCCGTGCTCGCCGGTGCAGGTGCCGTCCATGGCAATGGCGCGCAGCACCATGCGCTCGTTCAGCCGCGCGGCCTCGTTGATCTCGGCCGGCTTGTTCGGATCGATCAGATAGACCAGGTGGAAATTGCCGTCGCCGACATGGCCGACCAGCGCGGCCGGCACGAAGGACGCGGCCAGATCCTTCTTGGTCTCGACGATGCATTCGGCGAGCCGCGAGATCGGCACGCAGACATCGGTCGCCCAACCCTTGCAGCCCGGCTTGAGCGCGAGTGCGGCGAAATAGGCGTCGTGGCGCGCCTGCCATAGCTTGCTGCGATCCTCGGGCTTGGTCGCCCAGTGGAATTCGCCGGCGCCGTTGTCTTGGGCCAGGGCTTCGACCGTTTCGGCCTGCTCGACCACGCCGCGTTCGGTGCCGTGGAACTCGAAGAACAGGGTGGGGGCGACCTGATAGTCCAGCTTGGCGTATTTGTTGACCGCGTCGATCTGCACCTCGTCGAGCAATTCGATGCGCGCCACGGGCACGCCGGCCTGGATGGTCTGGATGACGGTGTTAACAGCGCCCTCGATGGTGGCGAAGGCACAAACCGCCGACGAGATCGCCTCGGGAATGCCTTGGAGGCGCAAGGTCACCTCGGTGATCACGCCGAGCGTGCCCTCCGAGCCGACGAATAGCCGGGTCAAATCATAGCCGGCGGCCGATTTGCGCGCGCGCCGCGCGGTGCGGATGATGCGGCCGTCGGCGAGCACCACGGTCAGCGACAGCACGTTCTCGCGCATGGTGCCGTAGCGCACTGCGTTGGTGCCCGACGCCCGGGTCGCCGCCATGCCGCCGAGCGAGGCGTCGGCGCCGGGGTCGATCGGGAAGAACAGGCCGGTGTCGCGGATGTGCGCGTTGAGCTGCTTGCGCGTGACGCCGGCCTCGACCGTCACGTCCATGTCCTCGGGATTGACGCGGACCACTCGGTTCATCTGGCCGAGATCGATGCACACCCCGCCCTGGACCGCGCCGATCTGGCCCTCGAGCGAGGTACCCGTGCCGTAGGGGATGACGGGCAGGCCGTGACGCGCGCAAATTTTGACGATCGCCGCGACCTCCTCGGTCGACTGCGCGAAGGCGACCGCGTCGGGCGGGTAGGGCGTGTGATAGGACACGTCGGTGCCGTGGTGATCGCGCACGGCTTGCGCCGTGGACAGCCGGTCGCCGAGCAGCGCATGCAACTCGCCCAGCGCGGGTTCGACCGCGTTGCGGCGCAGGGCAGGGGCGGCGGAAGGCGTCATGGGGCGGGCCTAGCTCGTCGAGGGGTGGGGGGACGCTACCTTGCCGGGTCGCCCTGGGCAAGGCGAACGCCGGTCTCGCGCATCATATCGACCACAATCCGCCGCCTGGCTATCCACCGCGAAACCTCGATTTTAAAGCGGCCTAACAACCGGATATTTAGTGAGATATATATCTTGTTCTATAACGTTCAATATCATGATATAAAACGATATATGGCTAAGGGACAAGCGGTCACAAAATCGGACATTAAACCGGTCGAAGACCGGAGTGAACCCATTGGATTTATGGAGCCGCTCCTCATCGAAGGGGGCTCCAGGCACCGGCCCGATCTAACCGATCTCGCGCTGGAACTGGCACGGAGCAGCGCCGGCTTCCGCCGCTCCCTGCCCGAAAGCCTCACCTCGTCCCTCGCCGATCTGGTGCGGGCGATGAACTGCTACTACAGCAACCTGATCGAAGGGCACGACACGCACCCGATCGATATCGAGCGCGCGCTGAAAGGCGACTACAGCAACGATCCCAAGCGGCGCGATCTTCAGGTGGAGGCCAAGGCGCATATCGCGGTTCAGCGATGGATCGACGGCGGCGGGCTGAAGGGCAACGCCACCGCCGTCGACTCCATCGTGGAAATCCACCGCCGCTTCTGCGCAGCTCTGCCCGAGGACCTCCTGTGGGTCGAAAACCCGGCGACCGGCGAGAGGACAAAAGTCGTTGCGGGCGAACTCCGCACCCGCGATGTCGCCGTCGGCCGGCATATTCCTGTCGGCGCGCCCGCCGTGCCGCGCTTCCTCAAGCGCTTCGAGGAAGCTTACGAAAGACTGGGCAAGACGGAGACTATCATCGCAACCGCCGCCGCCCATCATCGCCTCCTGTGGATTCACCCCTTCCTCGACGGCAATGGCCGCGTCGCCCGGCTCATGTCGCACGCGACCTTGCTCAACGCACTGGACACCGGTGCGGTCTGGTCGGTCGCGCGCGGCCTGGCGCGCAACGTCGCCGCCTATAAGGCGCAGCTTGCGGCCTGCGACCTGACACGCCGCAACGATCTCGACGGCAGGGGGCATCTCAGCGAAAAGAATCTGGTCGAGTTCACGAGATTTTTTCTCACGACCTGCCTCGACCAGGTGAATTTCATGGAGCGGCTGATGCAACCCGACCGGCTGCGCGCGCGCATCCTGCTCTGGGCCGAGGAAGAAATCCGGTTCGGTGGTCTTCCGCCCAAATCCGGCGCGGTGCTCGAAGCCCTGCTGTATCGCGGCGAGCTGCCGCGCGCCGATACCGCCGGCCTCGTCGGCACCGGCGAACGTCAGGCCCGCCGAACCGTCTCCGCGCTGATCGAAAGGGGCGTCGTGATATCCGCGAGCACGCGCGCGCCCCTGCGCCTCGCCTTTCCCGCGACCCTTGCCGGGCTGTGGATGCCGGGGCTTTTTCCCGAGCGGACGGGTTAGAGGCACTCCAGGCTGGCGGCATCCCGCACGGAAAATTTGTCGAATTTCCAGAGAGAGGTAGGAGAATCGCTTGAAGGAACAAACCTCGAATCCCGACTGACAAGTCTTCTCAGCGCAGCGCTTGAAGACTCGGGAAACTAGATTGTTCGGCTGGGGTAACAATCCGAGGTAGGTAAACGGGGCACCGCAACAGGCTCGGACGTAAAGACCTCACATCGCAGATCACGTATTGAGCCGTTCAAGCGGGAGCGAGACACGGCTGGAAAAATTCCGAACCGTCAAATTGCGAGAAGCGTGTCGAAACAGATCGGGCGAACTTACGGTGATTTGTCCTCCAACATGCTGGATTTCATCGAGAAGAATTTTGCACGCTGCGATTACGCGGAACTGGAAAAATTGTGTGATGCTTGAGCTGGTCCTGGAAAATCGGACGGGGGGTTAAGGTGTATTCCGCCGGCTAACGGAGGGATACGACATGACGACGCGGAGACGGTTTACGGGCGAGTTCAAGGCTCGTGTGGCACTTGAGGCTTTGCGCGGGGACAAGACCGGTCCAAGAGATCGCATCCAAGCACCAGGTTCATCCCAACCAGGTGAGCACATGGAAGCGCCAGGCGATCGATGGCCTGTCGGAGGTGTTTTCGAACGGCGCGGACCGCGAACGCCATGATCGCGAGAGCGAGGTTCATGAACTTCAT